>DASTSG010000049.1:0-216152 GCA_035760805.1 Pseudolabrys sp.
GGGGCCCTCCTTTTTGAAGTTTCGGACGACGAGTGCCTTTAGAATGGCGACTCGCAATGCGTTGACCTCTCCGTCCGCGCGAATCCGCATCAGCACAGTCGAAAGCAGAGTTTGGGGATAGGCGGTGCCCATCAGGATCGAACGCACCCACTCCCCTGCGAGGTTGGGCAGCACGTTCTCGCGTTTCCCGAGTACGGCAGTTTCAATCAGATAACGCCACAGCGGCGGATTAATCTCGCGGGGCGGCGGATCGATCCGCATGTCGGCGACAAAGCGCTGGTAATTCCGGGCAAGCACACCGAAATCATTATCAAACCAGAAACGGATCGAGAGCCGCGCGGCGTTGGGTGCAAGACCGAGAACATGAAAGCGCACACCGCGCGAAAGCTCCGGCGCGACCTGCTCCAGCGGCTGCCCTTTGCGGATGCGTTCAAGAATGTCTCCGACCTTACCAGTTTCGATCTCCTCGTTTACCTCCTCGAACATCGCAACGAAGGCACTTTCCGCCTTTTCGCAGGTGGCAATATCGGACGCATCCGCCCAAAACACCGTCGAGGCATCGCCGATCTGAATTCGATTGCGGCTGCCTTTCGCGAGAAATGCGTTGAGCGCAGTGGTGTATCGAAACGCAGCGGCTTCCGCGATGGGAGCATTCTCGCCCTGTTCATGCTCGTAAGACGCAAAGGATCCCTGATTGAAGGCCACGATAGATGCGCCCGATGACTGGGCACCCCAAACGCCCTTAATAGATGGATGCAGCCGCGCGATTGGCGCTTTTTTGCCGCTAATCAGACAGATCGCCGTTGCCGCTTCTTCCGATGAATTCAGCTTCTCCCAAAGCGATCTTGCGGCTGTACAATCATGCAAATAAACGTTGTCCCGCCGCTCGTTTTCGAGTGCAAAAACAACATTCTGATCTTTGAGTTCATCTGGCCAATGTAGTTTGGCAAACTTCTCTGGTGTCCAATGCTCAAGAAAATGGCGCAGCGCAACGAGGCCAATATCTTCAGTTTGTTTCAATGCGTCGAGATGATACTTAACAAAAGCTGCATGTTCATCAGCCAGCCGTTTCGGCTTCTTGTCTTCCTTTGACGTGATGCCAAGAACATATGACGTGTTCCCCCAAAGGAAATTCGGCGAAATATTCACCGACTTTTTGGCAGGCTGAGGTACCAAAAGCGGCGGAATATCTTTTGCGCGTCCCTTAGCTTCACCTCTGGGGACAACCGTTGCAACGCTTCCATCCTCATTCAGCCCGATCACAAAGCCGATCTTCTCCGCCGAATAGCCGAACGGAGGGGCATCCTTGATACGTTCATAAGCCTTGGCTAGCGAAGCTAGGATGCTCATCGCTTGATCTCCGGCGAACCCGGCGCGGGCACATTCACGACCCCGCGGTCGAGGTGAGCCCGAAACAGCAGCGACGGTCGCCCTTTGGCCGCGTGGTCGATGTCCCACAGCATGAAACCGAGGTCGCGTGTCTCGTCGATGGCCGCAGGCAACGGTGCTTCGGCCGGAATCAATTCGAACTTCGCTGCGAACTCGCGTGTGCCGAGGCAGGGCTGGTGGAAGCACTGCCCACGCGCGGCGCGACGGTTGAAAATGTCTAGATGCTTGCCTTCGGTTTCTTCGGCGTCGTCCCTCCGAACGAGGTCGAAATGGGCTTCGATAACGTAGGCAACATCCACGAGAACTGTTGAAGCACGCTGCTGACGATCCTCGTCGACCAGCAGATACAAGCCTTCGAGGCTACCGCGGTTCATCGCCGTCTTGATCTTGCCGGCAGGCGCCTTGCTGCCCACCTCGTTCCGCCGGATCGACTGGAAGCGGATCGGTTTCAGCACGTGAATCCGGTCGATCACCCACCGGATCGCCGGCTTCCAGTGGATGGCTTCCAGAATTCCGCGCGCGGCGGACGGCGTCATCACGTCATAAGAGACGCGTTCCACCTTCATTTCCGGCCGGGTAAAACAGGCGTGGTCCCCCCACACCTTCAGTCGCACGCCATACAATACAACCCTCCCGAGAATTATTGGAACGAAATAAGAACACAGTTCCGCTCACCAGACAAGACCTTCGGTTGAAAAATATTCAGCATCTTCCCAGAGTAGTCCGACGTCCTCCCGGTACAACTGCGAATCGGTCAGCACGGCGAACTGGTCGAGGCGCAATTTTTGTGAAGCAAACGCGACGCGCCCGCAGGCAATCAGCCGCTCCCGCGCCTTGGGCGGAACCTGTACGACATAGGGCTGAAGATCACGCGCGATGACACCCGACGGAATTTGGGGCACGGAAAGTTTCTTTATTGCTTCGCGCGCTGCGTCGTTCCCCGGAATGATGACCGGCACCATGCCGCTCTCGATCATCCGAAATTTTTCCGCGACGGCGCGGTATGAGAAATCCGCGATGCCGCTACCGATCTTGAAGTCATCGAAGATCGATTTAGCGTCCAGACCTTGGGGACTCAGGCGCCAATAAACCTCGCCGAAGAAATCCTCGATGGCGGCCGGCGAGAACAGGTTGTCGTGCTTGTGCATTATGCGCGCCAAGTCGCCGGACAGGCTTTTGATCTCGGGCGGGGGCGGGGTGTCGGGCGCGCGGAAGACCGTGAGCGTGCTGTCGTTGCGTGGGCGCAGTCCTTCGCGGTTCACCCTTCCCGCGGCCTGCGCAATCTGATCGAGGCCGGCTTCCGCGCGCCATCCCATCGGGAAGTCGACGTCTACCCCGGCCTCGATCAGTGAGGTCGCGATCAGCCGGCACGGCATCTTGTTCTCCAGCATCCAGCGCACTCTTTCGAGAATCTCGCGACGGTGCGCCGCGTAGTGCCGCGTGGTCAGATGCACGAGGCCTTCGAGCCCGGCTGCTTGCGCAGCACGATAAAGGGCAAGCGCATGCTTGCGGCTGTTGACGATAACGAGGCCTTGCGGGGCGGCGGCGAGTGCCTCGACCAAAGCCGCGTCGTTCATGTCGCCACCGTGCACAAGGCGGACGCGCTGCAGCTTCTCCGCCAGCTTCTCCGGATCAGGCGCAAGCTCACGTTCCTTCGAAAGATCGAAGCCGTCCTTGAAATCGGGCTTACCCAGGGCGGGCTGGGTGGCGGTGCACAGCACGACACTGCATCCGTAATTGCGGACAAGCTCATCGAGAGTGGCAACGCAAGGACGCAGCAGTGGCCGCGGGATGGTTTGCGCCTCGTCGAGGATGATGACAGAATTGACGAAGTTGTGCAGCTTACGACAGCGCGAGGTGCGGCTCGCGAACAGGCTCTCGAAGAGCTGCACGTTGGTGGTGACGATCACAGGCGCGGCCCAGTCCTCCATCGCGAGCCGCATCTTGGCCGCCACGTCGGGCTCGCCTTCGTCGCTCTCGCGCGTGCGGTCCTGGCGCTCGTCCTCGATCGCGGAGTGGTGCTCCAGCACGATGTCCTTTCCCAGGACTTCGCGGAAGATCGCCGCGGTCTGGTCGATAATGGAGGTGAACGGGATACCGTAGACGATGCGGTCCATGCCGTGCGCCTTGGCGTGATCGAGCGCAAAGCCGAGCGAGGCCAATGTCTTGCCGCCACCGGTCGGCACGTCGAGCGTGAACACCCCGCGCGGGAGTGCAGCCTTGCTGCGGGCATGGGCGAGAATGCTGGAGCGCAGACGGTTGAGCTCGGTATCGGAGGCCTTTGTTTCGACGGCAGCGATGTAAGTGTCGAAACGGCTAAGAAGATTGTCGACGATTTCCGACAATGACTGCCAATCACGCTCGACAGCTTTTCCTTGAGCCTCGAAATAAAATTTTTCGGTATCGCGGAAATCGGCGTCGACGAGGCAGGAAAAGATCATCCGGCCGAACATGGCGAATTGAAAAGCCGCACGATCTTTGTCCGCATGCCACTTGAAGTGTTTCGGGAAAAGGTCACGCGCCTCCGTCGCTAGCTCATTCGCCCAAACCGGATCGAGTACTGGAAGTTCTTTCTTGAGTCGCTCGGACAACGCCCTGTCGCCACGCCAGTTCGGCAGGCCCGAATGATGGCCGGCGATGCAATAGGCGCCTATCAATGCGGCTATCCGGTCCGCGGATTCTGAAGCGAGAGTTTGGATTTCTCTCGCGCCCGCCGTTGCATGATCGGGACTGTTACCGCGGCCGGCGATGTAGTCCTGAAATTCTCGACTGTATTTTCCGAGATCGTGCAGCAAACCGACGAGCGCACCTAGGCGTCCGGCGCCGAATTTTTGCGCTCGCGCCGATGTCAGCGACGCTACTTCTTGTAAATGCGACGGCAACCGTTGCCACTCGTCACTATTCTTGCCTTCAAGTGAGTGCGCGAAATACATGGGTTCAGCCTGTGACGATGTTGCTTTAATTGCGAATGCTGGCAATTAAGTTGAGCGGGTCTCCGCATTCAATTCCGCAGTTTCGGGATGTGTGTCGAAATTAGGAGTGTAGAGGCCGAAAGAGCAACGAGTGTGCATGTTCGTTAAAAATTGCATAGCCCAGCGTCCAGTCGAAGATCGAACCAGTCTCCACTTCTTGGCTCTGCAAAACGGGAATTTTCTAGGAAGGTGCCAGAGACTTTGCGGCTTGTATGGGAATTTTTGGCGCGCTCCACGAACTTCAGAGACTAAGCTACGTTCAAAAAGTCGTCGCTGCCGCTGTACTTCCCGGTCTATTTGCCAAAGAAGGCGGAGAGACCGCACCGTTTGGCTGGGGCGCCTGGATTCGAACCAGGGAATGCCGGAATCAAAATCCGGTGCCTTACCACTTGGCTACGCCCCAACAGCTCAAAGGCGGAGATGACCGGCGCTCGTCCGTGAACCAATCGAACGCACGGGCGGCGGGACCATAGCGGCAGGTGGCCACCCAAGCAACGTCCGCTCCCGCCTGCATCCTGCTATATTCAGCGGCTTTTTCGTTCAGCGGCTGTTTCCGGAAGGCAGAAACCAACCGGCGCTGCGGGTCAGCGTGCAAACGATTGCGTTGACCCCGAACCCTTCAAGGCTAGATTAGACCCATGACCTACCGCGCGCCGGTTGCCGACATCGCCTTCGCACTTCAGTACAGCGCCGGCGTGAACGATGCCCTCACAGAGGGGCTTTACGGCGAGCTCGATGCCGAAACGATCGGCGCCGTCCTTGAGGAAGCCGGCCGTTTCGCGACCGACGTAATCGCCCCGCTCAACCGCACAGGCGACAAATTCGGCACGCCGTTCAAGGACGGCGTTGTAACAACACCGCCCGGCTGGAAAGAGGCCTACAGGGCCTGGGCGGCAGCCGGGTGGAACGGGCTCGCCGCGCCCGGTGAATGGGGCGGGCAAGGTCTGCCGCATGCCGTCAACGCAGCCTGCATCGAGATGTGGAACTCGGCCTCGATGGCGTTCGGAATTGGACCGGTCCTCACGATGGCCGCCATCGACGCGCTTGCCGCCTACGGCAGCGATGATCTCAAGCAGCGCTACCTGCGCAAGCTGGTGAATGGCGAGTGGATGGGCACGATGCAGCTCACCGAGCCTCAAGCCGGCTCCGATGTCGGCGCGTTACGGACCCGCGCAACGCGCGCAGCAGATGGCAGCTACCGCATCACCGGGCAAAAAATCTTCATCACCTACGGCGAGCACGATCTCACCGATAACATCATCCATTTCGTGCTGGCGCGTTTGCCCGACGCCCCGCCCGGCACAAAGGGCATCTCGCTTTTCCTCGTGCCGAAATTCCTGCTCAACGACGACGGGTCGCCCGGCGTACGCAACGACGTTCGCGCCCACTCGGTCGAGCACAAGCTCGGCATCCATGCTTCGCCCACCTGCACGATGGTTTACGGCGACAACGGCGGTGCGACGGGTTTTCTCGTCGGTGAGGAAAACAAGGGAATGGCCGCGATGTTCACGATGATGAACCGCGCGCGGCTTGCGGTCGGATTGCAGGGCGTCGCCATTGCCGAGACGGCGACGCAGCAGGCAATGGCTTATGCGCAGGACCGGAAGCAAGGTGCAGCCGGCGCCATCGTTCACTATCCCGACGTCAAGCGCATGCTGCTCACCATGCGCGCGCTCACACGTGCCGCGCGCGCCATCTGTTATACAACCGCTGTCGCGATCGATCGGTCGCATCGCGCCAAAACAGAAGACGCGCGCAAAGCAGCGCATGAGCGCGCTTCGCTGCTCACGCCGGTCGCAAAGGCGTTCGCGACCGACATCGGAATCGAAGTGGCCTCGCTCGGCGTGCAGGTGCACGGCGGCATGGGCTATATCGAAGAAAGCGGCGCAGCCCAGCACTACCGTGATGCGCGTATCGCCGCAATTTATGAAGGAACTAACGGCATTCAGGCGACCGATCTCGTCACACGTAAACTTCCCCTTGCGGGCGGCGCAACGGTCGCAGCTTACATCGCGGAATTACGCCGCACGGTGGACGCCGTGCGCGCCAGCAACAACACCGGGTTCGGCGAAACCGCTGCCCGCCTCGGGGAAGCCGTCGAGAGTCTTGAGCGCGCGACCAAGTGGTTGCTGGCGCAGAAATCCCACGATGCCGCACTCGCTGGCGCGACGCCTTACCTCCGGCTGTTCGGCTACGCCGCCGGCGGATGTCTGCTGGCGGGTGAAGCGTTGGCAAGCTCGCGCGCAGGACATGGCGAAGCGGCACGGATCGCGCTCGCGCGGTTTTTTGCCGAAAACCTTAGCGTCCAGTCGCCCGCGCTCGAACGCACGGTCGTCGATGGTGCGGGTAGCGTCAACGATGCCGACTCTGCGCTGGTCAGCTGAACCTGCGCCGTAGCGGCGCTACAGCGGTTTGAGCCCCGCCTCGATTTCCGCACGCCGCCTTTCAAGGAACGGCGGCAGCACGAGGCTCTGCCCGAGTTTCTCCAGCGGCTCGTCAACCGCAAAACCAGGACCATCCGTCGCGATCTCGAAAAGAACGCCGTTCGGCTCGCGGAAATAGAGCGAGCGGAACCAGTAACGGTCGATCTTGCCGCTGTTGCGAACGTGCATGGTGTTGAGCCGGTCCGCCCATGCATCATAGTCCTCATCCCGCGAGCGGAACGCGACGTGGTGCACGCCCCCGGCGCCGGGATGAGCACGTGGGAGATCGGGGCGCACCGCGACGTGCAATTCGGCGCCCGGCCCCTCACCGCTCATCTGATAAACATAGATGCGGTCCTTGTTCGAATCCGGATGCGCGTAGTCGCGGACCTGCTTCATGTTCATCACGCGCGTCAACACTGCATCGGTCGGGCCCAGATCGGGCACCGTCATCGTGATCGGTCCGAGACCGCGGATCTGGTACTCCGGTGGCACCGGGCTTTGCGCCCAGGGGTGCGCTTCGCCCTTTGCACCGTCATCGACCAAAGCGAGCCGCTGGCCTTCCGGGTCTTCGAAATCGAGTGTCAGCCGGCCATCCCGTTCGCCAATTTCGCTGACAGCCACACCTGCCTTCTTAAGGCGCGACCGCCACCAGCGAAGCGCCGCCTCGCCTGCAACACGCATGCCCGTGCGCGTGACAGTATTGTTGCCGCGCTTTTCCGGTAGCGTACGAAAATCGAAGAAGGTGATGTCGGTCCCTGGCGCGGCGAGCCCGTCGGCATAAAACAAATGGTACGCGCTCACATCATCCTGGTTGACGGTCTTTTTCACCAGCCGAAGCCCCAGTTGCTGCGTATAAAATCGCACGTTGCCGGGTGCGTCGGCGGATACTGCCGTGAGATGATGGACCCCCAGAAGCTGCATGACGAGCTCAGAACCGGTTGAATGCGATCAGCAGCATGTATGATCGTTGCCTGTAAATTACGAGGCTTGGACCATGTCATTGAAGGGCAAGACCCTTTTCATCACCGGCGCATCGCGCGGCATCGGGCTTGCGATCGCCCGCAAGGCCGCAAGCGAGGGCGCCAACATCGCCATCGCAGCAAAAACCGTCGAGCCGCATCCAAAACTTGAAGGCACGATCTATACCGCTGCCGAACAGATCACCAACGCAGGCGGGCGGGCACTGCCGCTTGCCGTCGATATTCGCGATGAAACCGCCGTTCGCAACGCGATCGATCGAGCTGCGCAGACCTTCGGTGGCATCGATATCGTGGTCAACAACGCGAGCGCGATCCAGCTCACCAACGTCGTCGAAACCGACATGCGCCGCTACGACCTGATGCAGCAGGTCAATGCGCGCGGCACGTTTATGGTGTCAAAATATGCCCTTCCCTATCTGGAGCGTTCTGCCAATCCGCACATTTTGATGATGTCGCCGCCGCTCGACATCAAGGAGAAATGGTTTGCGCCGCATACCGCCTATTCCATTGCAAAGTTCGGCATGAGCCTGGTGGCACTCGGCCTTGCAGGCGAGTTGCGCGACAAGGGCATCGCGGTCAATACGCTTTGGCCGCGCACAACGATTGCGACCGCCGCGATCAAGAATCTGCTCGGCGGCGATGCGATGATGCGTCGCTCCCGCAAGCCGGAAATTCTGGCGGATGCGGCGTGCCGCATTTTCGAGAAGCCCGCCCGTCAATTCACGGGCAATTTCCTGATCGACGACACGTTTCTTGCGGCAGAAGGCGTCAGCGATTTTGATCGCTACCGCGTCGACCCGGCGCAGCCTTTGCAGCCGGACTTTTTTGTTCCCGATGATGTGCCGCCGCCAACCGGCGTCAGTCTGAGCGCAATCTGACATGCCATCGTCGCAGCCTGGCAAAGACCGGGGTCCATACTGCAGTTGATCGATAGCGCACTGGCCCCGGTGCACCTACATCCGTCAAGGCGACGGTGAAACGTTTGCCCAGAACGGCGCTGGCGCGTTAAAAGCTTCCAATGTCTACCCTGCTCATCAGCCATTCCGCGTGCCTCAATCATCTGATGCCGGCCGGCCATCCGGAGCGGCCGGATCGTCTGCGTGCCATCGAGCAAGTGCTCGAAAGCGAGAAGTTCCAGCCGCTCGTGCGTCTTCAGGCACCGATGGCCCCGCTCGAAAGCGTTTCGCTTTGTCACCCTATGGAGTACGCGGAAGCGGTGCGCGAAGCGTCGCCGAGAGAGGGCATGGTTCGCATCGACGCCGATACGTCGATGTCGCCGGGTACGCTCGAAGCCGCGCTCCGCTACGTCGGCGGCAGCATGCTCGCGGTCGACGAGGTGATGACGCGGAAGGCGACGAACGCATTCGTGGCGATGCGACCACCCGGTCACCATGCCGAAACCGAACGCGCGATGGGATTCTGCCTGTTCAACAACGCGGCAATTGCTGCGCGTCATGCGCAGAAGACGCACGGCGCCGAACGCGTGGCGATTGTCGATTTCGACGTTCATCACGGCAACGGCTCGCAGGACATCTTCTGGTCGGACGCAAGCGTGATGTATTGCTCGACGCACGAAATGCCGCTTTATCCGGGCACCGGGGCCGTGAGCGAGCGCGGCGAACACAACAACATCGTCAATGCGCCTTTGCGGGCCGGCGACGGCGGCGAGGTCTTTGCAGAAGCGTTTGAAACAGTGATCCTGCCGCGCCTGCGCGGCTTCAAGCCGGACCTTCTCATCATCTCTGCCGGTTTCGACGCGCACACGCGCGATCCGCTCGCCAATCTCAATCTGGTCGAAAAAGATTACGCCTGGGTGACGCAAAAGCTGATGGACATCGCAGACCAAAGTGCCGAAGGACGGATCGTCTCACTGCTTGAAGGTGGCTACGATTTACAGGGTTTGTCGCGCTCGGTTGCCGCGCATGTCAGCGAGTTGATGCAGGGGTAATGGTTTGGTGGCTACTCAACGTCACCGCGCCGTCAATCCGCCGTCGATCGGTAAGTTTGCGCCGGTGATAAATCCCGACTCATCTGACAAGAGATAGACGCACAGGTCGGCGACTTCGGCCGGACGCCCGAGGCGACCAAGCGGGATATCGAGATGGAGCCGTTGCCTGACCATCTCCGGGTTGCGCGTTGCATTGATAATGTCATCCACCATCGGGCCCTCAAGGAACGCGGGGCAGACGGCATTGCAGCGCACGGGCGGCTTCAGCCGCGCGCCATGCAACGCGACGGATTTGGTCAGCAGCGACACTCCGCCCTTTGATGCGTTATAAGCCGCGAGATTATGGCCGCCGACGAGGCCGGAGACCGAAGACAGATTGACGATCGAGCCACCGTTCTTCTTGAGCAGCGGAAAGGAATACTTGCATCCGAGGAAGGTCCCATCGAGATTGACCGAGAGCACGCGCCGCCATGTCGTGAAATCCGTTTTCTCGATGGATGCAAGCACCGCGATGCCGGCTGCATTGACGAGGCCGTCCAGCCGGCCGTACTCGCGGTCGATCGCCGCTGTCGCGCGCAGCCAGTCCGCCTCCACGGTGACATCGAGCGCATGGTCGATGCCTTCACGGCCGTCGAGATCGGTGGCAATGGTTTGCCCTCCCGCATGCCTGATGGCGGTTACGACAGAGCTGCCGATCGCACCGGCAGCGCCCGTGACCAGAATCACTTTGTCGGCAAGACTCGGCATGTGCGCCCGCTTTGAGGTAAGTCGAAAGATACGCTAGCGTCCTTGCCGACCATTGGCGCAAACATGGCATCCCTGCAACCCGTCACGCTCATCACCGGAGCTTCCTCCGGCATCGGCGCCGCGCTCGCCCGCGTGTTCGCGCAAAACGGCCACACGATCGCGATCACCGCGCGGCGTGAGGCCCAACTGGGCACGCTCGCCGATGAAATCGCGAAAGCCGGCCACGCGCGTCCGCACGTTATCGCCGCCGATCTCGGCGCGCCGGACGGCACAGAAAAGCTGGCGCAGGCGCTCGTGGCGCGTGATCTCGAGCCGGCCGTCGTGGTCAACAATGCGGGCTTCGGGTTGCTCGGCGCTGCCGCCGACCTCGATCGCAGCGAAGAACTCGCCATTATCGACCTCAACGCACGCGCGCTCACAGACCTTTCCCTGCGCTGGATCGGCAGTGTCACGCGGCATCGCGGCGGCATCCTCAACGTGGCATCGGTCGCGGCCTTCCTCCCCGGTCCCGGCATGGCCGTCTATCATGCCACCAAAGCCTATGTGCTCTCCTTCAGCGAGGCGCTGCACAAGGAGATGGCGCCCGCCGGCGTGCGCGTGAGCGCGCTCTGCCCCGGGCCGGTGCGCACCGAGTTCATGGAACGGGCCGGCATTCCCCGCGGCTATTTCCCGCGCTTTTTGCGCCAATCAGTGGACCAGGTCGCGCGCGAAGGCTACGACGGCTTCATGCGCGGCAAGCGGGCCATTGTTCCCGGCGTCGCGAACAAAGTTGTGACAATATTGCCCCGGTTACTCCCGCGCGGAATTGTATTGGGGATGACAGGCTGGCGCGCGGGCGAGACGCATCGCCGCGACCGCTGATCGCGCCTATAGTTGTGCAGAGACAGGGGACGGCCGCAGCCGAAAACCGAGGATGGCTGAGAACAACAACAACGCGGATGTGAAGACGCTTCCCTTCGAGCGCGCCATCGAGGAGCTTGAGTCGATTGTGAAGCGCCTCGAAGAAGGCAAGGTAGCGCTTGAGGAATCCGTGGCGATCTACGAGCGCGGCGAGGTGCTCAAGCGGCGCTGCGAGGAATTGCTGCGGCAAGCGGAAGCGCGCGTAGAGAAGATCACGCTCGACGCGGCCGGCAAACCCGCAGGCACAGAGCCACTCGACGTCGACTGACGGCGGCCCGTGCAAGTTCATCGGCGTCTTGTCATTTATGTGCAGGGCTACGATCCGCGCGGGTTGCCGGAATACTACCGCATGTTTCGGCGCAATTATCGGCGCTCATGCGAGCTTTACGGCTTGCGGGGTGAAATCGGGCCTGCGGTCAATGATCCGGATCGTTTCATCGCCGAATGGTCCATCGTCACGCAGCGCGACGATTGGCGCGTCGAGACAACGTACAAATTCCTGCGCTGGCAGGACATCATCCGCCGCGACTTCGAGCGCGCGACGTGGTGGAAGATTCTGCATATGTACCGCACTTATGGCGGCTCGCTGCTAAGCGGAGTGACGCCGCGGATCATGCGCGCCCATTGGCGCTTCGGATTGTTCGTCCTTTATCCGATGGTGCTGATGACGATTTTCATGCTGATCGCCGCCCTCGTCGGCTTTGCCTGCGCAAAACTCATCGTTTCGTTCGGTGCACCAATTGCTGTCGCCATTGTCCTGGGCGTTGCCGTCGGTTTCATCGTTTTGGCGGCGATCCTGTGGGCGACAGAGTCGCGCACTTATCTGCTTTACCTCTGCGACGACGGCATCTCGACCTACCAATACGCGCACGGCGAACGCCCGGATTGGGACGAGCGAATGGAAATTTTTGCCGGCTACGTGAGTGATGCGATCCGCAAGTCGGACGCGGACGAGGCGATCATCGTCGGGCACAGTTCGGGATCGTTCCTTGCGGTCGATGTGCTTGACCGCGCGCTTGCGCGCGACCCCGCGCTTGGGCGGCACGGTCCCCGCGTGCGCCTTTTGACGCTCGGCGCCAATCTGCCGATTGTCGGGTTCCATCGCCGCGCGGCATGGTTCCGCGACCGCATCAAGCGCGTTGCCGAGGCGGCAGACGTCGACTGGGTCGACTATCAAACGCGCCATGACATTATGAACTTCTGGCCGTTCGATCCGGTGACTGGCCACGGGATCAAGCCGGCGGCCGGCCGCCGCAATCCGACCGTTGTCGCGATCAGCTTTCGGGATATCTGGCCGCCCGAAAATTTTGAGCGGCGGCGCTGGCGCTTCTTCCAGGCGCACTTCCAGTTTCTATATGCCAACGAGCGCCTCGGCGCGCCTTACGACTATTACCTGATTTGCTGCGGACCGCTCGATTTGGTGACGCGGGCGACCCAGCCGCGGGAGGCGCTCGCGACCTGTCGGCAGTAACGCGAACGCATTCCTGTTCCCCCGCGTTGAACTGGCGAGGACAACCGGTTTACTGTAACCCGAAGCGGCGTTCTGCGCCCTGCCGCGCAATAATATTGCGGAGTACGGATTGTCTCATACCTCGAAAACACCCCTGCTCGATCAAATCAAAGTGCCGGCCGACCTGCGCCAATTGCCCGAGGGCAAGCTCCCGCAGCTCGCCGCCGAGCTCCGGCAGGAAACCATCGATGCAGTCGCCGTCACCGGTGGCCATCTGGGTGCCGGATTGGGCGTCGTCGAGTTGACCGTAGCGTTGCATTATGTGTTTGACACGCCGAATGACCGGCTCATCTGGGACGTCGGCCACCAGGCCTATCCACACAAGATCCTGACCGGCCGTCGTGACCGCATCCGCACGCTGCGGCAGGGTGGCGGCCTCTCCGGCTTTACCAAGCGCGCCGAGAGCGAATACGACCCCTTCGGCGCCGCGCATTCCTCGACCTCGATTTCGGCGGGGCTCGGCATGGCGGTTGCGCGCGATCTCGCCGGCAAGAGATATAACGTCATCAGCGTCATCGGCGACGGCGCGATGTCGGCCGGCATGGCTTACGAAGCTATGAACAATGCCGGCGCACGCAACGAGCGGCTGATCGTCATCCTCAACGACAACGACATGTCGATTGCGCCGCCCGTCGGCGCCATGTCCGCTTATCTGTCGCGCCTGCTGTCCGGCCGCGCCTATCTCAAGCTGCGAGACGTCGGCAAACAATTGACCGCACGGCTGCCGAAGCGGCTCGACGAGTTCATCACGCGCGGCGTTGAACATGCGCGCGGCTTCTGGACCGGTGGCACGCTGTTCGAGGAGCTCGGCTTCTATTACGTCGGCCCGATCGACGGACACAATCTCGACCACCTGTTGCCGGTGCTGAAAAACGTGCGAGACACGGAGACCGGGCCGATCCTGGTGCACGTCGTCACGCAAAAAGGCAAAGGTTATGCCCCGGCGGAAACGTCCGCCGACAAGTATCACGGCGTCGTCAAGTTTGATGTCGCAACCGGCGCGCAGGCGAAATCGAAGTCGAACGCCCCTCAATATACCAAGGTGTTTGCGCAAAGCCTGATCAAGGAAGCGCGCAAAGACGATAGGATCGTCGCCGTCACAGCTGCGATGCCGTCCGGCACCGGGCTCGACCTGTTTCAGAAGGAATTTCCCAATCGTTGTTTCGACGTCGGCATTGCCGAGCAGCATGCCGTCACGTTCTGCGGCGGCCTTGCCGCGGAAGGCTTCAAGCCGTTCGCAGCGATCTATTCGACCTTCCTGCAGCGCGCCTACGATCAGGTTGTGCACGATATCGCGATCCAGCGCTTGCCGGTGCGCTTTGCTTTGGACCGCGCCGGCCTTGTCGGCGCCGACGGCCCGACGCATGCAGGCTCCTTCGATGTGGCCTATCTCGGATGCCTTCCCGGTTTCGTATTGATGGCGGCGGCCGACGAGGCGGAGCTCGTGCACATGGTTGCGACCGCCGTGGCCATCGACGACCGGCCGAGCGCGTTTCGCTATCCGCGCGGCGAAGGTTTTGGCGTGACGATGCCTGAGGAAGGCAAGCCACTCGAGATCGGCAAGGGCCGCATCCTGCGTGAGGGCACGAAAGTCGCGCTGCTCTCGTACGGCACCCGCCTCGGCGAATGCCTGAAGGCAGCCGATGAGCTCGCGACCTACGGTCTTTCGACCACGGTCGCCGACGCGCGCTTCGCCAAGCCGCTCGATACCGATCTGGTGCTACGCCTGGCGCGCGAGCACGAAGTGCTCGTCACCATCGAGGAAGGCTCAATCGGTGGCTTCGGTTCGTTCGTCCTGCAAGCGCTTGCCGAAAACGGTGTCCTCGACGGCGGCATGAAGGTGCGCAGCATGGTGCTGCCTGATGTCTTCATCGATCAGGACTCGCCCGCGGCGATGTATGCCAAGGCCGGCCTCGACGCGAAAGGCATTGTCGCCACCGTCTTCCAGGCTCTCGGCAAGGATGTAGCGTCGGAGACGGTGAAGCTGGCGTGAGGTTTGCCTAGCCGCGGTGAGCAGCCTTCGCTTCATTCGAGCCACGGCTAATGCAAATGCTTCAGCTTGTCGGGATTTCGAACGACATAGATCGCCGCGATTTTTCCATTCTCGATGTCCAACGCGGTTGTCTGAAGTTCGCCGTCGGCTTCCAGCGTGACGAAGCCGGGTAATCCGTTGACGAATCCGACGCGCACAAGCCTCGACGCATTCTTTCGGAAATGATCCGCCAGATATTCATGGACCTGCATGACCGCATTGAAACCGATGATCGGCTCCATGGCCGCCGGCCGCTTGCCGCCGCCGTCGGCATGGGCGCTGACGTCGGCCGCGAGCATCGCACCGAGCGCCTTCATGTCGCCGCTGCGTGAGGCCACGAAAAAAGCCTCTGCAAGTTCGAGGCTGCGTTGCTTTTCCACGTGGAAGCGCGGTCTCGCCTCGCGCACATGAGCGCGCGCACGGCTGGCCAACTGACGACAGGCCGCAGGATCGCGCTCGATGGTCGCCGCGACCTCTTCGAATCCCAGCCCGAACACGTCGTGCAGCAGAAAGGCCGCGCGCTCGAGTGGTGAAAGACGTTCCAGCGCAAGCATCAATGGCAGCGTGACGTCTTCCTCCTGCTCCTCTTCCACGACAGGATCGGGAAGCCAAGGGCCGATATAGGTTTCACGCTTGCGGCGCGCCGATTTGAGCTGATCGAGACAGATTCGCGTCACCGAGCGGCGCAGGAATGCTTCAGGCTCGCGTACATCGCTGCGGTCGGCTCTCATCCAGCGGATGAAGGCCTCCTGCACGGCATCCTCCGCGTCAGCCACCGAGCCGAGCATACGGTAGGCGACACGCATGAGTTTCGGACGCAGCGGCTCGAAAGTCGCCGCTGCATCCGCGTGTTTGACGGCAACCATCAGGCGGCGGCCTTCGCCGCGACGGCCTTTGCTTCGGCCGGATCGATAAAATGGCTGAAGCCGACGGCGATGCGGTTCCACCCGTTGATAATATTGATCATCAGCGTGAGCTTGACCTGCTCCTCGTACGTGAAATGAGCCCAAAGGGCATCGCGAGCGTTTTCGATTGCATCGTGCCCTTGTGCGATCCGCGTGAGCGCCTCGGTCCAGCCTAGCGCGGCGCGCTCGCGCTCACTGTAGCAGGGAGCCTCGCGCCAGGCGGACAGCAGATAAATACGCTGCTCAGTCTCGCCCTTTGCGCGCGCGTCCTGCGTATGCATGTTGAGGCAGTTGGCGCAGCCGTTGATCTGGGAAGCCCGAATTTCGACGAGATTGACGAGGCTCGGTTCCAAGCTTGAAGCGATGGCCTGCGATACGCTGGTCCATTTCTTCATGAGTTCCGGGGCCGCGGCAAAGAGGTCGTTGGCGTTCATGGATATCGCTCCTTTTCATTGGTTCCGACACCATGACGACGTGGAGTGCGGTAACGTGACATCCACGCCCAGAATTTTTTCAAGCGGGGCATTCATCGTTGTCTCCGGCATGCGCCCCGCCCCCCGTTGGACAGTGTCTCCAATTCACGCGCTACTGTCTGATATCCGGCTCCACAAGGCGCGCGAGGTTGCGCAGCGACTCCTGCCAGCCGAGGTAACACGCCTCCGGCGGAATGGCGTCAGGTATCCCTTCCTGCACGATCTCAATGTCGGTGCCGACAGACACTTTTTTGAGCGTTACCGTCACCTGCATCTCGCCGGGAAGATTGGGATCGTCGAATTTGTCCGTGTAGCGCAAGCGCTCGCCCGGCGTAAGCTCCAGATATTGACCGCCGAATGAGTGGCTTTCACCCGTGGTGAAATTGCGGAACGATGCCCGATGCGTGCCGCCGACCTTTGCATCGAGCTGATGCACGGTGCAGGTGAAGCCGTTCGGCGGCAACCACTTCGCCATGGCGTCCGCCTCAGTGAAGGCGCGGTAGACCTTGTCGGGCGTCGTCGCGATGACACGGTGCAATCGAACGGTGTTGGGCATGGCTTTCTCCCGAGCAAGCGGTCTGATCCTGTATGATTGTAGCAAGGTGCCCAGGGTGGAGCGCAGCGGAACCCGGGGTCACGCGCGAAAGAAGTCGTCCCGGGTTATGCTTCGCTTCATCCGGGCTACAGATTGATGGGACGGCGAGAGGTCGAAATTATGAACGTGAGAAACGAGGCCACGAAGATAACAAAAAACGCCGACTCCCCTTCCCGGCTGATTGACGCGAAAATCAAGGCGCTCGCCGACTGGCGCGGCAAAATGCTCGCGCGCCTGCGAAAGCTCATCAAGGAAGCCGATCCCGACGTCGTTGAAGAGGTGAAATGGCGCAAGCCGTCAAACCCGATGGGCGTGCCGGTATGGGAGCACGCCGGCATCATCTGCACCGGCGAGACGTACAAGGCTGCCGTGAAGCTGACCTTCGCGCGAGGAGCATCGCTCGAAGACCCGTCAGGCCTTTTCAATTCAAGCCTCGAAGGCAATACCCGGCGCGCCATCGATTTCCATGAGGGCGACACGATTGACGAAAAAGCGTTCAAGGCGCTCATTCGCGCCGCCGTGGCGCTCAACACGTCGTCACGCGCGGGGCGTCAAGCGAGATCGCGATGACCGTTCGCCTTCGTGCCGATCGCCTGCTGGTCGAGCGCGGATTCTTCGAAAGCCGCGCCAAAGCGCAGGCCGCGATCGAAGCCGGTCTCGTCACCGCCAACGGCGTTCCGGTTCGCAAAGCATCGGATCAGATCGCCGCCGATGCGACGGTGCACGCCGATCACGCGTACCCTTACGTCTCGCGCGGCGGCATGAAGCTGGCGGCTGCGCTCGATCATTTTCAGTTCGACCCGCGCGGACGCGTATGTCTCGATGTCGGTTCGTCGACCGGAGGGTTTACGCAGGTGTTGCTCGAGCGCGGAGCAAAGGCGATCTATGCGGTCGATGTCGGGCGCGGGCAACTGCACGCTTCGCTGCGCGACAACCCGCAGATCGTCTCACTTGAAGAGACCGACATTCGCACGCTGGCGCCCGAGCGCCTGAGCGAAACGCCCGATCTTGCCACAATCGACGTGAGCTTTATTTCACTCAAGCTGGTGCTGCCGCCGGTTCTCGCCCTGCTGAAGCCTTCGGCCGATCTCGTTGCGCTCATTAAACCGCAGTTCGAAGCGGGCCGCGCCGCGAGCAAAAAGGGTATCGTACGCGATACCGCGATCCAGCAGTCCGTGTGCGCCGACGTTGCGGCTTTGACGACGTCGCTCGGATTGCGTGTGCTCGGTGTTATTGCGTCCCCGATCCCCGGCGGCGACGGCAATACGGAATTCCTGCTTGGCGCAGAACGGCGCCGACCTTAAGTGACCATAAACCATAGATACATCCCGATTCGTATGTGACCGATGCGCAACGCAAGCGCGCGAACGCGCCAATGTCGCGCAAGGGCCATCGTGCCGCCACAAGGAAAATTACGGTTTGCTCGTCATGACAGAATCTTCGGTTGGTCGCGCGGCCGGGCTCACTCAGCCCGGCCGCTCGCCTTGGCGCACGGAATACACAGACACGATCCGACTCGCACTGCCGATCGCGTTCACGCAACTCGGCCAAGTGGCGATGATGACCAGCGATCTGGTGCTCGTCGGCCGGCTTGGCGACGAGGCGGTTGCGGCGGCCGCATTGGCGCAGATTGTCCTCTATGTTGGATTCATGCTGGGGCTAGGGCTTGTCTCCGCGGTTGCGCCGCTCGCCGCGCAAGCATTCGGCGCGCGCGAGCCGCGCATGGTGCGCCGCGCGTTGCGCGTCGGCTTGTGGGCCTCGGTAATTCTGGGCGCGCCGCTCACCGCCGTGCAATTGCATGGCGAGCAAATTCTGCTTGCGCTCGGGCAAAAACCCGGCATTTCCCATCTTGCCGGCCAATATCTTGCCGGCCTTGCCTGGAGCACGGTGCCGGCCTGGTGGTTCATTGCTCTGCGCAGCTTCATGGGCGCGGTGAACCGGCCGGAGCCTGCGCTCTGGATCACGCTTGCAGCAACGCCGCTCAACACGCTGCTCGCATACGCGCTTATTTTCGGCGCATTCGGCTTGCCTCGACTGGAGATGACCGGCGCCGGTATCGCAACGACGCTGGTCAACGCCGGCATGTGCATTGCGGGATTCTGGGTTGCCTACACGCAGCATCCGTTCAAGAAGTACCGGCTGCTCGGCAATTTCTATCGTGCCGATTGGGCGCTCATGGGGCGGCTTGTCGCCATCGGCGCACCGATCTCCGGCTCGTTCCTGCTGGAATACGGTCTGTTTGCGAGCGCGGCTTTGATGGTGGGCTGGATCGGGACGACGCAACTGGCGGCGCACCAGATCGCGTTGCAGGTTGCAGCCATCGTATTCATGGTGCCGCTCGGTATCTCCATGGCCGCGACGGTGCGCGTCGGGCATGCGGTTGGCCGGCTCGATTCGGCCGCCACCCGGCGCGCCGGATTTGCGGCGATCGCGCTTGGCGCCGCATTCATGGCAAGTATGGTCGTGCTCATTGTCGCGTTGCGGCATGTGATCCCGCTGGCGTTTCTCGACGCCGGCAACGGCGATGCCGACGCGACGATTGCTTTGACCGCGACCTTGCTGACGATCGGCTCGACGTTCTTCATCGTCGACGGCATTCAGACCATTGCGGCCGGCGCCTTGCGCGGCCTTAACGACACGCGCATTCCGATGGTCTTTGCCGCCATCAGCTTTTGGCTGGTCGGATTCAGCGCTTGCTACGTCTTGGGGTTTACCGCACGGCTTGGCGTAATCGGGATATGGATGGGGTTTACCGGCTGCCTGGTGCTCTATGCCCTGTTGCTGACGTGGCGGTTCGACAACCTGACGCGGCGCGGTTACATGCCGGCCATAGTTGATGGGCCATAGAGAGCGTTGCGGTGAGGGCGACGCCTCGGCTAAGCGGGGGAAATGGCCGAACGCCTGACGATCACACGAATGAGCCGCCGCGGCGACGGCGTTGCCGACACGGCGCACGGCCCTGCTTATGTTCGCTACGCGCTGCCCGGCGAAACCGTGATGGCGGAGCCGATCGGAGCCCATCCTGACCAATGGCATCTGCTGCACGTCGAGCATGGCTCGCACGAGCGTATTGCGCCGGTCTGCCCGCATTTTGGCTTTTGCGGCGGCTGCGCGATGCAGCACTGGTCGTTGCCCGACTATCATATATGGAAACGGTCGCTGGTGATTGAGGCACTTGCGGATGTGGGCCTTGATGTGGCGGTCGACGCGTTGATCGATGCGCATGGGCAAGGCCGCCGCCGGGCGGTGTTGCACGCACGCTGCGGCCCATCGGGCACCATTAACGTTGGATTTGCCGCGCCGCGCTCGCATCAGATCGTCGCCATCGACCGCTGCCCTATTCTGACCGCCGGGCTCGAACGCGCGACCCTCGTCGCGCGCGCGATTGCAGAGGCTCTGGAGCCTGCGAACAAGCCGCTCGATATTCACGTCACCGCAACCGATACAGGAATGGATGTCGACGTACGTGGCAGCAGCCGGCTGAACGCAAGGCTCGGAAGCGAGCTCGCCCGCATCGCCGAACGTCACAAGCTCGCGCGGCTAACGCGGCATGGTGAATTGATCGCACAACAGGGACAGCCCGTCGTGACGATCGGCCGCGTGCAGGTGCCGCTGCCGGCGGGCGCATTTCTGCAAGCGACCGCCGAAGGCGAGGAGACGCTGGCACGGCTTGCGCGTGATTACATCGGAAATGCGAAGATGGTTGCCGATCTTTTTTGCGGCATTGGTCCTTTCGCTCTGCGGCTTGCCGAGCGCGCGCGGGTCACGGCGATCGATATCGATGGGACGGCGATTGCCGCATTAAAGCGCGGCGCGGCGGGTGCAAAAGGATTGAAGCCGATCGACGCGAGTGCCCGCGATCTGTTTCGCCGGCCGCTCACGAGCAAGGAGCTCAGAGATTTTGATGCGGTCGTATTCGATCCGCCACGCCAGGGTGCCGAAGCGCAGGCACGCGAGCTTGCGGGAAGTGCCGTGCGCGTTGCCGTTGCGGTATCGTGCGATCCGGTGACCTTTGCACGTGACGCGAAAATTCTGATCGAGGGCGGGTACAGGCTAACGGCGGTTACGCCCGTCGATCAGTTCCGTTATTCGCATCATGTCGAGATCGTGGCGCGGTTCGAACGGTAGCAATGACGACAAGAACCCTTCCGCGTCACTGAAAATCATAACCGCCCCAGCGGCGCTGCCACATCTCTTCGCCGATCGTGCACGAAATGCGCGGAGCCTGCGACGAGGCCGGAATGACCTGCGCTTCAGGCATGCGGCCCGCCACCTCCAGCACTAATTTCGTGCGCGTCGCCTCGATGAACTTCGTGCGATCGCGGATCGGCACAACGAACGAGCCCGGACCTCCGATTACGCAATCTTCGTAGTAGATGTCGAGGTCCGCCATATCCATCGTCCCGGGATACGGCCGCTTGAGCATGATCGGCAGCCCGTTGATGGTGATTCCGCTGGCGAGGATTTCGTCGCGCACGGGCACAACATGCTCGCCGGCATTGTTGGCGCCGTCACCCGAGACATCGATCACGCGGCGCAGACCGCGATAGCCGCTGTTGTCGAACAACGGCTTTGCAAACCGCAGTGCGCCCGAAATCGACGTGCGCGACGCGCGACGGTACGGCGCACGCGAAATTTCGGCAGCAACGGCGTCGGCGGATTCCGGCCCGTCAATCAACCGCCAGGGCATGACAATCTTCTGATCGCCTGGACCCGCCCACTCGAAATACGTGATCGCAATTTTGCCGTTCGCCCCCTCGCGCAGAGCCTGCAGAAACTCCTGCGAGGTGAGCGCCGTCGCGTAACCTTCGCGTTGCAGGGCCTGCTCGTCGGGATCCATCGAGTAAGAAACGTCAACCGCCAGCACTAGCTCGACATCGACCGGGATCGCTCCCGGTTTGATATCGCTGTAGCGCAACGGTCCGGCCGCAAGACCCCTGCCCGCATCGCCTAGCGTGCCGGCCGCCAAAGCCGAGACGAAAGCCGCAACAAACAGCGTCCTTAGCATCGCCAATCCTTGTCTCCCCCGCCGCAGATCGTGCCATGCCTCCTTAATTTACAGAAATAAAAAGGCCGACCGGCGAGCCGGTCGGCCTCACATTCTCGCGAGCCGAGTTCGGCTCAACTCTGCTGGATATGCCTCGTGCGCATCGACCTCAGTACGGTCACCGCCAACAGTGCGGTAATGAGATCGAGGCATGCGACGATTATAAAGACTGCGGTCCAACTGCCGGTATGCTGCTTCAAGAATGCGGCAGCCGGTCCACCGAGGATCGAACCGACTCCTTGCGCGATATACAGGAAGCCGTAGTTCGTCGCGGCATATTTTGGGCCGAACGTGTCGGTCAAGGTCGACGGGAAGAGCGAAAAGATTTCGCCCCAGCCGAAAAACACAAGACCAGTGAGCACCACGAACAGCGCAGGGTGATCGATGAAGGCGAACAGCACGAGGATGCCGATACATTCCAGTGTAAAGGCGAGACCCATCGTCCATTCGCGCCCGATATGATCGGATACCCAACCGAAGAACGGCCGCGTCAAACCATTGGTGAGGCGCGACAGCGTCAATGAGAGCGGCAGCGCAGCCATCCCGAGGACGAGCGCGCCGGCTACCTTGTATTCATGTGCAAACGGCCCGACGTTGGAGACAACCATCAGTCCGCTGGTTGCCATCATGCTCATCATCACGAACAGCAGCCAGAAAATAGGATTTTGCAGCATTTCTTGCGGCGTGTAGCTGCGCCGGGATTGAATCGTAGTCGCGTTCTCCGGGCTATATCCCTCCGGCAGCCAGCCGTCCGGCGGAACGCGCATCCATTGCGCAGAGACGATGCCAATCAGGCCAAGGATAATCCCCCACACGACCAGCGTATGCGCATAGCCGGAACTCTTGATCATGCTGTCGATAGGAAAGCTGGTGAAGATCGCGCCAAAGCCGTAGCCGGCAGCGGCAAGACCGGTGGCAAGGCCGCGGCGGTCGGGAAACCAACGCATCATCAGGCCAATGATGCCGACGTAAATGATGCCCGTACCAAAACCGCAGATGATGCCGTACGTGAGATAGAGCGCCCAGATATTGGTGACGTAGGCTGACAAGACCCAGCCTCCGCCTGACATCAGCGCGCCAACCGAAATCAGCAACCGCGGGCCAAAACGGTCCACCAGGTAAGCCTGCAAGGGCGAACACCAGGTCTGTAAAATAATGAGCAGTGAAAAAGCCCACTGCAATTCGGCGAGCGTCGTTCCGAGTCTCTGGTTGAGCGGGCCGGTGAACAGCGTCCAAACGTATTGCGGTGACGAGATCGACATCATCGCAATCAAGCTAAGAACAAGCTGTGACCAACGATTCCAATACCACGCGGACCTATCTGCGGTTGTTACTGCTGTCGCCATTGAGGTCACTCCCCTATTGACGATGGTATTATTTGCTTGTTCCAGGTGGGCCACAACGTAGTCGGTGGAAAAGTGGGCAAAACCTTCGCTGCACAGCAGCACAAATTGCACCCGCGTTTTAACGGACAGGATCGGCTAGAATGGATATTGCGCAAGCAATCAAGCAATCACGAGACTTGGGGGAGGAAGCGATGAAGCAGGATCGTCGGACCTTTTTGAAAACTGCCGGAATTTCCGGCGCGGCTGTTGCGTTCGGAGCAGGCGCTGCGAATGCCGCAGGCTGCCCTCTGGGGCCGCCTCCGCATGCCGAGGGGCCGCACGTCTGGATGAATATGGATCAGGTGGAGCTCGACGCCGCCTACGATCAGTCGTTTTACGCGCCCACGCTGCGTCAGATCATCAAACGCTACGCTTCGAGCAGCGAGGAAGTGCGCACGAGGTTGGGCGCACCCAAGCGCGTGAGCTACGGACCGACGGCGGTCGAGATGCTCGACATCTTCACGACGAAGAAGCCGAATGCACCGACCTTCGTCTTTATTCACGGAGGCGCCTGGCGCGGCGGCGAAGCAAAGAACTATGCTTTCCCGGCGGAGATGTTCGTCAATGCCGGTGCACACTATATCGCGCTCGACTTCATCAACGTCATTGCCGCCAAAGGGGACATCGCGGCGATGGCGGACCAGGTGCGCAGGGCAATCGTGTGGGTGCACAAGAACGCCTCGAGCTTCGGTGGCAACGCCGACCGCCTTTACATTGGCGGTCATTCATCCGGCGGCCACTTGTGCGGTGTGGCACTGACCACCGACTGGCAGAAGGAATACGGCGCGCCGGCCGACATCGTAAAAGGCGGCCTGTGCATGAGCGGGATGTATGATCTCAAACCGGTGCGGCTCTCGGCGCGCAGCCACTACGTCAAATTCACCGACGCAATGGAAACGGCGATGAGCTCGCAGCGCCATATCGCGAATCTGCGCGTGCCGATCATCTGCAGCTATGGAACGAATGAGACGCCGGAATTTCAACGGCAGAACCGCGACTTTGCAGCTGCCGTTAAGGCCGCAGGCAAGCCGGTCGAGCTGATCGAAGCGGCAAATTACAATCACTTCGAAATGTGCGAGTCGCTCGGCAATCCTTACGGCCCGAACGGGCGCGCCGCGCTGAAGATGATGAACCTCGCCTGAGATTCGCTGCGGCTTGAAAATGTCTCCCTCTCGCTCGAGAGGGAGACAAACTAATGTCTAGCCCTCAACAGGCTCCGTTGCCACAATTTCGATACCGAAGCCGCCAAGGCCGACATAGGTGCGCTGGCTGGACGTCAGCAAACGAATGGATGAAATGCCGAGGTCCTTGAGGATCTGCGCCCCAAGGCCGATCTCCCGCCATTGTTGCGAACGGGCAGCCTCGGTTCCGGTGCTGCCCTCATGCGGAATCTCGGCAACCGGTACGCCGGCCGTGCCGTCGCGCAGGTAAATAATGACGCCGCGCCCCTCCGCCTTGAAGCGGGCAAGCGACGCGTGGATCGGGCGCGCGCCGCCAAATACATCCCCGATAACATCGGCGCGATGCAGCCGGGCGAGCACATCTTTGCCGTCGCCGACGCGGCCGTAGACGAAAGCCATATGATGCACCTTGTCGAAGGGCGTCACATAGGCGTAGCCCTTGAGCGGGCCGATTTCGGATGAGAGCGAAAATTCCCCTACCCGTTCCACGAGCTTGTCGCGAACCTGCCGATAGGCGATCAAATCGGCAATCGAGAGTTGCTTGAGTTTGTGCTTGGCTGCGAACGCGGCGACGCCAGGACCACGCATCACCGTGCCGTCCTCATTCATCAATTCCGACAGCACACCAACCGGCGGCAGCCCGGCAAGGCGGCACAGGTCAACGCAGGCTTCCGTATGGCCTGATCGCATGAGCACGCCGCCTTGTTTGGCGACGAGCGGAAACACGTGGCCTGGCCGCACGAAATCATTGGCGCCACTATTATCGTTGGCAAGCGCACGAACGGTGTTGCAGCGCTCTTCCGCTGAAATACCCGTCGTCAATCCGTGGCGCACATCGACCGAGACCGTGAACGCGGTACCGAGCGGCGCCTCATTATCGGCGACCATCGGCTCAAGACGCAGACGGCGTGCAAGTTCTATCGCAAGCGGCGCACACACGATGCCCGAGGTGTTACGAATGATGAACGCCATCTTTTCTGGCGTACAAAGCGAAGCGGCAACGAACAGGTCGCCCTCGTTCTCGCGATCGTCGTCATCGGTAACGACGACGATCTCTCCCTGTGCAAAAGCCGCAACTGCCGCTTCGACGCGCTGATGATTATCGACCACTGACTATCCTTACGGAATCAAGTATCTGGTTTTTCGAACGGCCACACCGTCCCCTCGCCTACTTGAGCGCGGTGACGCAAGTAGTGATCGGCCAGCACGCAGGCAACCATCGCCTCACCAATCGGCACGGCACGGATGCCGACGCATGGATCGTGCCGCCCTTTGGTCATGACCTCGGTTTCGTTGCCGTAACGGTCGACCGTTTTACGCGGCGTGAGGATCGATGAAGTAGGCTTCACTGCGAAGCGCGCGACGATCGGCTGTCCGGTTGAAATGCCGCCGAGAATGCCGCCCGCATGGTTCGACAAAAACCGCGGTTTGCGCTCATTTCCCATGCGCATCTCGTCCGCGTTTTCTTCGCCGCTCATCGCCGCGGTCGCGAAGCCATCGCCGATCTCAACCCCTTTCACAGCATTGATGCCCATCAGCGCAGACGCGAGATCGGCATCGAGCTTCGCATAGACCGGCGCGCCGAGCCCCGCCGGCACTCCGTCGGCAACGATTTCGATGACAGCACCACAGGATGAGCCTGACTTACGTACGCCGTCGAGATAACCTTCGAAAAATTTCGCCTGCTGCGCATCCGGGCAAAAGAATGGATTGCGATCGATCTCGCTCCAGTCCCAGCGGGCACGGTCGATCTTGTGCGGCCCCATCTGGATAAGCGCGCCGCGGACGCTCATGCCCGGCACGATCTTGCGGGCGATCGCGCCTGCGGCAACACGCGCCGCCGTCTCCCGTGCCGATGCGCGGCCGCCGCCGCGATAGTCATGGATGCCGTATTTTACATCGTACGTGTAACCGGCGTGACCGGGGCGATATTTGTCCTTGATTTCGGAATAGTCCTTGGAGCGCTGATCGACGTTCTCGATCATCAGCATGATCGGCGTGCCGGTCGTCACCTGCTTCCCCGTCGACTCATCGGTGAAAACGCCGGACATGATTTTCACCGCGTCGGGTTCCTGCCGCTGCGTGGTGAAGCGCGACTGACCCGGTCGCCGCTTGTCGAGATAAACCTGAATTTCAGCGGCCGTTAGTGGAATGCGCGGCGGACAGCCGTCGACGACACAGCCAATGGCGGCGCCATGGCTTTCGCCGAAGCTGGTGAACCGGAAAAGGTGGCCAAACGTATTGAACGACATCGGATTCTGCCTTTGCGGGCTTGGTAGCCCGCAGGTTTGCAGCGGTCAAATGAGCATCACGGCTGGCCCAAACACGGTTAGCGGAAGCGGCGCATGGAGCCGGTTTGACTCAGATGCAATCCGCCCAGTGAATGCTTATTCATCTCGCTGAACGTCGATTAATCGCAACATGAATAGATGTTAAGCTACGGAAAAATAAAGCTTTTTTCGATTCTTGTGATTGCCGGCCGATTACCGATGCAGTAATGGAATCGCGTTGGACGGGGCAAAATTCGATCAACCGCCACGCTCTCAGCCGGGCAAACCGCCCGTCATCTGCTGCCATCGAATGAGGACACCTATCATGCGCAAACTTACTGCCATCGTCGCCGCACTCGGCTTTCTCGCCGCGACGAGTCTGCCGACACTTGCGGCCCAGCCGACGAACGGCGTCACGAACACCCAGACCCTGACGCTCGTTGCAAAGAAAAAGAGCAAGAAGAAATCCAGCAAGAAGTCCGACCAGAAGATGGAAAAGAAATCGGACAAGAAGTCCAGCTTGGCCAATGACCTTTCCGCCAAGAAGAAAAAGAAGTCGAAGAAATCCAGCAAGAAGATGGAGAAGAAGTCGGACAAGAAGTCCAGCCTGAGCACCGATTTCTCGGCGAAGAAGAAGAAATCTTCAAAGAAGTCCAGCAAGAAGACAAGCAAGAAGACCGAAAAGAAGTCCTGAACGCTTCAGATACGATCGGGCGCTCGCTGCGCTCGCCACGGCCGGGCATCGTGTCCGGCCGTTTTCTTTTCAGGTAAAGCAGGCCATCTGCCCGTCCTTGAACGCGTAAACGACCCCTTGCGCGATATCGATTAGCGGTGCCGCCGCCGCAGGGGCGATGCCAAGATGCGCGATCAATCCGCGGGCAGTCCCCCCATGCGCGGCGGCCACGCAATCGCGCGAGAGGCTTCGGTACCATTCGCCCATGCGTGCCGCGACCATCTTGTAGCTTTCGCCGCCCGGCGGAACGAACGCCCATTTATCCTGCCCGCGTGCCGCAATCCGCTGCGGATCGCGCGCGTGGAGCTGCGCAATCGTAAACCCTTCCCATTCACCGAACGCGATCTCGGCAAGACGCGAATCGACGCGGTAACCGGCACTGTCGAGCCCGAGCGCGCTCCGCACCAATTCCATTGTATTCCGCGCACGCTGGAGCGGGCTTGAGACGTAATCAAGATCGGCGGCGTGAACACCGTTCCTGGCAAGCAGGTTCTTCAGCGTCTCGCCGCAATGCGCCGCCTGCGCGCGCCCATTGTCGTTGAGTGGAATGTCATGACGTCCTTGCAGACGGCCCACCACATTCCAGTCGGTCTCCCCATGTCGAACATAGTAGACGACGGGCGGCGGCATTATCGATGTCAGTCTTTTCCGACGGTGATGTCCGGCGCATTCGGGTGCTTCATGCCGACGATGTGATAGCCCGCGTCGACGTGGTGAATCTCGCCGGTAACGCCGCGCGACATGTCGGAAAGGAAATAAACACCGGTCTGCCCGACCTCTTCCAGCGTCACGTTCCGCCGCAACGGCGTATTCAATTCGTTCCATCGGAGAATGTAACGGAAGTCACCGATGCCCGACGCAGCGAGCGTCTTGATCGGCCCCGACGAAATCGCGTTGACGCGAATGTTCTTCTCGCCCAGATCGGCGGCCATATAACGCACCGAACATTCAAGCGCCGCTTTTGCAAGGCCCATGACATTGTAATGCGGCATCCACTTTTCGGCGCCGTAATAGGTGAGCGTCAGCATCGAGCCGCCGTTCGTCATCAACTTCTCGGCGCGTTGCGCGACCGCGGTGAACGAGTAGCAGCTCACCAGCATGGTTTTCGTAAAGTTATCCTCGGTCGTATCGATATAGCGGCCGTTGAGCTGCTCTTTGTCTGAAAAAGCAATGGCGTGAACCAGAAAATCGAGCGCCCCCCATGCGGATTTCACGGCGTCGAACACGCCGTCAACGGTCCGGTGATCGGTCACGTCGCAGTGGCCGACGACAAGCCCGTCAACCTCCTCGGCCAGCGGCTCGACCCTCTTCTTCAGCGCCTCGCCCTGGTAGGTAAAAGCCAGATCGGCGCCGTGATCCCGGCAGGCGCGTGCAATGCCCCATGCGATCGAGCGGCTGTTGGCCACCCCCATGACCAAACCGCGTTTACCACGCATGAGCCCTGTAACTTCCGCCATTCCGCTTCCTGCGCCTGGTGCTGAGCCGACTTCCCCCTATGGCATAGGCATTTAGGGCCATCAAGCGAGGCGGATGCCTGCCCGGCGAGCCTTCGTTCAATTCAGTTTCCGGAATATTCGTCCTGATTCCGGGGTTATTTTGAGCGATCAATTGTAAAGAAAGACGCTTGGCGTAAGCCTTGTATGGGGCGGCCGGTCGCCGTCGGCCGGGAACGGTGAAATCAGGAGCCTGGTTTGGCGGGTTTTCGTCAGAGCGTCGAAGCGACCATACCGGCCCTGCGGCGTTACGCGCGGGCGCTCACGCGCGACAGCGATACCGCCGATGACCTTGTGCAAGACACGTTGGTTCGAGCGTTGCGTTCGGAGCACCTCTTTCACGGGGGCGATGTGCGCAGCTGGCTTTATACGATACTGACCAATCTGAACCGTAATCGGTTGCGGTCGTTGGCACGCCGCCCGCTGCTCTCACCGATCGAAGACAACGACGCCCCCGATATGGCGGGGCCGGAGGCCGGGGGCCGGGACATCGAACGGGCACTTGCGACGCTTGTGGAAGATCAGCGCACCGCGCTGCTTTTGGTCGTCCTCGAAGGCCTTAGCTATCGCGAGGTTGCCGAGATACAGGGCGTGCCGATTGGAACGGTTATGTCGCGTCTGGCGCGGGCGCGCGTGCAGATCAAAGCCTATCTCGACGGCGAGCGTCCGACGCTGCGTCGGGTGAAATGATGATGAAGGTGATGCCATGAACAATCATGATTCACCGGTGACCGTGGACGAGCTCCACGCGTACATCGACGGTGAACTGCCGTCCGACCGGCAAGGTGCGGTGTCGGATTGGCTGGCCGCGCATCCGCAAGATGCCGAACTGGTTGCGGCCTGGCGTTCGCAAGCCGAGGCGATCCGCGCGCGCTACAGCGCGGTTGCCGACGAGCCGGTCCCGCAACGGTTGCAGCTCGAGCGCCTGCTGCAAAACGGCCGCCGCAGCCGCTGGACATGGCGCGTCGCGGCTGCCGCGGCGGCGATCGTTGCGTTCGTTGCCGGCGGCGGCGCCGGATGGGTGGCGCGCGGCGCTTCGGCTGTCGCGCCAACCAGCTTCGACGTGTTCACGGCTGACGCGCTCGAAGCCTACAAGCTTTACGTCGTCGAAGTGCGCCATCCGGTGGAAGTCGGCGGCGATGAACGCGCGCACATGAAACAATGGCTTTCCAAACGCGTCGGCTATCCGCTGAGTGTTCCGGAACTGCAATCGATCGGCCTCAAGCTGGTCGGCGGACGATTGCTGCCGGGCCCCACTGGCGAAGCCGCAGCGTTCTATATGTACGAGGGCCCGTCGGGTGAACGCTTCACAGTCTATTGCGCGCGCTCGCATTCGCCGCAGACCGCCTTGCGTTATCGCGATGGGGCGCACGCTGCTGCGTTCTTCTGGGTGGAAGACAACGTCGCTTACGTGGTGAGCGGACCGGCCGATCGTGACCGGCTGAGGAAAGTCACCAAGGCGGTCTGGGAGCAGATCGACGGACGCAAGTCGTAAGGCGATCACGCCGCGCTGCCGCGCCGATTCAGTCAACCCAGGTCTTTGCGCGGATCGTAGGGTTTGCTCTCACGCCATTTGCGCATGAGCTCTTTCAACTCGGCGTCGCCTTGCTCCGGCAAGACAATACGCACCGTCGCCAACAGGTCGCCCACACCGCTCTTCGTTCTGAGACCCTTGCCCTTCAGTCGAAAGGTCCGACCGGAATTGGTTGCCGGAGGGATGGCCAACTCGACCGCTCCATCCAGGGTCGGCACACGGACTTTTCCTCCGAGCACTGCCTCGTAAAGGGTGATCGGAAGCTCCATGCGCAAGTCTGCTCCATCCGGTGAGAAGATCGGATGCGGCGCGATCGTCACCGTGATCAGCGCGTCGCCCGGCCCAGCGGGCCCCGGCCAGCCCTGCCCCTTCAACCTGATCTGTTGTCCACTCGTCAGACCGGCCGGAATCTTCACTTCAACGTCTTTGCCGGTTGGCAGATGGACGCGGGTCTTTGCACCCTTTGCAGCCTCGGCAAGGGTAATAGTCAGGCTCGCGGCAAGATCGCGGCCCACTTGCGGTTCCACGAAATCTTCAGCGTCGATATTAAAACCGCCCGCCCGCGAGCGCGCCGCACCGCCGAACATGCCGCGCAACAGATCCTCGAAGCCGCCACGCGACCCCGCCCCGCCCATGCCTGTGTCGGAACGTTGAAAGCCATCGGGCCCCCACGTGAACGATTCAAAGTGACCTCCGCGGCCAAAGCCGCCAGGCCGCGATCCCGGATGACCACCGGTGCCGAAACCCTCGAAGCCGCGGAACCTGGGCTTGCCTTCGGCGTCGATCTCGCCTCGGTCAAACGATCTACGCTTGTCCTCCGATCCAAGGATTTCGTACGCCGCGTTGAGCTCCGCGAATCGCGCCGCAGCCTTTGGATCGTGTTTGTTGGCGTCGGGATGCAGCTTCTTGGCGAGCTTGCGAAAGGCGCTCTTGATCTCGCCTTCGCTCGCGTTCTTCGGTACCCCCAGAACCTGGTAGGGGTCGCGCATTCGTCGAATTCTCCGTTAAATCCCCTGCCGCCAAGGCGGCGGCTTGCGCTTTAATGTGGGGCCGGTCCCGATGGGATGCAACGGAACGTCGTCAACAGATCAGGACCGCTTCCAAGGCTTGAGCGAGCGGACTTCCCATCTGTTTGAAGTTTGCCGGCAAGCTTCGCCCTGCATCCACGCCTCCGACTTGCCGCTCACATAGCTCGCGAGAAAGTCGTGGCAGACAGTCCCGTCCTGCGTATAGGCCGATGCGATCGGGGTGACAGTGCCGCGCGCTCCCGATTGCGGATTTTCCCAAGGCAGGCTCGCATTCTTGCCGCCGCGGCTGAGGACCTCGCTGACGGCGGCGCGGGTATAGGCAAGATCGCGCTCGGGTGGGAGTTGAGCGGCCTCCCTGCTGCCCGGAGGCGGTGTAATTGAACCGGTGGTGTCGGAAGCGCTCGCGCCGAACAGCGAGTCGAAGTTTGATGGCAGACTGCAGCCCCCGCATGTCAGCGCCAGCGCAAGCACAGCCGCGGCAGACAACCGCTCACGGCGGCGTTTACGCCATAGGCGCGCCATTGCGCTTTCAGTATAAAAGTACAGTTCAATGTGATGGCCCGATAACATGGCCAGACGGGTACTCCAGAAGATGTCCGATACCGTGCCGATTGAACACCCAAGCTGGTTAACGACTGGTGATTTCACCCAGGCGGATGAGCCGCTGCAGCTTTTTGCCGCCTGGCTTCGCGATGCGACCGCCTCGGAGCCACGCGACCCCACGGCCATGACATTAGCAACGGTTGACAAGGACGGCCTTCCGAATGCGCGGATGGTGCTTCTCAAGGGCGTCGATGAGCGCGGTTTCGTTTTCTACACAAATATGGACAGCCAAAAAGGGCACGAGTTGGACGAACGTCCCAAGGCAGCGCTGGTTTTCCATTGGAAGTCGCTGAACCGGCAGGTCCGCATCCGGGGTGACGTGGAACGGGTCACCGCGGCGGAAGCAGACGCCTATTTTGCAACCCGCCCCAAGCAAGCCCAGATCGGAGCATGGGCCAGCAAACAATCCGCGCCGCTTGAGAGCCGTCTTGCCTTCGAAAAGGCGATTGCACGTTATGCGGCAAAATACGCGATCGGACCGGTTCCCCGGCCTCCGAACTGGTCAGGATTCAGGATCGTGCCGCTGATTATGGAGTTCTGGCACGATCGGCCGTTCCGGCTGCATGACCGCATCGAATTCCGCCGCAGCGCGCCGGGTGCGCCCTGGAGCAAGACGCGGCTGTACCCGTGAGCTAATGTGAACCCGTCCACGAGCGCTCGCAGTTCGTAATCATTCCAAGGATCATGATGGCGACACCGCCTGCAAATCAGTCGCGCCGCACGCTGCTCCTGACCGGCGCAAGCCGCGGCATCGGACACGCGACGGTCAAGCGCTTTTCGGCTGCCGGATGGCGGGTCATTACCTGCTCACGGCACCCGTTCCCGGAGAACTGTCCGTGGGAAGCCGGCCCGGAAGATCATATCCAGGTCGATCTTTCGGATACCGATAGCACCGAGGCGGCGATCGCCGAAATCAAGCGGCGACTCTCCGGTCACGAATTGCACGCGCTGGTCAACAACGCGGCCATATCGCCGAAAGCGGAAGGCGGCAAACGCTTGAGCACGATCGACACGTCGGTCGATCTCTGGCGTCACGTCTTTCGGGTGAACTTCTTCGCACCGATCATGCTGGCACGCGGACTGCTGAACGAGCTCAAGGCAACGAAGGGCTCGGTCGTCAACGTGACGTCCATCGCCGGCTCACGTGTGCATCCTTTCGCCGGCGCGGCCTACGCGACATCAAAGGCAGCGCTTGCCGCGCTCACCCGTGAGATGGCATCCGATTTCGGCCGCTTCGACATCCGCGTGAACGCGATCGCACCTGGGGAGATTGACACCGCAATTCTCTCACCGGGCACCGAAAAGATCGTTGAGCAGATTCCATTGCGGCGGCTCGGCACCCCGGACGAGATCGCCAAAATCATTTACGTGCTGTGCACCGAGACCTCGTCCTACGTGAACGGCGCTGAAATCCACATCAACGGCGGCCAGCACGTGTGAGGCGTAGGTGATCAGGGGGGATCAGCGTAAACAAAGCCTGGCTGCTGAATACTGATTGCTGATCACAACCACTTTTTCCATTTGAAAAACAAGTACGGAATGACCGCAGACGCGATCATCGCCATTATCACGAGCGGATAGCCATACCGCCAATCGAGCTCCGGCATGTGCTTGAAATTCATGCCGTAGATCGAAGCAATCAGCGTCGGCGGCATGAGCCCGACAGCAGCGACTGAAAAAATCTTGATGATGTCGTTCTGCTGGATGCTGACCATCCCCAACATCGCGTCGAGCAGAAAAGTGATCTTGCTGGCGAGATACGTGGCGTGATCTGCGATCGACGCCGTGTCGCGCCGCATCGATTGCAATTGCGTCCGCGTATCCTTCGCCCAACGCATGCCTTCGGCTTCAGTCCACAGGAACAATAACAACCTGCCAATCGACACGAGGCTTTCACGGACTTTCGAGGTCAAATCGCCCTTGCGGCCGAGCGCCTTCAGCACCTCGTTGTAGGAGGGCGCATCTGATTCCCGTTCGGGCTCGAAGATAGCGCGCGACAAGTGATCGACTTCCGAACCGATCCGCTCAAGAATATCGGCGGACCGGTCGATCACGGCATCGAGCAAGTCCATGAGCACCGTCTCGCCGGTCACGTGCGGCGGGCACATACGCCCCAGTTTGTGCTCGACCATCGCGAACGGACGCGGCGCGTCGTAACGCACGGTCACCAGCCGGTGCCCTGCAAGAATAAAGGTGACAGGTGTCGTTTTTGGATTGGGCGATTCCGACTGGCACATCAGAGTCGCCGTCATGTAGCGCGCCCCGTTTTCGGTATAGAGCCGGCTGGAAACCTCGATTTCCTGCATTTCTTCGCGGGTCGGCACAGCGATGCCTACAAGGCTTTGGACCAGTCGGTCCTCCTGCGGCGTCGGCGTCTCCATATCGATCCACACGACCGAATCCGGCGGTGGCACTCCTGGCTCAAGCGACACGCGCTCGAGCACCGAACCTCGTTTGACATAGACCGAAAGCATGCCAGCCCCACCCGTGACGGTGCTGTCATGACCCGATCATGTGCATTTTCGCAAGCAAATAAACGCGCCCCTCGCCGTATAGAGGGACGGTCGGATATGAGAGGGCGCCGTCAGCGCGCGTCAGGCCTCCGTGAGGCCGACGTAACCGAAGGCACGCGCCGTAGCATTGGTATCGGGAGCGTAGGCCGGATTGCGCGTTTCGCTCTGAAACCGCACCGCCGCTGCAACAGCGGAGATGCCAATCGCATGGTACCGACCATCGAGGTTGTTACTCTGGCGTTCCCGGCGGGAGTCCTCGTTTCTCTCCGCGCCTTTGGTCGTGTTCATTGTTATTCCTTCCCTTGGCGTCTTCGCGGTTGTTTAAGCTTCAAGTGGGGCGGAAATGAGCGACAAATGGTGAGCTATCGTGACCAAGAAGTGGTAGCGTGTTTGGCCGAAGGCATCGCATCACTAGAGCCGGCGTTTTAGTAAAGCGCCGGTTAAGACCTTGGAGACGAAAAAGGATTTTACTTGCGGGTAATTTCCGCGCGGAGCCGGTGCGTCATTCCTGCAACACTTTAACAGGAAGCCATGCACCGGGTACTTGAGACCGTGACAACCGTGTCGATTCTGCGGTTAAAAAATGAAGAGTGCCGGCTGTGGCAGCCTGGCAAGTGACATGGGGAAGAAAATGGCGGCGCGGGGCGTTTTTTTCGCTTTGATGGGCGTCGGTGTTTTGTTGGGTGGGTGCATGCAGGCAACGCTTGCGCCATCGTCAGAAGCCAATCTAACTCCGCGCGACAAGAAGCTGCTCGCTGCCGCGCCCTATGCGAAGGCGGAAATTCCCGAGCCATACCGCCGTCATATTGTCAGTTACCACCGCAAGGAAGAGCCCGGCTCGATCGTCATCGATTCTGACGCGCGCTATCTCTATTACGTACTGCCCGGCGGCAAGGCGATCCGCTACGGCGTAACCGTAGGCGAGGATGCACTCGCCTGGTCCGGCGTCGCCAAAGTGGGCCGGAAGGCCGAGTGGCCGTCGTGGACACCCACGGCGGAAATCAAGAAACGTATGGAGGTTCCCGACTACGTCGGGCCTGGACCGCAGAATCCGATGGGCGCCCGGGCGCTCTACCTCTACGAAGGCAACAAGGACACGCTTTATCGCATTCACGGTACCAATCAGCCCGAATACATCGGTCAAGCGATTTCCTCGGGCTGCATTCGTATGACGAACGAGGACGTGATCGACCTCTACAAGCGTGTGAAGGTCGGCACAGTTGTCGTGGTACTCGCGCCGCATGAGGGCGACTCGCCCTTCAATCCGCAGATCGCAAGGGCGCAGACAACCAGCTTGTTCTGAAAATTTCCCAACGTCCAAGCACGGCGTCGGCAAAGCCGGCGCCGTTGCTGTTTGCCGGCCCTGTTACAGATCCGTCGGACTCATTGAGTATGCCTGCGATACCGGCGGCCTGGGGAGTGGAAGCGGAATAGTGCTTGCCGCGGTCGAGGCGACCACGCCGTCTATGTTCCACTCGCAAATGCGATAGTCATGGTGCCGTTGCAAAAGGTCCAGGTGGACATGGGTGCTGTGAAAGCCGTCGGAGCCCGGTCCGAGCACAGTCGTAAAGCGGGCGCAGGCGCTCGTCCGTAGTGCTTTGCGGAAGTCGGTTGAAAGTTTGGCATCGCTGAGATTGATGCTGCGGCCATCATCAAGTACCAGGGCGCGAATATCGATCGCATTGCCTTTTCCGTGTTCGCTAAGCTTCGCGCCGGCAATGCGGTTGCGGCTACGGCAATCGTAGTCGTCGTAATTCCGGATGCCTCGCAAACTCCCGCCCAAAGCGTTCACGCGCCTGGCGACGTCCTCACGTACCCAATTTGCAAGATCGGCCGCCATTTCGCACCGGAGTTTCGGCGGTGGGGTAACAGCCACGCGGGACTTATCGGCCAGTTCGATCGCCTCCAGCCTGACAAGATCGTCACCGCCGCAGCTGCCGGGTCCCTTGATCGGCGGGAGCGGGATGACGACGGCGACGATCCTAAGGCGTTGAAGACACGTCGATTCCCCTGAGCTGCCTCTCGGCACGGAAGCCGGCGCGGCTCTATCGGTGGCCGATGGGCGCGGCTGCGGCAACGGCACCTCGCCCGCGCGGGCCGTGCCGAACATGCCTGCCATGGCGAAGGCCAGCGGAAGCGCCCTGAGTGAGCCTTTTCGGACGGCCAATATCCGTTTCTCCAAGAAATACGGCCTATTCCGTGGCCGGTTGCGTTGCGCCGCCCGCTGGCTAACCTTGCAGATGGCCGCTTTTGGGCGACCCAAGATGAAAAACCGCCGAGGAGACGTCAATGCTTGGGCTGATGCAGGACTGGCCGCTGCTTTGCCATCGCATCATCGATCACGCCGCGAACTTTCATGGAAACCGGCCCGTCGTCACGCGATCCGTGGAAGGACCGATTGTCGAAACGAACTACTCCCAGCTCCGCGCCCGCGCGCTGAAGGTCGCCCAGCGGCTCGAGCGCGACGGCATCCGGATGGGAGACCGGGTCGCAACGCTGGCGTGGAATACCTGGCGGCATCTCGAAGCCTGGTACGGAATCCTGGGCATCGGCGCGATCTATCACACGGTCAATCCGCGGCTGTTTGAGGATCAAATCGCGTGGATCATCAATGACGCAGCGGACCGGGTGATGATGACCGACATCACATTCGTGCCGCTGCTCGAGAAAATCGCGGATCGGTTGCCGACGATCGAGCGCTACATCGTGCTCACCGATGCCGCCCACATGCCGCAGACATCGCTCAAAAACGCGGTCGCCTACGAGGATTGGATCAGCGAGGTGGACGGCGACTTCGTCTGGAAATCATTCGACGAAAATACTGCAGCGGGGATGTGCTACACCTCCGGGACCACCGGCAATCCGAAAGGCGTGCTTTATTCGCATCGTTCCAACGTGCTGCACGCTTTCATGGCGTCGCTACCGGATTCCAAAAATATATCGTCGCGCGACATTTGCATGCCGGTGGTGCCCATCTTCCACGCCAACGGCTGGTCGCTGCCGTTCTCGACGCCGATGGTCGGAGCCGCGCTGGTGCTGCCGGGCCCCAAAATGGATGGCGCGTCAATCTATGAACTGCTGGATAAGTACAAGGTCACCTTTACGGCCGCCGTCCCCACCGTCTGGCTGATGCTGTTGCAGGACCTCGAAAAGACAGGTGCCAAGCTGCCCTACCTGAAACGCGTCGTCATCGGGGGCTCCGCATGCCCGCGCGCCATGACCCAGACGTTCCAGGACAAGTATGGTGTCGAGGTTATCCACGCGTGGGGCATGACGGAGATGAGCCCGCTCGGTTCGCTTTGCACCATGAAGCCGGAATACGACGCTTTGAAAGGCGATGCACGGCTCGACGTGCAGATGAAGCAGGGCCATCCGCCCTTCGGCGTTGAAATGAAGATCACCGACGATGCCGGCAACGACCTGCCCTGGGATGGGAAGACGTTCGGCCGCCTGAAGGTGCGCGGACCTGCGGTGGCGCGCGCTTATTACAAGGGCGCCGGCGCCGAGGTTTTCGAAGCCGACGGCTGGTTCGATACCGGCGACGTCGCGACGATGGATCAATGCGGCTACATGCAAATCACCGACCGCGCGAAGGATGTCATCAAGTCGGGCGGCGAGTGGATTTCGTCCATCGACCTGGAAAATCTTGCGGTCGGCCATCCGAAAGTCGCGGAGGCGGCTGTCATCGGCGTCAATCATCCGAAGTGGGGCGAGCGGCCCTTGCTGATCATCGTGCCGAAGAAGGATATGAAGCCGACCAAAGACGAGATCCTCGGCTTCATGCAAGGGAAGATCGCCAAATGGTGGCTGCCGGACGACGTCGCGTTCGTCGACGAAATCCCGCACACCGCAACCGGCAAGATCCAGAAGATGGCGTTGCGCGACCGCTTCAAAGGCTATGTGCTGCCCACTGTCGCTGCCGCGGAATGAGGCAGAGCGGTCCACGTGAGCAACGATGAGATTGCCTGCTTCGGTTCTTCCCAGTATCCCTGACGTCGAACGCCCGGCGCGGGATACCGGACACGATGTGGCGCAGGCCTTTTGCTGAAATTCCCAAGTCGCGGCTTGCCGTACGCGCGTGGCGTCTGGCGCTGTTTGCCCTGCTCGCGACGCTCCTGTCCATCATCATTTTGCGGCTCGACTTGCTCGAAATCGTCCCCGCGATGGCTACCTTCGCGGCGGCGCTCGGGTGCGCGCTGCTGGCATTTCTGCTGGCATTCGCGTCATTTGTGCCGATCTGGCGGGAGGGCCTCGGCGGCTTGCGTTATGCCCTTGGGGCCCTGCTGATCGCGATCCTGCTGCTCACCTATCCAGCATACCTCGGCACGCGCGCGCTCCAGCTGCCGCAGATCAATGACATCACGACCGATACAAGCGATCCGCCGCGCTTCGGTGTTCTGGCCCGGCTGCGCCCGCGCGGAACCGACGAATACCCCGGCCCGGCCGCCGCCGCACTTCAGCAGCAGGCGTATCCGGACATTGTCCCGCTTGAAGTCTCGGCATCGGCTGCCGCGACGTTCGACGTCGCACTCAAACTCGCCGAGCGACGCAAGTGGCGGGTCGTCTCGGAGCAGGAGCCGGCACCGCAACGCAACGGGATTCTCGAAGCGGTCGCGCGTACGCCGATCATGGGCTTTCGCGACGATGTCGTCATTCGCATCACCGCCATCGGGCCGAACGCCGCGCGAGTCGATGTTCGTTCGGCTTCGCGCTACGGCAGCCATGACTTCGGCACCAACGCCGCGCGCGTACGCAAACTTCTCGACGACATCGACGACGCTGTCGCGTCCCTGCCCGAACGGAAGCGTGAACCGAAAATGCCTCAGCCCACCAAACGCCCGGCTCCATCCGCCAAGCGGTAAATGCCGGTAATCGACGGCGGCCCATCTGTTTCCACCAAACCGCGCGCAACCAAATCTTCGAGATGTGCGAGCACCGAAAGACCGGCGGCACCGACGAGCCGGGAATCGATACCGATATAAATGGCGCGCACGATCGTCGGGATGTCGGTCGCGCCCTTGCCGAGCCGATGCAGGATCGAGTCCTCGCGCGCTTTGCGGTGCAGCAGATAGTAGTTCACGAAGCGCGGCGCGTCTTTGATCGCCGGGCCATGGCCGGGAAAGTACAGGCCCTCTTTGCGCCGCGCGAGCTTGTTCAATGAACCCATGTAGTCACTCATGGCACCATCCGGTGGCGCCACGATCGAAGTCGACCATGCCATGACATGGTCGCCGGCAAACAGAATGTCTTTTTCGCGCCAGGCGAATGCCATGTGGTTGGCAGTATGGCCTGGTGTCGCCACAGCCTCGATGCTCCAGCCATCTCCTTCCACCACCGCGCCATCAGCAAGCGCGATGTCCGGCTTGAAGTTACGGTCGGCCGACGCATCGAGCGGATTATGCTCGCCGATGTGCAAGGGCCGTGCCGCGCGGTGCGGACCTTCGGCGTAGACGGTTGCGCCGGTCGCTTCCTTGATGCGCGAAACGCCCGGCGAATGATCGAGATGTGTATGGGTGACGAAAATATGCGTCACGGTCTCTCCGCGCACGGCATCAAGCAGCGCGTTGATATGGTGCTCGTCATTCGGCCCCGGATCGATTATGGCGACCTTGCCGCGCCCGATGATGTAGCTCATCGTTCCCTTGAAGGTGAACGGGCCTGGGTTGTTCGCCATCACACGGCGCACACCGGGTAGCGGCTCATCGACCGTGTCCGGTGCAAGTTCGAGACCTTTGTCGAAGGGAATATTTTCGCTCATCGCGATTGTGGCCATACTCGTTTGCTATCGGACTCGCAATGAGAACCTTTTACCTCAGCCTCATCCCGGCGCTTTGGATGATCTGGCTCTCGGTGTGGATCGCCACGGCCCTGCGCACCAAGGAAACCGAACGCAGCGAAGGCGTGCGTTCACGGCTGTTGCACTATGTGCCCATGATGGCCGGCGGCGTGTTGATGGCTTGGCCGGGGTTGTTGGGCGCGTCGATCGAGCGCCGCTTCGTGCCGCACTCGCTGGCGTGGTTCTGGCTCGCGGTCGCCCTTGTCGCAATCGGGGTCGGCTTTTCCGTCGCAGCGCGTCTGTGGCTGGGCGGAAACTGGAGCGGCCTGGTGACCGTCAAAAAAGGACACGAACTCGTGCGCAGCGGACCGTACACATTGGTCCGCCATCCGATCTACACGGGCATGCTGCTGGCGCTGATCGGCACGGCGCTGGCGATCGGCCGCTGGCGAGCACTCATCGCGCTCGTCTTTTTCTTTCTGGCAATCGCGCGCAAGATTCCGCTCGAAGAGCGGTTCATGTCAGAGCAATTCGGTGACGCCTATGCACTGTACCGTGCGCAGGTGCCGGCGCTGATCCCGTTTTTGCTTTAGCGTACGACAAGAACGCCGTTGGTTTGCTGATGAAAATCATCGAAGAACTTGTAGCGGCCCGGTGACAAGGGCCGCAAGTGGATGATGCCCGACCCTTTTCCGGTCACAACTTTTTCCACCCGCAGGCTGACGCTCTCGAATTCCATCGGCGTTGAATCGAGATTCTTTATGCGCAGCGTGATCGGTACATTTGCCGGCGCGGGCACCTCGCTCGGCTGAAAGCTGTGATTTTTAACATTGATGACGACCGATGCTTCCTTCTGCTGCGCTTCGGCCGTTCCCGCGGCGGCCAAACCTAGCGCCAAAACAGCGGCAACAAAGGCGAACTTTCCTTGCATGGCAGATTCCTCGTGATGCGCGACTAAAATTCTATGGCGAGCTTCATCTTCGCACGATGACGCGAAAACTCGTGCAGATTCAGCGACGCACCCGGATTGTCTTCCTCATGGCCCGCAACTTGCACATTCCATGCCGCCGTCATGAACATCTTGCGGCTGAGCTTCACATATAGCGACGGGCCGACATAAACTGCATCGCCTTCGAAGGTATTGAGCCAGGTGCCGTCGTAATGACGCAGGTACCAGACCTCGCCGGCAATAACCGTGGATGGGGTAATGCGATAAGCCAAAGCACCCGAGATTCCCGCGGTCGACTCATGCTCCCAGCCGCCGCCCTCGTCGGGGTTATGTTCCGCCTCCGGCTCGTAAAGCAGATTGGCGCCCAGATAAAGACGATTCTGGATGAGCTCGAGATCGGCATTGAGCTTCAATTCGAGCTCGAATTCGGTCACATGATCGCCGCCATTTCCACTGATGCGCTTCCACTCCGGTTCGGCAGACAACGTAACCGCCAGCGGCGATGACGGTCCGCGATCAAGAAGCAGATAACGCATCTCCCCGAAAAGTCCGCCAAATGCAAGTTCATTGCGATCTTCGCGGCCGGTGACGTCCTTGATGTTATGGTACGATACAAAAGGGCCAAGCTCGAACTGCATGAACTGATTTGGCGTGAATTCGTATTCGAATTTCGTTTCGCTTGCCCAAAAGCGACCGTCACGTTTGGCGATATTCGCAGTCGTGCTGATCGAAAATTCCTTCTCGCCTTGCAGACCGATGCCGGAGCCCTCCGTAAATCCGAAGATGTATTTGGTTTCGATCTCGCGCTGGAATGCCGCGTTGTCCGATTGCGTACCATCTTGCGCCAGAGCCGGCACGCCGCAAACGAGGAAAAGTACCGGAGCCGCGACGTAAGCGGGCCGAAGCTGAAAACGCATCCACGATTCCTTTTCTTGAGCACTGATATCGTGATGACGTTCATAAGACGTGCAATTGCACTTTTCAAAAACAAAATTGCTCTTAGTTGAAGATTAGAGCCGCTCTACTTCATAATTGCTCTAAATGACAATGACGTTGCTTGTAATTCTTCTAATGAAGATGTGCCGCTCAATGAATTTCTGGCTCCGGCGTCGGCGCGCCCGCTTTCAGGAAATCAAAATCGCAGCCTTGATCGGCCTGCCCGATGTGCTCGGCAAACATCGCGCCATAGCCGCGTGTGAAGCGCGGCGGGGGCGGTGTCCAGGCCGCCTTGCGCCGCGCCATCTCTTCGTCGCTGATGTGCAGATGAATGCGGCGTTTGTCGACATCGACTTCGATTTCGTCGCCGGTCTGCACGAAAGCAAGCGGCCCCCCGACGTAGCTTTCCGGCGCAACATGCAGGATGCAGGCACCGTAGCTGGTGCCACTCATGCGTCCGTCCGAAATGCGGATCATGTCGCGCACGCCCTGCTTCACCAGCCGTTTGGGGATCGGCAGCATGCCCCATTCCGGCATGCCCGGACCGCCTTTCGGGCCGGCATTCTTGAGCACAAGAATGTGGTCGGGCGTGACGTCCAGATCGTCGCGCTCGATCTCCCGCATCATGTGATTGTAATCCTCGAAAGCGATCGCCTTTCCGCGATGCTTCAGGAAGCGCTTCTCCGCCGCGGCCGGCTTGATGACGCAGCCCTGTGGCGCAAGATTACCTTTGAGGACTGCCGTTGCGCCCTCGGCGTAAATCGGGTCGTTCAACGAATGGATAATATCGGGAATATGGATTTGCGCGCCTTCGATGTTCTGGCCTACGGTTTTACCTGTGACCGTCAGGCAATCGAGGTCTAGCCGATCGCGAAGCGCCATCATCAGCGCGCGCAGGCCGCCGGCGTAGAAGAAATCTTCCATCAGGTATTTACCCGACGGCCGCACGTTCGCGAGCACCGGGATTTCGCGCGAGAGCCGGTCGAAGCGGTCCATGTCGACCGGAATGCCGGCGCGCCGGGCCATCGCCACGACGTGAATGATGGCGTTGGTCGAGCCGCCCATCGCCATGTGCACCTTGATGGCATTGTTGAACGCGTTATCGGTGAGAATCTTTGCGGGTGTTAGATCCTCCCACACCATCTCGACGATGCGGCGTCCGACAGCCGTACACATGCGGGGATGGTTGCTGTCCGCAGCGGGAATCGACGACGCGCCGGGCAACGCAAGCCCGAGGGCCTCGGTTATCGCCATCATCGTCGCCGCCGTTCCCATCACCATGCAGGTGCCGAACGAGCGTGCGATGCCGTTCTCCATCTCGGCCCAGTCGTCCTCGCTGATATTGCCGGCGCGTTTCTCGGTCCAGTACTTCCAGACATCGGAGCCTGACCCCAGATAGCCGCCGCGCCAGTTGCCGCGCAGCATCGGGCCGGCAGGAATGTAAATGGCCGGCAATCCCATGCTGATCGCGCCCATCACAAGACCGGGCGTGGTCTTGTCGCAACCGCCCATCAGCACCGCGCCATCGATCGGATGGCTGCGCAGCAATTCCTCGGTCTCCATTGCCAACAGATTGCGATAGAGCATCGCCGAGGGCTTCACGAAGGTTTCTGACAACGAAAGCGCCGGCAGCTCGATCGGAAAACCTCCGGCCTGCAGCACGCCGCGCTTCACGTTCTCCGCGCGCAGGCGCAAATGCGCATGGCACGGATTGATCTCGCTCCAGGTGTTGATGATTCCGATGACCGGCTTTCCGGTCCAATCGTCGGCATCATAGCCGATCTGGCGCATGCGCGAACGGTGACCGAAGGACCGCAAATCGCTCGCGCCGAGCCAGCGATGGCTACGCAAGTCTTCGGGTCGTTTGCGGCGGCTCATTCCACCACGGCCTCGGCCTTGGGCAGGGACGCGCGCTTTGCCGCAAGTTGCGTCACAACGACAATCGCCGCCAGCACAAGTCCGACGACGTCCGTGGATACATGCGGATCGATCAGGAGGAGGCCGGCCACGACCAGCGTCGCGCTCTGCCAGAGCCTGGAATGTGTGATGAAATAGCCGTGCAGCCCCGCGGAAAAGATCAGGACGCCGACGATGGCGGTAACGCTTGCCCACAGGATGTCGTACCAGCTGCCGATCATCAGCAGTTCAGGCGCATAAACGAACATATAGGGCACGATAAAGCTCGTAGCGGCGATGCGGACGGCCGCAAGGCCGGTCGCCCAAAGCTCGGATTTTGCGAGCCCCGCGGCCGCAAACACGGCCAGTGCGACAGGAGGCGTGATCGAGGACAGGATCGCGAAATAGAATGCAAACATGTGCGCGGCGGGCAGCAGCACACCGAATTTCACGACCGCAGGCACCAGCAGCGCAGTCATGATGATGTAGGCCGGTGTGGTCGGCATTCCCATGCCGAGAACGATGCCGGCCAGCATCGTGAGGATCAACGCCGGCAGCAGGTAGTTCTGCGAGAGGTGCACGACGAACTGAGTAAATACAATTCCGAGCCCGGAGAGCGTGACCACCGCGATGACAACACCCGCGGCGGCGCAAGCGGCGGCGACCGGCAGCGCGTTCCGCGCTCCGTCGGCGCAAGCGCCGATAATGTTCTCGGCCGTTACGTAGTGGCGCGTCGATTTCCGCAGCGCCGCCACCGGGAAACAGGCAACGACGCCCGCAAGCGCGGCCATGGGCGCAGAGAACCCGGTGTACATAAATACGAGAATCGCGAGCACGGGAATGAACATGTGGCCGCGCTCGCGCATCACCGCGCCGAGCCGGGGCAATTCGCTGCGCGGCACCCCGAGCAATCCTCGCCGCTTGGCTTCGAAATGCACCGCCGCAAAGCAGGCGACGTAATACAGCACGGCCGGAATGAGAGCCCACAGGACCACCTGCGCGTACGAGACGCCGAGGAACTCGGCCATCACGAACGCAGCCGCGCCCATGATAGGCGGCATGATCTGGCCGCCCGTGGATGCCACAGCCTCGACACCGGCGGCAAAATGCGGCGGGAAACCGGAACGCTTCATCAGCGGAATCGTGATCGGTCCATCGACCATGACGTTCGCGACCGCACTGCCGGAGATCGTGCCGAACAGGGCCGAAGACACGCACGACACCTTGCCCGGGCCGCCGGCGCTATGGCCGGTGAGGCTCATCGCAAAATCCATGAACAACTGGCCGGTGCCGGTGCGCTCCATGAACGACCCGAACAACACGAAAATCAGGACATACGACGCGGAAACGGCAAGCGGGATGCCGAATATTCCTTCGGTCGTCATGTAGAGCTGATCGATCAGCCGCATCGGCTCGAGATGCGCAATGAACAGCCCATAGATCAGGAAGACAACGGCCGTAAGCGGCAACGCCCAGCCGATCACGCGACGCGTCGCCTCCAGCACGAGCACCGTCATGATCGTGCCCATGATCATGTCGGATCTCGTCAATTCGTCGACATAGAAGATGCGCGTGACGACGTAGTTGTAATTGATGAACAGATAAAGGATCGGCGCCACCGCCAGCACCAGCAGCACGAAGTCGAGCGGCCGGGGCAATTCGTTCTGACTGCCGTCGAAGCGATAAATAAGGAAGATCAGCGTCACCGCGAACAGCAAGTGCGTGCCGCGAAACCAGACCTCTTCGGGCGTGCCGAAGGCAATGGCCCAAATGTGATAGGCCGCCATCATCACGCCGATCACGGTGATCGCATGCCGCACGAGCGTGCCGTAACTCAGGTCGGTTTTTCGGTCCATGACCATCTCGCAGAGGCTTTAGTCAAACGGGCTCGCCGCACTCCGGAAACTTCAACCGCCCGTCCGGCGAAACAGGAAGCCAGCACTGCAGTGTGTGGCTGCGATCATCGTGGCTGGATTCCCGCTTGCGCAGGACGTGCGGAGAATTGTCCCTTCCAAAACGTACGGGGCGATTAGTGCGACGCCACCGTGACGCCGTGCTCTTTGTAAAATTTCGCGGCGCCGGGGTGGAACGGCACGCCGATATCGTCGCCGAGATCGGCGATCGTCTGCGTTGCAATCGCCTTTGCCACAGTCGACAATGTCTTGGTGTTTTCGGCGATCGTCTTGGTCATCGTATAGACCTCGTCGGCCGGCAGCTTGCATGAGACGAAAATATGCGTCGCGTAGCCGATCACCTTCACATCGTGGTCCATCTTCGGGTAGCTGCCCTTTTTGATGGTCACGAGCGTGTAACCGGGATTGAGCTTTTTCATCGCTTCGAAGCTGGATGATTGATCGAGCATCTTGATGTCGCGCGCAGCGGCAAGATCCATGATCGCACCGGCCGGAACCTGCGTGCCGAGTCCGAACGCCACGGCATGCCCGTCTTTCATCTGATTGACCGAGTCCGTGTAGCCGACGAAACTGACTTTCACATCGCTATATTTGATCCCGTTCACACCGAGGAGCTGACGCGTGATCAGTTCACCGGTGTTGCCCCGCTGCTGTGTCGTAATCGCCTTGCCTTTGAGGTCCGCGATCGAGTTGATCCCGGCGTCGGCCGGTACGACGAGCTGGTAATATTGCGGGTAGAGCGTCGCAACATTGCATACGTTCTCTGCCTTTCGCGGGAATGGCGGTTTGCCGCTCACGCCATCCACCGTGGAGATCGAGTTGCCGATCCCGATGTCCGCCTTGCCCTCATCGACGCCGCGCACGTTGGCCATGCCTGCCCCCGGGAGCACCTGCACGTTCAGGCCGGGGATGGCCTTTTCCCACAGATCTTTGAGTTGTCCGCCGAGCGGAATCCAGGAGCCGCCTTGCGGCCCGGTCATCATTTTGACCTGGGCCGCGGCCGCCGGCGTCGAAAATGCGAGAGCAATGCCGAAGGCAAATCCTAGCGATATGAATCCCTTGGTTTTTTGCAGTGTCATGGGCGTCCTCCAAAGCCGTCCTTGATCCGGCCGGCACAGTTTGTGGTTGACCAAACGTTACGCAACACCACAGGACTTGCACAAGAGCGGAAAAGGCCTCCCCCGCGGCCTCGCCAGCAGCTTTTGCGGCTGGCGATTTCACGCGTCGAAACGTTGAAGGAATGAAGAAGGGTTACCGGTCGGGTCGCGAGAACTTCAATACGCGCCCGCCCGTCGGTGGCGCCTGCATCGCCTCGGCGATGACCTCAGCCAGATTCTGCTCATGGAAGGGCTTGTTCAGCCGCGGCAGCGTCGAGGCCAGACCGTCCGGCAACTCTGTATACCCGGTCGCCAGAACGACCGGCATTTCGGGCCATTCGTTCCTGATCGCTTCGGCAAGTTCGATTCCGGTCATCTGCGGCATCGCCTGATCGGCGATGACAAGGTCCACCTTCTCACGGCGTAGAACTTCGAGCGCTTCCCGTCCCGAGTAGGCCTCAAACACCTTGTGACCGAGTTCCTCAAGCATCGTGACGGTGTTCATCAGCACGAGGCTGTCGTCATCCACAGCAAGAATCGTGTAGTGTCGCTCGGTCACGTCTCTCATCCGTTTCGCACTCTCCTTGCGCCCGGCAGGCTCCGCCGCGACTGCGGGAAGCCATATTTCGACCGTTGTACCTTCGCCCTTTCGGCTTTTTACGACAAGCGTACCGCCCGATTGTGTTGCCAATCCGTGCACCATCGACAGGCCCAATCCGGTGCCCTTGCCGACGCCTTTTGTCGTAAAGAACGGCTCGGTTGCACGCGCCGCCGTCTCGGCGTCCATGCCTTCACCGTTGTCGGCGATCGACAATACGATGTAGCTCCCCGGCTTCAGCCTATGATCGAGTCCAGGCTTGATCTCCGCTTCATACGCCGTGATCGTAATCCGTCCGCCAATCGGCATGGCATCGCGCGCATTGACCACAACGTTCAGAAGCGCCGTTTCCAATTGGCTCGGATCGGTTCGCGCCGAAAGGAGGGTCATCGGAAAGCGGCGGTCGATCAATACCGACGGCCCGACCGACTGCTGCAAGAGCGTCGTCATATCGCTGACGACCTGGCGCACATCGACCGGCTGAAGTTCGATTTCGCGGCGCCGGGCGAAAGACAGCATTCGCTGCGTCAGTGAGGCGCCGCGCTCGGCCCCCTGGATTGCGTTGTTAAGCAATGTCCTAAGCTTCGGCTCGTCGGGTAAACGCTTGCGCAGCAACTCGAGACTGCCAAGGACGGCCATCAGCAGGTTGTTAAAATCGTGCGCGATACCGCCGGTGAGTTGACCGATCGCTTCCATCTTCTGCGACTGGACTAATGCCTCGCGGGCGCGGTCGAGCTCCTCCTGCATCCGCTTGCGCTCGGTGATATCGCGCGTGACTTTCGCAAAGCCGACGACCTTGCCATTTTCATCATGAATGGCGTCGATGACGACATGTGACCAAAATCGCGAGCCATTCTTGCGGACGCGAATTCCTTCTCTTTCGACGCGTCCATCACGCGCAGCGATCTCAAGATTGCGTTTGGGCTCGCCATTCTTGGAGTCCTCTGCGGTATAAAAGCGCGAAAAATGCTCCCCGATGATCTCATTGGCCCGATAGCCTTTGATCTTCTGCGCGCCCGCGTTCCACGTCGTGACGTGACCGCCTTCATCGAGCATGAAGATCGCGTAATCGGTCACTCCTTCAATGAGTAGGCGGAACTGCTCCTCGCTCTTTCGAAGAGCTTCCTCTTTCGCTTTCCGCTCGGTGATGTCTCGCGTAATATTTGCAAAACCGACCAGATCGCCTCTTTCATTGCGAATTGGATCGATGATGACATGAGCCCAGAATCGGGACCCATCCTTGCGTACACGAACTCCCTCTCTTTCGACGCGTCCGTCATTCGCCGCGATCTCGAGATTGCGTTGGGGGGCACCCTTTGCGCGATCTTCTTCGGTGAAAAAGCGCGAGAAATGTTCGCCAATGATTTCGTCGGCCGTATAGCCTGTGAAACGCTGCGCGCCCGGATTCCAGCTCGAGATGACTCCGTTGGCATCGAGCATGTAGATCGCGTAATCAGTGATCGCCTCCAGCAGGAGCCGATAACGCACATCTTCGCCCAGCGGTGAACGCGGACCGTACGCAACTGACATCAGGGCCCCCAAAGGCTGACGAATGGCGTCAGCCTGATTGCCAAAATTCGACCAGCCTCACTATGTTCCGCGATAACGCTTTTTTTGCGACGCTTCGGCGCGGCCACCGCCAGGGCAAAGCTGCTCTGCCCCCATAGCGAGCACAATTTGGCGGGAACTTTGGTAGGAATGGTCGGAGTGGCAGGATTTGAACCTGCGACCCCCTCGTCCCGAACGAGGTGCGCTACCAGACTGCGCTACACTCCGACTGGTGGGCGGCCTTATAACGCTGCCTGCCTTTAAGCCGCAAGCGGCAGAGATTCTGAAGGGAAACGATGACGGCCGAGCCGGGAACACGGGTGATCAAGCCGGATGCCGCGGGGATCGCGGCCGCCGCACGGTGCCTCGCGGCCGGCGGCCTGGTGGCGTTCCCAACCGAGACGGTCTACGGCCTCGGCGCCGATGCCGGCAACGGCAGAGCCATTGCGCGGCTTTACGCGGCCAAGGGACGGCCGCAGTTCAATCCGCTCATCTCACATGTTGCCAGCTTCGGAGAAGCGCAGCGGCTCGGTACGTTCAACGAGGTAGCCAAAAAGCTCGCCGCTGCCTTCTGGCCCGGCCCACTGACTCTGGTGGTGCCCAAGCGCGCGGACTGCGCCGTGGCCGACCTGGCGCTGGCGGGGCTTGATACGATCGCGCTCCGTATGCCGGCGCATCCGGTCGCGCGTGCCTTGCTCACGGACTTCGGAAAGCCGATCGTTGCACCCTCCGCGAACCGCTCCGGCCATGTCTCCCCGACTTCTACCCCGCACGTTCTGGCGGACCTGCGCAGCCGCATCGACCTGGTGGTCGACGGTGGCACTTGCCCCGTCGGCGTCGAGTCCACCATCGTCGCCGTTGTCGAAGAGCCGAAGCTGCTGCGGCCAGGCGGCGTTACGCGTGAGCAAATCGAACGCGTTCTGGGCCGGTCGCTTGCTGATGGAGTAATTGTCAATGAGCGGCCGTTGGCACCAGGCATGCTTGCCTCGCATTACGCACCGAAAGCAAAACTGCGGCTGAATGCCGAAACGCTTCACGAGGACGAGGCCTTGCTTGCCTTCGGGCCGCCACTCGCTTTCAAGAACGGACAGTTCGTGCGAAACCTGTCGCCGCGCCGCGATCTGGTGGAGGCCGCCGCCAACCTCTTTTCGCATCTGCGCGCACTCGACGCATCGGGCGCAGATACAATTGCGGTAATGAAGGTGCCGAATGACGGGCTCGGCGAAGCGATCAACGATCGTTTGCGGCGCGCCGCGGCGCCGAAATCCGAAACATAAAGAGTCCTGAGATGAATCTTCACGCGAAGCCGCAAAAAATTCCTCCTCTGTCGTCCGACCTGTTGGGGCGATTCATTTCGATTGTGGGCGAGCGATACGCGATCACCGATCCGCGGGATCAGGAGAGCTATCTCGTCGAGATGCGCGGGATCTATCACGGACGCACACCTGTGGTGCTACGCGCCGGCTCGGTGGCGGAAGTCTCGGCGATTCTCAAGCTTGCCAATGAGACAAAAACAGCCATCGTTCCCCAGGGGGGAAACACGGGCCTTTCAGGCGGACAAGTTCCGCATAATGGCGAGGTGGTCCTCTCGTTGACGCGGCTCGACAAGGTGCGCGAAGTCGATCCGGTTTCCAACACGATGACATGCGAGGCGGGAGTGACGCTTCAGCGCGCGCGCGAGGCGGCGGCAAACGCCGACCGGCTCTACCCGCAGCTGCTGCCGTCCGAAGGCACCTGCACGATCGGCGGAAATCTTTCAACAAATGCCGGCGGCATCGCAGCCATCGCGCACGGCGTTTCGCGCGCGCATGCGCTCGGGCTGGAAGTCGTGCTCGCCGACGGCCGTGTGCTCAACAATCTCAACAAGCTCAAGAAAGACAACACCGGCTATGACCTGAAGAACCTCTTCATCGGCGCCGAAGGAACGCTTGGCGTCATTACGGCCGCCGTGCTTCGCCTCGTGCCACGCCCGCGCTCGATCGAAACCGCTTACGCCGCTGTGCCAAACCCGCAGGCCGCCATCGACTTGCTCGGACTCGCACAGGAGCGCACCGGCGGGAACGTGACAAGCTTCGAGATCATGGGCCGGATCGGCATTGATGCCGTGCTCAAGCACGTCGCCGGCACGCGCGACCCGCTCTCGCGGCCTTACGAATGGTACGCACTCATCGAGCTGTCGTCGCAGCAAACCGAAGGTTTGCGCGGGAGCATGGAAGAGCTGCTGGCAGCCGGCATGGAAAAGGGGTTGGTCCTCGATGCGACGATCGCCGACAGTCTCGAGCAGCGCAAAGCATTCTGGCAGATCCGCGAATTGTTCGGGGAAGTGCAACGGCTGATCGGCGCTTCGATCAAGCACGACATCTCCGTGCCGATCGCGGCGATCCCTGCCTTCATCGAGGAAGCCAACGCCGCCGTCGTCAAGCTCATTCCGGGAAGCGTTCCAATGCCGTTCGGCCACGCCGGCGACGGCAATATCCACTACAACGTCAACCAGCCGCCAGGCGCGGACCGCAACGACTTTCTCTCCCGCTGGGACGAGGTCAATGCCGTGGTATTCGATGTGGCGGCGAAATATGGAGGCTCCATCTCCGCCGAACACGGCATCGGCGTGATGAAGCGTGACGTGCTGCCACGCTACAAGGACAAGACTGCAATCGAAGTCATGCGCGCGATAAAGCGCACACTCGATCCCAACAATATCCTCAATCCCGGCAAAGTCATCTAACGCGACATGGATCAGGTTCAACATTCTCCCGTCATCATCGTTGGTGGCGGGCCGGTCGGATTGATGCTCGCCCTATTTTTGGACATGCACGGCGTACGGTCGGTTGTGTTCAATACGGACGAGACAACGCGCTGGCATCCGAAAGGAAGTACTGAAGGCTCCCGCACGATGGAGCATTTCCGGCGCCTTGGCATTGCCGCAAAAATCCGCGCTGCCGGTTTGCCTGCCGATCATCCGACCGACGTCGCCTACTTCACGCGCTTCGGCGGCATCGAACTCGCCCGCCTGCCGATGCCTTCGGCTGATGGAGTGGCCGCGCAGATCGCCGCCGCGCCGAAGACGGATCAAGTTCCGGAGCCGATCCATCGCGCGAACCAGATGTATGTGGATCGTATTCTGCTGGAGCACGCACGCACCCGGCCGAACATTACCTTGCGTTTCGGCTGGCACGTGGAATCGTTTGAACAGGATGACGGCGGCGTAAGTGCCGTAGCCGTCGACGCCTCGCAGAAACAGCGCGAGGTGTGGCGTGCGCCATATCTCGTGGGTTGCGACGGCGGCCGCAGTTTGGTGCGCCGCAATCTCGGCATTAAATTTTCAGGCGAGGCCGGTCTCGAGCAGCGTTACTTCGGTGGCCGCACCTTCTCGACCTATGTGCGCTCGCCTACGCTTTATCGCGACTTCCTGCACAAGCGCCGCGCCTGGCAATATTGGGCCGTCAACCCCGAAATCCGCTCCACGCTCATCGCCGTCAACGGAACGGACGAATTCCTGCTACGTACGCGCGCATCGAGCCCCGATCAGCCGCCGGAGGATTCCGTCGTTGCAGACGCGCTGCGGCGATGCACCGGCGCCGAAGTTGCCGCGACCATCATCGCGCATGAGCCGTGGACCGCGGGCGTAGCGCTGGTTGCCGAGCGCTTTGCCGACCGGCGCGTGCTGCTCGCGGGCGATGCCGTGCATCTGTTCACGCCGACCGGCGGCTTCGGCATGAATACCGGCATTGACGATGCGTCAAATCTGGCCTGGAAGCTGGCGGCCATGCTGCAGGGTTGGGGCGGCCCTGCCCTGCTCGCCTCTTATGAGATCGAACGCATGCCGGTCGCCGTCCGCAACACCACTGCCGCCCGCAAGCTCGCGGTGAACATCGGCGACACCGACATCGAACCGGAAATCGAAGAGTCCTCCCCCGCCGGAGAAAAGGCGCGCGATGCCGCGCGCGCGATGCTGTCCACATTCGCGGAGCAGTTCGCTTCGATCGGCGTGCAGCTCGGCGCGCGCTACGATGGATCACCCATTCTCGAGAGCGATGCGGCAGCGCCCGCCGACAGCTTCATCGCATATACCCCAACGAGCATCCCGGGCGGCCGCGCGCCGCACGTGTGGCTTGGCGAGGATCGAAAGATCGGCAGTTCGCTGTACGACCGAATGGGCGCGGGCTTTACGCTGCTGCGGCTCGGCCGCGCCGACGGGGCGCCTATACTCGCCGCTGCAAAAGACGCGCGAGTTCCGCTGGAGGTAATCGATATATCCGATCCCGAGGCGCGCGAGCTTTACGAGCGTGATCTCGTCCTTGTCCGTCCGGACCAATACGTCGCCTGGCGCGGTAATACGCCACCGGCCGATGCCCGCCACCTGCTGAGGCTGGTGACGGGCAACGTTCGCTAGCGCGGATCGGCGCGAATCGCTGTAATTTTGGGCCGTTGCGTGGTGCTGGCGGGATGAAGGCGCGAGCGCATCGAAATTCCTGGATGCGCTCCGCGGGTCGGTCGGAGGCAACGGATGCGGAATCCACGAAGCACCGCCTCAATCGGCGGGCATCCGGTTCACCCGATCGTCGTCCCCTTTCCAATTTTATTCTTTGCAGCGGCCTTCGTTTGCGACCTCGCATTCTGGCGGACGGCGAGCGCGTTTTTCGCCTCTGCATCGCTTTGGCTGATCGGCTGCGGGCTGATCATGGCAGCGCTCGCCGCGGTCCTCGGCTTTATCGACGTCGCGGGAGACGCGGAGATCCGCAATATTGGTGACGTGTGGTTACACGCAAGCGGCAATGTCTGCGCCGTTCTGCTCGAACTGTACAACTGGTATTCGCGCTATCAGTATGGCGCGACGGTCGTCGTCCCCATCGGACTGATCCTGTCGCTGCTGGTTCTGCTGCTGTTGCTGTTCACCGTGTGGAAAGGCTGGCAGCTGGTCAATCATCATCGCGTCGGCGTTGCCGATGAAGTTGTCGCCGAATAATTCGCGGTGCCATCAGAACAATGACGCCTGCCGGTCGTCTGCTTTCGCTTTTCGCCGCGCCTTCTGTGCGGCGGCTTCGCCCATGTCCGGTGCCGCAGGTTCGATGAGCGACGGACTATCGTTCGCGACGCGATTCACGGCCGTCGAAATTTCGTAAGCCTCAAGCAACGAGTCGGGCGCCGGCGCGATCAAAGACGACGCCGTTCGTGCATCGACATCCCTCGTATTCAGCCAGAGATCGAATGCCTCGGGCGGCACGATCACCGGCATGCGGTGGTGAATTGCAGCAAGCGCCCGATTTGCGACGGTTGTGACGATGGCCGCCGTCTCCACCTCCTCCCCGCCCGGTCCGGTCCATGTTTCCCAAAGCCCAGCGAAGGCAAACGGCTCGCGGGATTTTGTGCGCACGAAAAACGGCCGCTTACGGTCACCGGCGTTTTGCCACTCGTAAAATCCGTCGGCCGGAATGAGACAGCGGCGGTGGCGCATCGCATTGCGGAACGCCGGCTTGTCGAGCACGGATTCGCCTCTTGCGTTGATTACGAGCGAAAAGGTCTTCGGATCTTTCACCCACGCCGGCAGCAATCCCCAGCGCACCAGCGCGAACTGCCGCTTGCCCTCGACCAGCCGCACGATCGCAATCGGCTGCGTCGGCGCCACGTTGTAACGCGGCGGAAAATTGGGCCGCTCCTCGTACCGGAAAAGATTCCGGAAAACTTCAGGTGCCGACGTAAGAACGTAGCGGCCGCACATGCGCGATCCCGATTGTTAATTGCGCGTTAACCATACCTCATGACACTGCCGGACGGTAGTTTTTTGGGCGCCGCGGGCACTGCATGCGATACCAAGACAGCGCCGAACTGGCGCAGGCGGCGGAAGACTGGGAGGAGAGCGGAGAGCGCGCAACCGGAGGTATCAGCGGCAACATCAATGCCGCCACCGGCCTCTCGACTGACTATCTCAATCACTTCAACGAGGCGATCATGCTCTTGGAAATGTTCACGAGCTTTCCGGATTGTCTCGACGACATTCTCGCGTGGCGCCCCATGAGCTACCGAGAGCATTTCGCAGCTTCGAAGTTCAAAGACCGCGACATCGCTATTGCAGCCTACGATGCTGCCGATCCATCCTTGCGCAGTGGACTCGACATGCTTGCGGATACGATGAATGCCGTCCTGGACACCGCGCGCACGGCTATGAGCGCAAATCTGCCGCCGGCAGCCGCTGCCATGGTTGCAGGGCGTGCGGCCGCGGCGCTCAAACCGCTGGTAGCCCGAGCCGGCGCAGTCATTAACGGCGAAAAGTATTCCGGCGAACCCGACCTGCCGCAGACCGCGGTCGACGTGCTGTTCGATCGTTGACGCCTGTGCCCGACGTCAGAGCCTTCCCCGACCGCCCTTTCCTCGCCGTCAGCGCCGCCGTCATCCGGGATGGCAAGGTCCTTGTCGCCAGGAGAGCACGGCAGCCGGCAATGGGGCTCTACACGCTGCCGGGTGGCGTGGTCGAAGCCGGTGAGACGCTCGTCGAAGCGGTGCGCCGCGAAATTCGCGAGGAGACCTCACTGACAATCGAGCCGGTCGCCCTTGCTGGCTATCGCGAGGCCATTATCCGCGCCGGAGATGATCGGGTTGAGCGTCATTTCGTCATTCTGTGTTTCGCCGCCCGCTGGGTGTCGGGCGAACCCCTGCCAAACGAGGAACTTGCAGAATTGCGCTGGCTCCTGCCATCGGAGCTCGCCGGCCTGAAGACGACGGAAGGGCTTTCCGAGATCGTATCGGCCGCGTTCGAACGCGTTGCGGAGGCCACCCGCTGATGCCTTGTCATTGCCACGAGCGCAATCCATATCCTCGCCGGACCTCATACCGATGCTGAAACGCTTGGCCACGATCGCCTCTGTCCTGCTTTGCCTTGCCGCAGCGCCCGCACGCGCAACGGAGGGCGGTCCCGCGCCTTACGATGCCGACCTGCAGCGGCTCGCGGAAATCCTCGGTGCCCTCCAGTACCTGCGCGCCGTCTGCGGATCGAACGAGGGCCAAAAATGGCGCAACGAAATGCAGGCCTTGATCGATGCCGAAACGCCCAGCGGAGATCGGCGGCGTAAAATCGTCACCAGCTACAATCGCGGTTATCGCGGGTTCGAGCAAACCTATCGCACCTGCACGCCTGCCGCCACCATTGTCATCCGGCGCTACCTCGATGAAGGCGCAAAGATCGCACGCGAAATCACTGCGCGATACGCGAACTAGAGATGTGGCCGTAGGCTCGGTGCACGACAGCCACAGCCGACAAACGTAATTCACAAACCGAGGTAAGCCTCCCGGACAGCCGGGTCGTCGATGAGAGCTTTGGCGTCCCCACTGTGAACGACAGATCCTGTCTCGATCACGTATGCGCGATCAGCGCTTTGGAGGGCAAGATACACGTCCTGCTCGACCAAGAGTACAGTGACTCCCTGTCGACGAATTTCGGCTATTGTTGCCATCAACTGCTCGACGACGATCGGCGCCAGACCGAGGCTCATTTCATCGATCATCAACAAACGCGGTTCGGCCATAAGCCCGCGCGCCATCGCGCACATCTGCTGCTCACCGCCAGACATGCTTCCGGCGAGCTGATGTTTTCGCTGGCCGAGTATTGGAAAGAGCGCATACATCTTCTCAAGATCTCGCGAGATAGCCGCTTTGTCGTTTCGAAGGTGCGCGCCCATCAGAAGGTTGTCCTCGACGGTCATTCTGTCAAAGAGCTGACGGCCTTCCGGCACTTGCACGAGACCGGCAGCAAACGCTTGATCAGGCGTCATCGGCGTCAAATCTTGACCATCGAAGACGATTGATCCTGTGCTTGGGATAAGTCGGGACAGCGCGCGCAGCATCGTTGTCTTTCCTGCGCCATTGCTGCCGACAAAAGCAACAATCTCTGCAGGATAGACGTCAAAAGAAACGTTCCGAAGCACACGCATTCCGCTGTAACCGGCGGTCAACTGCGAAACAGACAGAAGCGCGGACTTGCCGGAACGCTCGGGCCTACTCATTCTCGCCGGCTCCTGCCAAGATAGGCTTCGATCACACGTGGATCGGACAAGACCGCCTCGGGCGTGCCGTCGGCGATCTTTTCGCCGTGATTAAGAACGAAAATTCGGTCGGATAGCGATTTGATAGCCTTGATGACGTGCTCGATGACGAGCACGCTGATGCCGCGCTCGCGCACACGACGGACAACGTCGATTACTTCATCAATCTCGACAAGGTTCAGGCCGGCCATGACCTCGTCGCAAAGAAGAACTTTTGGCCGCATCGCGAGGGCTTTGGCGAGCTCCAGGCGCTTGCGTCCCGGACCGCTGAGTTCGTCAGCGCGTTGATCGGCATAATCGCCAAGTCCGACAAACTCGAGTTGAGTGCGCGCTTGTTCCCGCGCCTGGCTTAGTCCCACACTGGTTCCGCTCTGTCCAAAAAGGGCACCGACCGCAACGTTGTCGAGAACCGAAAGGCCGGGAAATGGATGCATGATTTGGAAGGTGCGGCCGATGCCAAGCCGTGCACGCCGGAAGGCACTAAGTGTTGCAATGGATTGGCCTTCGAAAGTGATATCGCCACGACTCAAGGACAAGGTCCCGCTGATCAGGCTCACAAGCGTTGTCTTGCCCGCTCCGTTCGGGCCGATCACCCCAAGGATTTCACCCTCGTTCAGTTTAAAACTCACGTTATTCACCGCCACGAGGCCGGAGAAATTCCGCGTTGCGTTCGACACCTCCAAAATAGCGGTCATAGCCGGTGGGCTCTGATGTTGTTCAGGAAATAGCGCCAGCCCGCCTTGTGAAATTGATGGAATACGTCGGTCAACCCGCGTGGCATCAAAACAACGGCAGCGACGACCACCAGCCCGAAAAACAGCCCGGCAAGCGTGGTGACTTCGCTGGCTAGCACCTCGGAAACGGCCGTCAGCAAGAAAGCGCCGAGCACCGGACCCAGTATTGTTCCCGGGCCTCCGAACACGGCCATGATGATCATCTTTACATTGAGGCCGATATCGAAGGCGCTCACCGGATCAATGAACGTGATCCAGTAAGCGTAGATTCCTCCCGCCAGCGCGCTGAATACGCCGGAAAGAGTGAAAGCCAATATTTTAAAAAGGGTAGTGTTCACCCCCATAACGGCTGCCCCCTCTTCATTCTCCCGAATTGCGATCAGACCGAACCCGAAGCGGCTGCGTGTCAGCCAGAAGACGGTCAACGTTGCGGCGATCAGCAGTGCAAGAGAAAGCTCGTAGAAGAGCGGATCGTTGTTGAGTGGAGGCAGCACGAGCCCGATGTTGCGGCCGGCAATCTCGACGTTGGAGACGATTGCACTCATTGCCAGCGCGAGCGCCAAGGTGGCGATTGCGAAGTAATGGCCTTTCAAACGCAGCACGGGAATCCCGAGAAGAACCGCGAATGCGGCCGCGAGGGCCACTCCAAAGGCAAGCCCCACCGCAAACGGCAACTCCCACTGCACCAGAGCAATTGCGACCCCGTAGCAGCCAAGCCCAAAGAAAGTTGAATTACCGAACGAGGGATAGCCGCAGTACCCGCCGATGATGTTCCAGCCCTGGGCCAACACGGCCAGCAATAGCGAATTGATGCCGAATTGAACAACCACGTCCGATGCTATCCACGGCACGGCAGCAAGTATGACGACGCCCAAGGCCAGCAAAATGGCGGGAAGCAGCTTCTTCATGCAGTACGCCCCAGCAATCCTGTCGGGCGCACGATGAGCACCAGAACGAGAACACCGAAAGTCGCGACATCGCCGAAGGTCGCGCCGACGTAAAGCAAAGCGAGCGATTCAATGATCCCCAATGCCAGGCCGCCGACGATGACTCCCAACGGATTTTCCAAGCCACCAATGATCGAAATCGCGAAGGATTTGGCGGTCAGCGAAGCACCGATGTACGGATTGATTTGCGACGTGACTCCATAAAGCGCGCCCGCTGCGCCGGCGAGCCCGATACCGATGCCAAACGTCATGGCGTAGAGGTGGCGCGGCTCCACGCCGTAGAGCCTTGCTGCGACAAGATTCTGCGCTGTCGCACGGATGGCGCGGCCAAGTTTTGTGCGCAGCAAGAAGACCCACATCCCCAAGGTCAACACGATGGCCGCCCCGAACGCGAACAGCCGCACGTCCGGAATGACGACAGAGCCGAGCGTCGTATTGTTACCGGCGTAAGGAGGATTGATGGTGCGGAAATCCGCTGAGAAAACCAGTTGGGCGAGATAAGTGAGGACCACTTCAATCCCGAACGTGATCAGCAATGTGTTGAACATCGGTGCTCTGACGATGAGATTCAGGAGCCCGCGCTGCATCGCATAGCCGACTGCGAACATGATCACCGCGTTGAGCGGCAATCCTATAAATGGATCGATTCCTCCGTATTCGTAGAGATACCAAGACAGATAGGCGCCCAGCATAATGAATGCGCCGTGCGCCAGGTTGACGATGTTGAGAACGCCCCAGACCAGCGCGAGCCCAAGGGCCATGATGGCGTAAAATCCGCCAAGCAAGACCCCATTGATAAGAACCTGTATGAGCAGATCCACGTAAGGAGTCTCGCTGGCTACGCTGTATCTCTTGCTATCCGATCAGCGGGAATTCCAGGCCGGCATTGGATATTTGGGCTGTTTGATGAAGCCTTCTTGACCATACACCGCCACAACATTCCCATCCTGAATTTGAATGACCGTCTGCGGCAGAGTGATCTGTCCATTCTTACCGAATGCAATCGTGCCGTAAAGGCTTTGGAAATTCACCTTGGCGAGCGCGTCACGAACTTTTTGAGGCTCAATCGTGCCGGCACTTTCGATGGCTTTGACGATGGCCTCGACGTCGGCGACGCCGGAGGCGGCGTGATAGTCAGGATCGTAACCGAATTTAGCCTTGTACGCCTTGGCAAACTCCTCGGCATTGCCAAACCATTCGTCCTTCAAGCTGGCGCTCGGAAGCCAGGCAGTCATACCGAAGGCAAATTCGGCGTCTTTTCCGAGCGCTGCCCGGAAATCGGCGCTCGGCACGCCAACCGTGAACGAATACATCTTAGGCGACACCGAAAGGCTTTTGGCTTGTCGAATAAAATTCAGGATTTCGGTTTCGTGCCCGGCTACCAGCACCGCGTCGATGTGTGCATTCCTGATCTGCGACAACAGCGAATTGAAGTTGGTGGCGTTCGTCGTGTAACGCTCGTCAAGCGCAAGCTTTAGCCCTGCCTCCTTCAACAACGGCCGCGTGCCCTTGGCGACCGAGACATCGAACGAATCATCGGCATACAGAAGCGCCACGTTTTCGGGTTTGGGCTTCAACGCGCTTAGCATCTTGATCGTGCTACCAAAATAGTCGCTGGCGGCGGGCAACGTACCGAAAATGTATTTGAACCCGCGCGAGAATATCTGGTCGGATGCGCCACCGCCCTGAACCATAGGAATTTTGTATTTTTCCGATATGGCGGAATCGGCCAGCACGAAATTGCTGGCAAACGGACCGAGCAGCAAATTGACTTTGTCCTGCGTCACCAGCTGCGTGTATTGGCGAACGCTCAGACTGACGTCGGATTGGTTGTCGTAGATCCTCAGCGCGAGCTTCCGGTGCTCGTTGCCAACTTTGACGCCGCCCTTTTCGTTGATCTTATCGACGGCAAATTCGTAGGCGTCCTTGTAGTATCGTCCTGTATTGGCCACCGGCCCAGTAAGTTGAACCGAGGCGCCCAAAAGAATATCGGCGGCGTGCGCCGGAGCGGGTGCAATGGCCGCCGCGCCCAACAACAGAGACGATAAAAAGGCAGCTTTTGCGGACATGATATACTCCTGTAATTTGAACGTCGTCCCGATGTGTAATGGCGCCTCGGCCACGCATGGGTTATGCGCTACACCGCCCTCCCCAAACTCGAATGTCGCGGATTGGGTGCCCGGCGGCTCCGGTCGCGAATGCGAAAGCCCCATAATCAACGGTTTCTTGCCTTCTTCGTTCCGAGCCACCTAGAAGCCGTGCGGCGCGCTTTTCACACCAGCGAGCATGCTTGCGATTTCATACCGCGTTAGTGGAAAGGGTGAAAACACGACTAAAGTGCAGCATCAGATTCCGGTATGTCCTCAATCTCCGCTTGAAAGTTTGGGAGCGAGCTCGACGCCAGCCAGCCCGACGCGATAGAGCATTGATGCGGGCTGTCGGCTTTGCGCCGGGTCGATCTTGGCCGAGGCGCTGGTTCTGCCGCCGAAAGCAGCGAGCTTGATCGTGATTTGCCCCGGCGCGGGAAATCTCGTGTTTCGGACGGCGCTTTAAATTTGCGAAATTCGCGTCATTGTTAACCTTTCCGTAACGTGTGCCTTGGTGCGCGCGTATCGCATGATAACGTCCGTCCTGGATCGGGGTTGGCGCTGTGAGCGGCGCCATTATTGAATCAGCGATGAAGGTTCCGGGGACTACAATCTTGCCGCGCGAGGCGATGCCGGATGGCGAGCAGAAGCGGGTAGCGCTGGCCTACCTGCATGAAGCCTGGGCCGAAGCGCGGCTCGACGGCATTGACGGCGACTGCCTGGCACAGGCCTGCCTGTTTGCCGCTTTCGCCGAATTGGTCGCAACCTACGGTGAGGAAGCGACCGCGGGATTCGCGGAGCGCCTCGGCACCCGCATTCGCAACGGCGAATTCTCGATCGAACAGAGCCGCCAGTAAGCGCGGGTTCAGCCCGGCATGGCATCGCCGGCCTCTCGAACCATTCCAAAACTTGCGCCGAACAGGAGAGGACTTACGTTTGGGCTCGAGTTCTGGCAAGAAATCGAGCATGCAGGCAGCCCTCCTCCCCGACCGTGGTGTCGTGAAAGTCGTCGGCGATGACGCCCGGCGTTTCCTTAACGGGCTCACCACGAATGACATCGACGAAGTGACGCCGGCGTCGCCGCGTTTTGCGGCGTTGCTCACGCCGCAGGGAAAAATCATTGTCGACTTCATCGTGGCCGAAGCCGATTCCGCCGACGGCGGCGGGTTCTTTCTTGACTGCCCGCGCGCGCTTGCAACCACCCTCGTCGACAAGTTCAACTTCTACAAGTTGCGCGCCAAGGTGTTGATCGAAGATCTCTCCGCCGTTCTCGGCGTGATGGCGATCTGGAACGGCTCGGCAACGAGTGAATACGGATTAAGCTACCCCGATCCGCGCCTTGCCGCTTTGGGAACGCGCGTGATGTTGCCGCCGCATCTCGCGAAAGAGGCGGCTGACGACCTCGGCGCAACACTGGTCGACTGTGAACAATATGAGGCCCATCGCATCGCGCTCGGGGTCCCCCGCGGCGGCATTGATTTCAATTACGGCGATACCTTCCCCCACGAGGCCGACATGGATCAGCTTGCCGGTGTCGACTTCGGAAAAGGCTGTTATGTCGGACAGGAAGTCGTCTCTCGTGTCGAGCATCGCGCAAGCGCACGCAGCCGCGTGGTACCTGTGACCTACGAGAACGCCGCGCCAATGGCCGGTCTACCGGTGACGGCAGGTGAAAAACAGGTCGGAACATTCGGTTCAGCCGCTGACGGGCGGGGGCTCGCATTGCTGCGGCTCGACCGGATCGAGGATGCGCTCGCGAGCGGTACGCCGCTGATTGCCGGTGGCGTTACCATTAGCCCACGTAAGCCTGCATGGGCGCGCTTCGCCTGGCCTGGAGAGGCGAGGGCCGCCGAATGAGCGGTGCGGTTCTTCATCCCGACAAGCTGCACCGTTGCCCGTGGCCGAAACAAGACCCGCTTTACGTCGCCTACCACGATGAAGAGTGGGGCGTGCCCGAATACGACGATCGCGCGCTGTTCGAGAAGCTCGTGCTCGACGGATTTCAGGCCGGTCTGTCGTGGATAACAATCCTGCGCAAGCGCGAAAATTTTCGCCGCGCTTTCAGCGAATTCGACCCTGAGACGATCGCGCGCTATCCCAAGCGCAAGATCGAGTCGCTGATGAACGACACCGGTATCGTGCGCAACCGTGCCAAGATCGAGGGCGCGGTGCTGTCCGCCCGGGCTTGGCTCGACATCATGGAAAAGGGTCCGGGTTTTTCGGCGCTGCTGTGGGACTACCTCGACGGAAAGCCAAAGGTGAATCGCTTCCGGTCAACCAGGGAAGTGCCGGCGGAAACCGAACTGTCGCGCAAAATCTCCAAAGAACTTTCCAGCCGCGGCTTCAAGTTCGTAGGTCCGACAATTGTTTACGCCTTCATGCAAGCCGTCGGCATGGTCAACGACCACCTGCTCCAATGCCATCGGCACGCCAAGTGCATGAAGCTCGCCAAGCAACGATGAAAAAGGTGCCGGTATCGAAGGGGCCGGCGAAAGCAGCGCCGCGCGCCTGGCAGCGGATGTTATCGGGCCGCCGGCTGGATTTGCTCGATCCTTCGCCCCTCGATGTCGAGATGGAAGACATTGCGCATGGGCTGGCGCGCGTCGCGCGCTGGAACGGCCAGACCAAAGGAGCGCACATCTATTCCGTCGCGCAGCACGCGTTGCTGGTCGAAGCAATTGCGCGCATCAAGACCCCGCGGCTGGACACGACCGCGCGATTGGCGGTACTGCTGCACGATGCGCCCGAATATGTGATTGGCGACATGATCTCGCCGTTCAAGGCCGTAATCGGGGACAGCTACAAATCCGTGGAAGCGAGACTGCTGGCCGCAATCCACGTGCGTTTCGGTCTGCCGCCGAAACTTCCTGAGGCTCTGACTAAGCTGATCAAGGCAGCCGACCAGGGGGCCGCTTTCCTCGAAGCAACACGGCTTGCCGGTTTCGAAATCGCCGAGGCGCGCCGCTTTTTCGGCCGGGCGCCACGGATTACCCAGAGCCTCGAGCGCGATTACCTGACGCCCTGGCCGGCGGGCACAGCGGAGACGCGCTTTCTTGAACGGTTCGCGAAGCTCGCCCGAGATTAATTTTGCAGGAGCGCACCGGCACGACGTTGATATCTCAGCGCGCGCTCACTATTGAAGAGCCATGATCCACGTTTGCTCGCTTGCACGTCTGCACGAGACGATCGATCGCACCGGCGCCCGTCACGTCGTCACATGTCTGCGCCATTCGGACGAAGCAAGGCTTGAGGGTCGGATCGCCCGCGAGAATCACCTGATCCTGAATATGGATGACATCGCGTTGCCGCTCGACGGCTACACAGCGCCGGCGGACGAGCACGTCAGTCGCCTCATTGAATTCGTCACTGGCTGGGACCGCAAAACGCCGTTGGTGGTGCATTGCTTTGCCGGGATTAGCCGCTCATCCGCCAGTGCTTACGTCGCGGCCTGTGCGCTCAATCCGGCGCGCAATGAAATACAGATTGCCCGGGATTTACGCCGCGCCTCCGCCACCGCGATGCCGAACATCCGCATCGTGTCTTTGGCCGATCGTCTGCTCAAGCGGAACGGCCGCATGATCCGCGCGGTCGAGGCCATAGGCCCTGGTCTTGCCGCGAGCGAAGGCGAGCCGTTCCTGCTCAACCTTGATTGACGCCGGTTAGCGACTACTCGCTGTCCGCTGTCAGCGACGGCCGCAACTCAACGGGCGCAGCCTCGCTACGCGGAGCACCGTGCTCGGCCTGCCGAGCGGTATGCTCCCTGTGACGACGCGCGCCATGCGTGAGTGCAACGCGCCCGTGGTGCCGCGTGAAGTCGCAGTAAGCAAATCCTAATCCTGCTATCGCCCCACGGAAGCTGTCGTTGTCGACGCGCGTGAGGTTAAAGCATGGATCAATCGGCAACCCGCGCAAAGAGGCGCAGACGTATCCGCCTTTGACGCGGAGCGTATTGGCGGGAAGCATCGCATAGTGCGTTGTCCCGCTTCCCTGAAACTGAATGGATCCAACGACTGAGCCGTCGGAATAGACGCGGCCCGTCCCACGCGTTCCTTCAAAACAGGTGTAGTCGAACAGCTTGCCCACGACGAAATGGCGCGCTTCTTCCGCGGTCATTTCGCCAGCCATGGCTGGCACGGCGGCCAACAAGCCGATCGATAGCATCACCCGGCGCAACATCGACGAACTCCCCGTACACAACGAAACAGGCAGCTTCGGCCCGTCACACTTTAGCGGATAATGCCTGTCTTTCGTCGCCAAATTCTGAAGATGTTTACCCTATCTTGACCACGGTGCGGCCGCGGACCCCTCCTGCGAGGATGCGCGGCGCAGCCTCAATCACGTCCTCCAGCCCTATTTCGCTGGTAATGGCGGCGAGCTTTTGGCGGTCAAGGTCGCGCTCCAGCCTTTTCCACGCTTCTCGCCGCCGCTCGATCGGACACATCACGGAATCGATGCCGTAAAGACACACCCCGCGCAAAATAAAGGGCGCGACCGAGGCCGGCAGGTCCATGCCGCCTGCGAGGCCACACGCCGCTATCGCCCCGCCGTAGCGGGTCATCGAAAGGAGATTGGCAAGTGTTGTGGACCCAACCGCATCAATTCCGCCATCCCAGCGCTCTTTTGCGAGCGGTTTGGGTCGCCCGGTCAGTTCGTCCCGAGCGATAATCTCAGTTGCCCCCAATCCTTTCAGATAATCGGCCTCCTGAGAGCGCCCCGTCACGGCAGTGACCGGAAACCCTAGCTTCGAGAGCAGCGCAATCGCGACAGAACCGACGCCGCCCGAGGCGCCCGTCACGACGATGGGCGAACTCGCCGGCTTGAGGCCATGCCGTTCCAGCGCCATCACGGCCAACATCGCCGTATAGCCGGCTGTGCCGATGGCCATCGCATCGCGCGTACTCATGGTACTGGGCAGCGGCACCAGCCAATCGCCCTTGACCCGGGCTTTCGCCGCATAGGCGCCGAGATGGGTTTCGCCGCAACCCCACCCGTTGAGTACGACCTTGTCGCCCGGCTTCCACGCCGGATGGCTGGACGCTTCAACAGTACCGGCGAAGTCAATGCCCGCGATCATCGGAAAGCGCCGCACGACCGGCGCCGTCCCTGTGATGGCGAGCCCGTCCTTGTAATTGAGGGTCGAGTACTCGACAGCAATGGTGACATCGCCGTCCATCAGATTGGCTTCATCAAATTCGGTCAGCGCCGCTTTGGTGCCGCTGTCAGCCTTCTCGATAACGATTGCCTTGAAACTCGCCACACGCGCCTCGCTTCACAAAAGCCCCTGCTATTTGTGGCGCGGCAGCAAGGATCGTGCAAGCGCTAGGCAGCCGCGGCCGCCGGCCGCAGCACCGGCTTTTCGACGATCGGCAAATTGATGATGGCGGAAAGAACGCCGAAGAACACCGACAGCCACCACACCGGATTGTACGAACCGAAATAGTCGAAGGCGAGACCGCCGAGCCAGACCCCAAGAAAGCCGCCGATCTGATGGCTCAGGAAGGCGAAGCCGAAGAGCATTGCCAGCCAGCGCGTCCCGAACATGACGGCCACCAGCCCCGACGTCGGCGGCACCGTCGATAGCCACAGGAACCCGGTAACGGCGCCGTAGATCAGCGTCGTCACTGCACTTGCCGGCAGCAGAACAAAAATCGCAATCGAAACCGCGCGCGAGAAGTAGATGATCGACAAGATGTAACGCTTCGGCATGCGACCGCCGAGATAGCCCGACGTGATGGAGCCGACGATGTTGAACAACCCGATGATCGCAAGTGTCCAACCGCCAACCTCAGCCGATAATCCGCGGTCGAGCAAATAGGCCGGAAGATGCACCGTCGTGAACGCGAGCTGGAAGCCGCAAGTGAAAAAACCGAGCACCAGAAGTACGTAACTGCGGTGGCCGAACGCTTCCGACATCGCCTGGCGGAACGACTGCGTCGGCAACGCTGCGGATGATTGTGCGGCGGATTTGCCGCGCGGAGTCGTCAGCGCGAGCGACAGCGGCAAAATAACCAGCAACAATCCGGAAAACACAGCAAGCGCCGCATGCCAACCAAACGAATCGATCAATGCGACTGCCAGCGGCGAAAACAGAAACTGTCCGAAGGACCCCGCCGCCGTGCCGAATCCGAATGCGGTCGATCGCCATTCTTCAGGCACCAGCTTACCGAACGCACCAACGACAATTGTGAACGCGCAACCCGAAAGCCCAAATCCGATCAGAACGCCGGCCGATAGCGTGAGCATCAACGGCGTGGTTGAAAACGACATGAGATAAAGACCGACCGCATAAAGCACGGCGCCAATACCCAGCACCCGTGGCGCGCCGTACCGATCGGCAATCGCGCCGGCAAACGGCTGGCCGATACCCCAGAGCAAATTCTGGATTGCAAGCGCAAACGCGAACACGTCGCGTCCCCAGTGATTGGCTTGCGAAAGTGGCGTGAGAAAAAAGCCGAGCGCCGAACGCGGCCCGAAGCCGACCATTGCGATCAGGCACCCGCAAGCGACAATGACGGCAGGTGTACGCCAACCCAGCGACGTTGCCGCTCGTTCATTGCCCTTTTGAGTCGCCATAAAATCGTCCTGCAATTCGGCAATTTTTAAAATGCGCGTCTCACCGGCGCGAAGCGGCGTACAATATCGGTTTATCCGGTCGCCCCAAAACGAATATTCGTGATCCGGCCCATTTGCCCGGCGTATGATTTGCCCGCCCCGGCAACACTATTCGATTTCCAGGCGTTTGGCTTCCGCTGCCGTGAACTTCGGATTGCCCCAGTGCGGCTCGTCAGAGCCGTCGCCCCATGCGCGGGGACGATAGAAGGTATGCACGCCGAGGCGGTACACCCGCTTCATTTCTGCGACCCAGGCCGGGTGCACCCAAGATGCGTGATAATGCGTAGATTTTGCCACCTCCGGCATCCAGAGTTTGCCGTCAAGCATATCGGCGGCGATACGTTTTGCGCGGTCCCACGCATCGGGCTCGGTCACGATGTCGGGGATGCCGTCGCATGCGAATGTAAACTGGCATGCAAGATGCCGGTTGGCGTTTTGATAAACGACGCCGCAGACATCCTTTGGATAGAAGCCGGAGAATACGCGGTTCATCACGACCTGCGCCACCGCGATCTGCCCACGCACGGGCTCGCCGCGCGCTTCAAAGTAAACGGCATTAGCAAGACACTTCTCAGCCTTCACGCGCGTCTTGCCGGAAAGATGCAAGCGTTCGGCCGGCGAAAGCGGCCTCTGTTCGGGGCCCGTTACCTCTCCTTTGGCGGCCACCGACTCCCCCGCGGCCACTTCGCCTGGCTGCGGCGCAAGCGCCGACAACTTGACGTCGCCGTCACCCAAATCCGGTCCGACCACAACCGGCGCTTCGCCTGAGTGCCAAGGTGCGAGCACTTCATGCAACGAAGTCAAAGGGTCGACGCCAAAATAGAGTTGCGCTGCCGCCCCACCCTGCTCCGGCGGCTCAGCCTTCGTAATGTCGGGTGGAGGTATATCCTTGTACGGAACGTCGACATCGGCGACCGACAAGGGAGCGTTGTCGGTGGATTGTGTCGCCGCTTTGATCTCTGCCAACGATTTGACGCGTGCGGCGAATCCGCCAGCGGCAGGCGCGATGATGAAATCGGATGGCGGCTTTGCCTCGGCCGGCGATAGGGTCACGATCGTCGGCAGGGGTTCGCGTGGACGCGGCACCAGGGCATCGCCCTTGTCCTTTCTATTGACGCTTGGAAATTGCAACGGACTTGAGCCATCGCCGAGCAACAGCGCGCCGATCGACGTCGCGATCTCGTTCGGATCGAAGTTGGCAAGCGCATAGACAGGTGGATGCGGAATCGTTGTGCCGAGCGGCCGCGGAAGGCTGAACATCGCCGCGTGGATCGTGCCGAACGGCGACGCGATCATATGAGCGCGCCAGCGTGCCGACACTGACGGCTGGTGCACGAGAAGCGCGCCGAGATCCTGGAAGGCAAGGCCGGTCGGCAACAGAGTGGCTGTGAGCAGGCTGGCGGCAAACGGCACAAGCTTCCGCCGTTTCCTTGGCACACGCATGATCACGCCCACACGCCACAGACTTCCAAATGTCTGCAAATCGTCGCCGGCAAGGCGACAATTCGACATGCTTTTTTATGGGCTGATTAACCTTGCGAAGCGGTTAATTGCGATGCCGTTTCGGCGCGCCGTGTGAAATCCGCATCGTCAGGATTGAGTCGTGTGCTTCGGCGAAACCGCCGCGCGATAAACGAATAAAAAATTAACCCAATGGCAATGCGACACGGCCCATAGTTGAAAATCCGGCCGACGATCGTGGGTTCGAACTTGCCTTTCGACTTTTCATCAATGGCCGCGAGCAATATCGCGATGCTTGGCGTGGCTCTGGGTGTGCTCGCCGGCACGACCTTGCTTTGCGGCCGGCTGCGTACACAGAGCCGCCGCTTGTCGAACGCCCTAAACAACATGTCGCAGGGCCTGTGCATGTTCGACCGGCAGGGCCGCATCCTTATCGCCAACCGCCGCTATCTGGAGATGTACAACCTGTCGCCGAAGGTCGTTCGCCGGGGTTGCACGCTGCGCCGGTTGATCGAGCATCGCAAAGAGGTCGGCCTCTTCAGTGGCGACGTCGACGAATATTGCCGCAAGATTCTCGAAAGTGTCGCCAAAGGCGAGCACGCAAGTTTTTACGTCAAGGCCGCCGACGGGCGCATCGTTCACGCAATCAATCACAAGATGCCGGGCGGCGGTTGGGTCTCCACGCACGAAGATGTAACGGAGCAGCAGAAGGCCGAACAGGAGCGCACGGCCATTCGCAACCAGGAAAAACGCCGGGCCATCGTCGACAAGGCTATCAGCCTATTCCGCCCGGTCGTCGAGTCATTGCTGACGAGCGTTGCCAATAGCGCGGCAACCATGCGTTCGACGGCGAGCGCGCTGTTCGGCTCGTCCGAGCAAACGTCGCAGCGCGCTGAAAGCGCCGTAAAGGCATTCCATGAAGCATCGGTCAACGTGGAGACCGCCGCGGCCGCCACCGACGAACTGTCGCGATCGATTGCCGAAATCAGCCGACAGCTCGCCCACACGAGCAACATCGTCAGCCAGGCGACCGACGAGGCTCGCGCGACGGATGGCGAAATTGCCGGGCTTTCGGACGGCGCACAAAAAATCGGCGATGTTGTCAAGCTCATCCGCAACATCGCAGGGCAAACGAATCTTCTCGCGCTCAACGCCACGATCGAAGCGGCACGCGCGGGTGAAGCCGGCAAAGGGTTCGCCGTCGTCGCGTCCGAGGTCAAATCACTCGCCGTGCAGACCGCAAAAGCGACCGAAGAGATCGCCAGCCACATTCTCGCCGTGCAAAATTCGACCAGCGGCGCTGTTGAGGCCATTCAGCACATCGCCAGCCGCATGCGCGAGATCAATCAATACACCGCCGGCGTGGCGTCAGCGATCGAAGAACAAAACGCTGCCACAAGCGAAATCTCGCACAATGTGGTGAGTGCCGCGCAGGGCACCAATGATGTTGTTGCGGTGCTGGATGAAATGGCCGGTGCGGCAACCGAAACGAGAGAATCGGCAGAAGTCGTGTTATCCGCTTCGGAGACGGTCGAAGCCGCCGTGTCGCAGCTTCGTTCCGAAGTGGAAACGTTTTTGACCAAGGTGGCCGTCTAGATCGGCTTAAGCGCGATCAGGCTGCCCGGCCGGACAGCCTGATCTCAATTTCGGCGTGGCGCCGCGCTTAGTTCTTGCTTCGGTCGACCAGCGCCCGCTCCTTGATCCACGGCATCATCTCACGCAGCTTGGCACCGACCTGCTCGATCGGATGCTCCGCGAGTTTGGCACGGGTCGCCTTGAACGAGGTCTGGTTGACCTTGTTCTCCAGCATCCAGTCACGCGTGAAGCGGCCGGACTGGATATCTGCCAACACTTTTTTCATTTCAGCGCGCGTGGCGTCCGTGATGACCCGCGGCCCTGAAACGTACTCGCCATATTCAGCGGTGTTCGAAACCGAATAATTCATATTGGCGATGCCGCCTTCGTAGATGAGGTCGACGATCAGCTTCACCTCATGCACGCACTCGAAGTAGGCCATCTCGGGTGCGTAGCCCGCCTCGACCAGCGTCTCGTAGCCCGCCTTCATCAGTTCGACCAGACCACCGCAGAGCACCGTCTGTTCGCCGAACAGGTCGGTCTCGCATTCTTCCTTGAACGTCGTCTCGATGATGCCGGCGCGCCCCCCGCCGATCGCCGATGCATAGGACAGGCCCAGGTCGTGCGCATTGCCCGAGGCGTCCTGATGGATGGCGATAAGACAAGGCACGCCCGCGCCGCGCAGGTACTCCGAGCGCACGGTATGGCCGGGGCCCTTGGGCGCGACCATCAGCACGTCGATGCCTTTGCCCGGCTCGATCAGATTGAAATGCACGTTGAGGCCGTGGGCAAACATAATCGCAGCGCCGTCCCTGATGTTGCCGGCAATGTGATCGCGCCAGATGTCGCCCTGCAATTCGTCGGGCGTGAGCATCATCATCACGTCGGCCCATTTTGCGGCCTCGGCAACTTCCATGACCTTGAACTTTTCAGCTTGCGCCTTCTTCACGCCGGCGGACGTCTTGCGCAATGCGACCGCGACCTCCTTCACGCCGCTGTCGCGCAGGTTGAGCGCATGGGCGTGGCCCTGGCTGCCGTAGCCGATGACGGCGACCTTCTTGCCCTTGATCAGGTTCAGGTCAGCGTCGCGATCGTAATAAACACGCATGATGATCCTCTACTTACGCCAAAATGTCGGCCTAGCTTCTAGGACGCTGCGGGATGACCGGCAAGCCCCGCGCGCGCAGTTCACTCGCGCACAATCGGCAGAATGCTGGCAACCAGCAGCAGTGCCATCGAGACGTTGAAAATCCGCGCGTGGAGCGGGCTTCGCAAAAAGCCGCGCAGCGCAACGCCAAATCCCGTCCAGGTCACGGTCGACAGCGCCGTCGCGAGCGCAAAAACGGCAAGTACGACGGCAAAATCGTTCAACTCGTGCCCCGGCCGCATATAAACAGCTACGCCGCTGAGTGCGGCCACCACTGCCTTCGGGTTGACCCATTGGAAAGCGACGGCCTCGATGAAGGTCATCGGCCGTCCCGGCGCATCCTCCTTTTCTTCCACCGGCCGCGCCACTGCCACCCGCCATGCCAGCCATAGCATGTAAATTGCCCCGGCAATTTTGAGCGCGATCTGCAACGCCGGGAGAGCCGCAAACACCAGGCCAAGGCCGGCGGCGAACACCGCGAGCAAAAGAAGGAAGCCGGCATCGACACCGAGCAAATGCGGAACCGAGCGCGCGAAGCCAAAATTCACGCCCGACGCCGTCAGCAAGATATTGTTCGGCCCCGGCGTGAATGCCATTACGAACGCGAACACGACGAGCGCGAGAAAAACGTCGATCTGCATCGATCGATGCGGTTACATTGCTTCCGGACCGCGCGCAATGGCAGCAATGCCGGTGCGCGAAACTTCGACCAGCCCGAGCGGCAGCATCAGCTCAACGAACTGATCGATCTTATCGCTTTTTCCTGTGATTTCAAAAACGAAGCTTTCGATTGTCGCGTCGATCACGCGCGCGCGGAAAGCATCCGCAAGCCGCAGCGCCTCGACACGTTGCTCGCCTTTGCCGCGCACCTTCACCATCGCCAGTTCGCGCTCGATGGAATTGCCTGTGAGCGTCATGTCGACGACGCGATGGATCGGCACCAAACGCTCAAGCTGATTCTTGATCTGCTCGAGCACCATCGGCGTGCCGGTGGTGACGATCGTGATGAGCGACTGGTGCTTCTGGTGCTCGGTTTCCGACACCGTCAGCGACTCGATATTGTAACCGCGCCCGGAGAACAGGCCGATGACGCGCGCGAGCACGCCGGGCTCGTTGTCGACGAGCACCGAAAGCGTGTGCGTTTCGGCGCGTTGCGCGCTGGGCGCGCTCGGATAGTGCGACGTGCTCGCCGCAACATTTGCGTTAGCGTTCATCACACCATCACCTTTCCTTCTTCGGTGATCGCGTCTTCCAGCTTCACCGCGGCATCACCCAGCAACATCTCGTTATGCGCGCGTCCCGACGGAATCATCGGGAAGCAGTTCTCAGCCGGATCGACCACGCAGTCGAACAGCACCGGTTTGTCCACGTCGATCATTTCCTTGATGGCGTGGTCGAGGTCGCCCGGCTTCTCACAGCGGATACCGTATGCATGGTACGCCTCGGCAAGCTTGACGAAATCCGGCAGCGCCGCAGTGTAGCTCTCGGAATAGCGCCCGCCGTGTAGCAGTTCCTGCCATTGCCGCACCATGCCCATGTACTGGTTGTTCAGGATGAAGATTTTGACGGGCAGCCGGTACTGCACCGCCGTGGAGATTTCCTGCATGGTCATCAGCACGGACGCTTCGCCGGCGATGTCGATGACTAGCGATTTCGGATGCGCCATCTGCACGCCGACCGAAGCCGGCAAGCCGTAGCCCATGGTGCCGAGACCGCCGGATGTCATCCAGCGGCGCGGATCCTGGAACCCGTAGAACTGCGCGGCCCACATCTGATGCTGGCCGACTTCGGTCGTGATGTAGGTGTCGCGATCCTTCGTGAGTTCGTACAGCCGTTGAATTGCGTATTGCGGCTTGATGACGTCGTTCGACGGCCGATATGCAAGCGACTTGCGCGCGCGCCATTTGTCGATCTGCTTCCACCAGTCGCCTAGCGCCTTCTTGTCGGAATGGATCGCACTGGTGCGCCACAGCCGCACCATGTCCTCCAGCACATGCCCGCAATCGCCGACGATCGGCACATCCACGTGCACGTTCTTATTGATCGAGGACGGATCGATATCGACGTGAATTTTCTTCGAACCGGGTGAAAAGGCGTCGAGCCTTCCGGTAATGCGGTCGTCGAAGCGCGCGCCAATGCAGACCATCACATCGCAATCGTGCATCGCCATATTGGCTTCGAGCGTGCCGTGCATGCCGAGCATTCCGAGCCACTGCTTGTCGGCGGCGGGATAAGCGCCGAGCCCCATCAGCGTCGACGTGATGGGAAATCCGGTGAGTTTGACAAACTCGCGCAGCAGATCGCTCGCAGCCTTGCCCGAATTCACCACGCCGCCGCCGGTATAGAACAGCGGCCGTCTGGCGTGCGCCATCAGCTCGATCGCCTGCTTGATCTTTGCCATGTCGCCTTTGAGCTTCGGCTTGTACCCGGTATGCGGAAAATCCTTGGGCCTGGAATAGAGGCCCTTGGCAAACTGGATGTCCTTCGGGATATCGATCACGACCGGCCCTGGCCGGCCGCTTGCTGCAATATGAAACGCCTCATGCAGCACGCGCGGCAGGTCTTCGATCCGTTTCACCAGATAGTTGTGCTTCGTGCACGGCCGGGTGATGCCGACCGTGTCGCATTCCTGGAACGCATCGTTGCCGATGAGATGCGTCGGCACCTGACCGGTGATACAGACGATCGGAATCGAGTCGCAAAGTGCGTCGGTGAGGCCGGTCACCGCGTTGGTCGCGCCGGGACCGGAGGTGACGAGCACGCAACCGACCTTGCCGGTCGAGCGCGCGTAGCCTTCCGCAGCATGCACCGCACCTTGTTCGTGCCGCACGAGCACGTGTTTCACCTTCTTCTGTGCAAAAATAGCGTCGTATATCGGCAGAACCGCCCCGCCGGGATAACCGAAGACGTGTTGCACCCCCTGCTCGGCGAGCGCCTCGATGACCATTTCCGCGCCGGTCATTTCGCGTGTCATGTGCCGTATCCTTTCCGTCTTCGTCCATTCGCGAGGCAATAAAAAAGGCCCGTGAGGGCCATGTCCGGACGCCACCACTGGAGGCCCCGTCAGGGCTTCCTGGTCCGCGTCCGGCTCCCAAGTACGATAACTTTATTGCTCATCGGAGTTCTTATCCGCACTTTCATTGCGACTTATAGAAGCCTGGCCGACCGAGGTCAAGGGGCAATTGCGGGACACTGCGATTCCAACGCATCAAATACGCTTTCGGCCGGCGCCCAGGGCCAGTCGGGCATCTGGTTGCGAAACCAGGTGACCTGGCGTTTTGCGTAGCGACGCGTATCCATTTTGGCCCCCTCGGCCGCTGTCGCGAGGTCAATCTCTCCTTTTAGATGGCGTAGGAGCCACGGAACGCCATGCGCCTTCATTGCCGGCAGCGTCGGATCGAGGTTTCGTTTTGCAAGGGCCCTCACCTCGTCGAGCGCGCCCATCTCGAGCATCGCGTCGAACCGAGCCGAAATCCGCCGCACCAACTCCCCGCGATCGCATGTGAGGAATACCTTGGCCGCCCGTTTGGCATCGATGAGCGGCGCCATGCCTCGGCGATGCCAGTCCGAAATCGAGCGGCCGGTTGCAACGACCACTTCGAGCGCGCGACTGATACGCGAGCGGTCGTTCGGCATTAGCCGTTGCGCGGTTTGCGGGTCGCGCTGTTTCAACTCTGCGTAAAGCGGGGCAACCCCTTCGCGCTGCAAACGGCCGCGTACTTCCGCGCGAATATCGGCCGGTATTGCCGGAACGGCGGCAAGCCCCGTCGTCAGCGCCTTAAAATAGAGCCCGGTCCCCCCGACGAGGATCGGCACGCGCCCTTGCCCTTTTGCTTCGTCAAGCACTGTCGCAACGTCGCGCAGCCAGTTTCCGGTTGAGTAGTTCAGCGCGGCATCGATATGCCCGTACAGCTTATGAGGGGCACGTCGTTCTTCGTCTGCGCCGGGACGCGCGGTGATGATGTGCAGGTCGCGATAAACCTGCATCGAGTCCGCATTGACGATGAATCCGCCGAGTTTCTCAGCGAGCCGCAACGCGAGCGCCGACTTGCCGCTTGCAGTCGGCCCTGCAATAAGCACCGCTTCGATCTTATCCGGCATCGGCATGACTCACGTTGCTACCCTGATCGGCCCCAATGCACTGCATGCAGCGCGTAGCGTGCAAGCGATGTTTCCCCGGGCCGGGAGCCCTGTCTCTCTCGGTCCGGATGCGGCCGACGTCCCGTTTACCGCGAAAGAGAGCTTCGACCAACGCGCCATCGCAACAGCTTTGCGCGCCGAGATCGGGGAAGCGTGTGACATCGTCGTGCAGCCGCTCGCGCACCGCCGCAAGAAGCTTTTTCTTGCCGACATGGATTCAACAATGATCGGCCAGGAGTGCATCGACGAACTGGCTGACTACGTTGGCCTTAAAGACCACATCGCCGCCATCACCGAGCGCGCCATGCGCGGCGAAATCGCGTTTGAGCCGGCGTTGCGCGAGCGGGTCGCCTTGCTCAAGGGCTTGTCATCGTCCGTTATCGATAACGTTTTGAAGACACGGGTCACAGTCATGCCCGGCGCGCGTGTGCTCATCGCAACCATGCGCGCGAACGGCGCTTATACCGCGATGGTGTCGGGCGGGTTTACACTGTTTACCGACCACATCGCGCGCTTGATCGGCTTCGACGAAAGCCGCGCGAACAGGCTCGTGATCAAAAATGGCAGACTGGCGGGCACCGTTGCCGAGCCGATTTTCGGCCGTGACGCCAAGCGTGCGGCGTTGATCGACCTCCGTACCAAATTGGGCCTGCTAAAAGAGGACACCCTGGCGACGGGCGACGGTGCCAACGACATGGATATGATTGCAGAAGCCGGCCTCGGCATTGCCTATCGCGCAAAACCGAAGGTGGCGGCCGCGGCGCCCGCGTGCATCGAGCATGCCGATTTAACCGCGCTTTTGTACGTGCAGGGATACCGCCGCGAGGAGTTCGTCGAAGCCTGACTACTGAAGCTTCAGCACGACGAACGTCGTATCCCCTTCCGGGTTGGACACCAGCAAAGCGGCCGTTTTGGCGCCCTGCTTTTTAAGCTGCTCAAGGCGGCTTTGCAGTTCGCCGGCTGTTGAGACCGGCTCCTGCTGGAGCTGGACGATGACCGTTCCCGGTGTCAGATGCTTTTCCGCGGCAACCGAACCGGGCTCGACCGCCGTGATGACCACGCCCTTTACACTGTCGTTGATCTTGTAACGCGCGCGCAATTGATCGCTGAGATCGGCAAGATCCAGGCCGAGCGTTTTCTTCACCGTTGATTTTTCTTCCGGCGCCGCGCCCTTGTTGAGCGCCAGCTTTTTCTCGCCGTCGTCGAGACGACCAAGCTTCACCTGCTTCGTTTCTTCCTTGCCCTTGCGGATGACGACGACCTGGACAGTCTTGCCGACGGGTGTGTCCGCGACGATGCGCGGCAGGTCGCGCATCTCCTTGATATCCTGACCGTCAAATTTGACGATGACATCACCAGCCTCGAGGCCGGCCGGTTTTGCCGGTCCTTTATCGTCGATGCCTGCGATCAGCGCGCCGCGTGCCGGTTTGATGCTGAGACTTTCGGCGATCTCATCTGTTACTTGCTGAATTCGCACGCCGAGCCATCCGCGTTGCACATGTCCGGTGGTGCGCAATTGCTGAATGACCGGGATTACGGTCTTCGAGGGTACCGCAAAACCGATGCCAATCGACCCGCCGGACGGAGAGATGATTGCCGTGTTCACGCCGACAACCTCCCCGTTCAGGTTGAACAGCGGGCCGCCGGAATTGCCGCGATTGATCGCGGCATCCGTTTGAATGTAATTGTCGTACGGGCCGGAATTGATGTCTCGGTTGCGCGCCGACACGATACCGGCGGTGACCGTCCCGCCAAGGCTGAACGGATTGCCGATCGCAATCACCCATTCGCCCAGCCGCAGCTTGTCGCTGTCGCCGAATTTCACGGCCTTGAGCGGATGCGTGGTCTTGACGCGAAGCACCGCGAGATCGGTCTTTTGATCGCGTCCAACGATTTCAGCCTTCAGCGTGGTGCCGTCGTTGAGGATTACGTTGACCTCGTCGGCGTCGGCGATCACATGGTTGTTTGTGACGACGATGCCCGATGGATCGATGATGAAGCCAGAGCCAAGCGAATTGATACGCCGCGGTACGTTGTCGGCATCATCGTCGCCACGGCCACCCTTCCTGTTCTTGAAGAATTCCTCGAAGAATTTCTCAAACGGCGAGCCCGGCGGAAGCTGCGGCATTTCTCCGTTGCGCATGTCAACGGTCTGTCTGGTTGAAATATTGACCACCGCATCGATGACCGATTCTGCAACGTCCGCAATGGCTTCCGGACCGCGCGCCGCTGCCGGCAGGACGGTTATTGGCCAGGCGATCGCCATCGCAAAGAAAAGTGAGAGTGCCGGTCGCCGCGCATGCCGCGCGAAGCACGAAAGAATGCCGCCCATGTGCTTCATGTCTCCTCGACGATCAGCCGCGACACTGCCTCCGGCTCAAGGGGGATTCAAGAGCATTCGGAGCCCTCATTAGCCCCGCGATTTAGTCCGAAACATGTTCGGCTAGCCGCGAACCACCCAAACCAGGATCAGCCCTGCCACCGCCGAGCCAATTCCAATAAGCCGCAGCGGCATATCCGGCGTTTCCACGACTGAAATCATCGCGCGTTTGGCGGAGCTCGGAAACGCTGCAAAAATCAAACCCTCGATCACAAATACGAGACCGAGCGCAACCAGGAAATCGGACATGCGGGCCTTGCGAATCGGCGGCTATTTGGCGGGCTGAGCATTGCCGCCTGAAGCACCCGACGTCGAGGCCCTGTAGGCCGGCTTGCCGGACGGGTCGCCGAAGTACCGAAAGAAATCGGAATCCGGCTTCAGCAGCATCTGCGTGTCGTCAGGCTTCAACCCGTTCTCGTAAGCCTGCATCGAACGGTAGAAGGCAAAAAAATCTTTATCGCGGTTGAAAGCGTCAGCGAAGATCTGGTTACGCTTGGCATCGCCCTCGCCGCGGATTTGTTCCGCTTTTGCCGTTGCGTCGGCGATCAAAACGGTCACTTCGCGGTCGGCTCGCGACCGGATTTCCTGCGCGCGCTGCGTACCCTGGGCGCGGAACTCGGCCGCTTCCCGTTGCCTTTCGGTCTGCATGCGCTGATAGACGGCCTGCGTATTCTGCTCCGGCAGGTCGACGCGCCGGATGCGGACATCCACGACGCTGATGCCGAAGCCATTGGCCTCGCGATCGAGCTGATCCCGGATGCTCTGCATAAGCTGCGGGCGCTCGTCACGCACGATCTGGATGAACGTCGCCTCGCCGAGCACACGGCGCAAGCGCGACGTGAGCATCGTCGAGAGCCGCTGATTAGCCGCCGCGACCGTGCCGACCGCCTGATAGAATTTGAGCGGGTTGGCAATTCGATAACGGGCGAATGCGTCCACAACCAGCCGCTTCTGGTCTGATGCGATCACTTCCTGTGCAGACGACTCAAGGTCGAGAATGCGCTTGTCAACGTAAACGACCGTGTCGATGAACGGCGCCTTCACGTGCAAGCCCGGCGTAGTGATCGGCGGCAGCGGCCGACCGAGCCGCAGCAATAACGCCTGTTGCGTTTGGTAGACTGTGAAGAGGGAGCTATAGCCGACGACGAGCGCGGCCACGACAACGACCAAAATCGCGCCACCGGCGACGTTGAGTTTCATCGGCGGCCTCCGGATGTCTGGGTACGCGCCGACGGCTGCGCCGGCCTTTGTTCACTCGAGCCGGACAGACCGTGAAGTGGCAGGTACGGGAGCACGCTGCCGTTCTCTCCCTGGTCGAGGATGATCTTGTTGGTGCGCCCGAGCACCTTCTCCATCGTCTCCAGATACATGCGTTGCCGCGTGACATCGGGCGCTTTTTTGTACTGCTCGTAAATCTGCAAGAAACGCGCGGTCTGACCTGTGGCCTCGGCAACCGTCTGCTGCTTGTAGGCTTCCGCGGCCTGCGTGATCTGCGCCACCTTGCCGCGCGCTTCGGGGATCACGCGATTGGCGTAAGTTTGCGCCTCGTTCTGCGCCCGCTCGGCATCGATACGCGCGGCTTGTACATCACGGAAGGAATCGATCACTTGCGCAGGCGGGTCCACTTTTTGCAGTTGCACTTGCGTGATCTGGATGCCGGCGCCGTAATGATCGAGCGTGCTCTGAATGAGTTCGTGCACCGCCCCCTCGATCGTCTGCCGCGCGCCGGTCAGGATCGGCGCGATGTCCTTGCGGCCGATGACCTCGCGCATCGCCGCCTCGGCGACTGCCTTTACCGTGCCTTCCGGGTTTTGGATGTTGAACAGGTAATTGCCCACGCCGTCCGGCTTGACGACCCAGAATACGGAAAAATCAACGTCCACGATATTCTCGTCGCCGGTGAGCATCAGACTCTCTTCCGGCACGTCGCGCACCGAAGCGCTGCGCCGCAGGTCCTCGGAGACCCGCATTCCGATATCGAGCTTGTTAACGCGCAGCGCCTTCGGCGTCAGCGCCGACTCGATCGGATAAGGCAAGTGGTAATGGAGGCCGGGCTTGACGTCGCGGTCATAGCGACCAAAGCGCAGCACCACGCCGAGTTCGTCCGGTTCAACGCGAAAGAAGCCGGACAGGGACCAAAGCACGATGGCCGCAAGCGCAAGCAGCAGAACGCCGCGCCCGCCGAGGCCGCCGGGCAGTGCACGCCGCAACCTGTCCTGCCCACGACGAAGAATCTCCTCGAGATCGGGCGGGGTCGGGCCGGACGATTGTGGTCCAGACCCCCAGGGGCCCTTCCCTCCGGACCCCCATGGCCCACCTCCCTGATTGCTCCAAGGCATTGAATTTGCTCCTAGCGCCGGATTCCCGGCAGCTCCGTGGCGGCAGGGTTATAAGAGACCCGGCGCAGCCTTACAACGCGCGCCCATGCGGCGCTCGGACGCTCTCACCGCCTCGTGTAGACGGCAACGGCAAAGCTCGCGGTGTCATGCGGGCCGGCCGGATGCTCCTTCCGCGACGCCTCCTGCCAGATCGCAGGATCGATGGGCGGAAACCGAACATCGCCCTCGGGCGACGCATGTACATGCGTTATCTCGAGTCGATCGGCCTGCGGCATCGTTGCCGCGAATATATCGCTCCCACCAATGACCATAATTTCATCAACGCCACGTTTTTGGGCGTCCTCGCGCGCGATCGCAAGCGCTGTTTCTATATCGGGCGCAAGCACCGCGCCCTGAATTGCGAGGCGCGCATCCCGCGTGACCACGATGTTCGTCCGCTGAGGGAGCGGCTTGCCGATCGATGCAAACGTCTTTCGGCCCATGACGACCGGCTTGTTGATCGTTAGCGCTCGAAAGTGCGCCAGATCGGACCGCAGATGCCACGGCATGCCACCCCGAAAGCCGATGACATTGTTCTCGGCGACGGCGGCTACAATAACGAGCTTAGTCATCGTGCGCTGTCGCTGGCAAAGCGTTGCAGCGCTTCGCCGCTCATCCGGCAGATACGCCAGTCTTCCATCACCTGTGCCCCGATCGATTTATAGAATTCTATGGATGGCTTGTTCCAATCGAGCACGGACCATTCAAGCCGGGCCCAGCCCTTGCTGACGCAATGCTGCGCGAGGCGTTGCATCAAACGTTTGCCGATTCCTTTACCGCGGTACTCCGCCCGCACGAAAATGTCTTCAAGATAAATTCCGTGGCGGCCACGAAATGACGAAAAGTTCAAAAACCAGAGCGCAAATCCGGCCGGAGCGCCGTCGTACGCGGCGATATCGCAGAACACGCGCGACTGCGGCGCGAACAGCGCTTTTGCGATGTTGTCCTCCGTCGCATCGACCTCGGATGAAAGTCGTTCATACTCGGCAAGCTCGCGCACGAGAGACAAGATCAAGGCCGTGTCCGCAGGCTCGGCGGCGCGGATCGTAACGCTCACACCGCTACCTCGGCCTTGATGTGCGGATGCGGATCGTAGTTCTCGAGCGTGAAATCCTCGAAACGAAACGCGAAAATATCGATCGCAGCCGGATTGAGCCGCATCGTCGGCAATGGACGCGGCGTGCGAGCAAGCTGCTGCCGCGCCTGCTCGAGGTGATTGAGATAAAGATGCGCGTCGCCAAACGTGTGGATGAAATCCCCGGGCTCATATCCGGTCACTTGCGCGACCATCATCGTGAGCAGCGCATAGGAAGCAATGTTGAACGGGACACCGAGAAACACATCGGCGGAACGCTGATAGAGTTGGCACGAAAGCCGCCCGTCCGCGACATAAAATTGAAACAGGCAATGACAGGGCGGCAACGCCATCTTGTCGACGTCGGCCGGATTCCAGGCCGTCACGATCAGTCGGCGCGAATCCGGATTGCGCCGGATCATATTCACCACGTTCCCGATCTGGTCGATCGCTTTGCCGTCCTGCGCCGGCCACGAGCGCCATTGCTGGCCGTAGATCGGGCCAAGATCGCCGCGTTCGTCGGCCCATTCGTCCCAGATGCGCACACCGTGCTCTTGCAGATACCGCACGTTCGTGTCGCCGGCGAGAAACCATAGCAATTCATGGACAATGGACTTCAGGTGGAGCTTTTTGGTCGTAAGCAGCGGAAATCCTTGGCTCAGCTCAAAACGCATCTGGTGGCCGAAAATCGACCGAGTGCCAACGCCCGTGCGGTCACGTTTTTCGACGCCCTCGGAAAGGATGCGTTTCATCAGGTCGTGATACTGACGCATGAAGGTCCTTTGCGCTTCCCGGCTAAGATGGGCAAGTCCAATCGCGGCGGCAACCGCGCGAGCGAATCTGTCAACAATCGCACAGGGGAAGGCGCGCCAAACAGGCGATCGGAACCGATGTCTACCCGCCGGGTGCGCCCTGGGTGTTCACGTATAGCGCATAGAGCGAATGGCTCGCCGCCATAAACAGGCGATTCCGATAGCGGCCGCCAAAGCAGACATTGGCGCAGCGCTCGGGCAAGTCGATCTTGCCGATCGGCGTCGCATCGGGCGCAAACACCATGACGCCATCCTGCTCCGGATTTCCCATGCCCCAGCCGCACCAAAGGTTTCCGTCGACGTCGACGCGGAAACCATCGGGCGTGCCGCCATCCTTGTTCTCGATAAAAACTTTGCCGTTGCGCGCGATGTTGCCGCTCACGTCGTAAACGCGGATGGTGCGCGGGGTGACGCCGCAATCGACGACATAGAGTTTCGATTCATCCGGCGAGAACGCAAGACCATTCGGCAACGTGATATCGCCGATCGCCACGGTGACTTTTCCAGTCTGCCCATCCACCCGATAGACATTCGTCGGCAGTTCGGGTTCGGCCTTGTGCCCCTCGTAGTTGGCAAGGATGCCGAAAAACGGATCGGTGAACCAGATCGAGCCGTCCGACTTCACCACCACATCATTCGGTGCATTGAGGGGCTTACCCTCGAAGCTGTCGCAGATCACCGTGATCGAGCCATCGTATTCCGTGCGCGTGACGCGGCGCGTGTCATGCTCGCAGGTAACAAGCCGACCCTGCCGGTCGCGTGTATTTCCGTTGGCGTTGTTCGATGGCTTGCGGAATACGCTGACAGCGCCGGTTTCTTCGTCCCAGCGCAAGATGCGATTATTCGGTATGTCGCTCCACAACAGGTAACGTCCATCGCCGAACCACACAGGGCCTTCGCCCCAACGCGCACCGGTCCACAGCCGCTCGACGCTCGCAAGATTCAACCGATATTTTGCAAAGCGGGAATCGAGATTTTTTACCGCCGGATCAGGATAGCGTGCGCTGATCGTCCAGTGCGCGCGACCGGCCAGGTCGGAATTCTGCATCACCAGGGATCTCCGCGAATTCAGCCGAGCGCGTGCGCCAGCACCTTGCGCATCACGGTCGGCAATGCCTCGTCACGCAACTTATGTATCGGCACCCAGCGCGCGCCGTCGAGCGCTTTTGTATTTTTCGGCACTTCGGCCTTGTAAATCGTCAATTCGAGCGGGAAATGCGTGAATGTATGCGTCACCACGCCTGCAAGTTTTCGCCATTTCGCGGCGCGAAAATTCGGTGCCGAATCCAACGGCTTTGCCGGATCGAAATCCGGTGTCCACTCGGTATTCGGCACTTCCGTCATCCCGCCGAGCAGGCCTTTTTCCGGTCGCCTCCGCAAAAGAATTTTTCCGTCCGCACGCAAGACCACGAAGGCAGCGCCCTGTCTTAATTTCCCTTCGCGCTTTGCCGCCTTGTGCGGGTAGGCCTCCTGCTCGTTGCGACGAAATGCCAGACAACTTTCGTTCCATGGGCACAGGGCGCACGCCGGCCGCTTCGGGGAGCAAATCGTGGCGCCGAGGTCCATCAGTGCTTGCGCGAAATCGCCACTTCGCGTTGGCGGCAACAACGACTGCGCCAGTGCTTTTATTCGCGGCTTCGCCGCCGGCAATTCGTCCTCGACAGCAAAAAGACGTGCGATGACACGCTCGACATTTCCGTCAACCGGCACGGCCGGTGCATCGAAGGCAATCGCCGCGATTGCCGCCGCCGTGTAAGCGCCGACGCCCGGCAATTCGCGCAAGCTTTCTTCGTCACGCGGGAAACCGCCGCGCTTTGCGATGGCTCTGGCACAGGCATGAAGGTTCCGTGCACGGGCATAATAGCCGAGGCCCGCCCACGCACGCAGCACGTCGTCGAGCTTCGCTTTGGCGAGCGCCTCCACCCTCGGCCATTTCGCAAGGAAGCGCGCATAGTATGGCGCAACCGTCTTGACCGTCGTCTGCTGCAGCATGATTTCCGACAGCCAGACGCGATAAGGATCCGGCGTCTCGCCCCGCTTGGCGCGCCATGGCAGCACGCGCCGGTGCCGGTCATACCAGGAGAGCAACGCGCTCGCGCCCGGATCTTTCTTTTGCGGCGCCAATTCGACTGCTACGCTCATGTGCCGAACATGGCACGAGACCACACGCCCATGAACAAGCCCGCCCACAGTTTTCCCCGTCCCCTCTCGGAAGTGGCGGCTGCCACCCTGAGTGAAGGCCTGGCGCGGCAGGGATTTGCCTCGAAGGAGCTCATCACGCGCTGGGCAACCATCGTGGGCGCGGACATCGCCGAATACAGCGAGCCAATGAAAATTCAATGGCCGCGCTGCGCTGATGGGGACAATCCTGAGCCGGCAACGCTGGTGCTGCGGGTTGAAGGTCCCATGGCGCTTGAAATCCAGCACCTCGGCGGCTTGATCCTGGAACGCGTCAACCGCTTCTTCGGCTGGCAGGCAATCGGCCAGATCGCCTTGCGCCAGGCGCCGCTGCGGCGGAAGTCGCGGCCGGCCCGCCCACGGCTCGACAACAAGGCCGTTGAGCGCATAGCCGCGAGCCTGCCCGAAGCCGCTGACGAGAATTTACGTCAGGCACTCGGGCGCCTAGGCGCTGCAATCAAGCGAAATTGACCTCCCCGCCACCCCTTGTGAGAGCGGCCTGCGGTTGCCACAATTATCGTTTCCAGATAGTCGCTTGGTGTACGCCATCCTTCAGTTCACGGAGCGTCCGTTGCACATCACCCGCCGTCAGTTTTGTGGAAGTACCGCGGTCATCACGTTGGGCGCGGCTCTGCTCGGTATTTCGTCGTTCACCGGCTTTATGGGCAAAGCTGCGGCAGCGGATGACAAGAATCCATCCGTTGCGGACCTGATGAAGCCCGGCGCGCTGAGCGAAATGTCGATGGGTTCCGACAAGGCTCCGGTGACGATCATTGAATATGCTTCGATGACGTGTCCGCATTGCGCACACTTCGAAGCGACGACGTTCCCCGAATTGAAGAAGCAGTACATCGACACCGGCAAGGTGCGTTACATCCTGCGCGAATTCCCGCTCGATCCGATCGCCGCTGCCGGTTTCATGCTGGCGCGGTGCTCCGGCAAGGATGACGCGGGCAAATATTTTGCGATGGTCGAGACACTGTTCAAGCAGCAACGCGAATGGGCGGTTGAACAGCCGCTCAAGCCGATGCTGGCAATCGCCAAGCAAGCCGGGTTTACCGAGGAGACGTTCAAGGCCTGCCTCGCGAATCAGCAGTTGCTCGACGGCATCGAAGCGGTACGTCAGCGCGCCATCGACCAGTATGGCGTGAACTCGACCCCAACCTTTTTTGTCAACGGCAAAAAGCAGACGGGCGACGTTTCGCTCGCTGACCTGGAAAAACTCATTAAGCCCTATCTCAAGGAAGGATAAGGGTTTTTTGCCCGGCGGCGGCGCAGAATCCGCAGGCTCTCTGCGCAAAAACGTCGTGCCAGAGGGCCGAAACATCTGCAAAACCGTCGATTGCTTGTGCTTGCCTGTTGCTCCGGGCGTCCGGTCGATTCATTCTCCGGCCCGATGCGGAACCTGACGCCGTTTGCCGGGCCTTTGTCTCGAAATGAATTCGAATCCGCGCAATGGCGAACTGGCGCCTCGACGCGGCATTCGTGCCAATAAGGTGACAATTATTCCATGAAACTGACGCGGCTGCGCCTGATCGGATTCAAGTCCTTCGTCGAACCGACTGACTTTTTGATCGATCCGGGATTGACCGGCGTCGTCGGCCCGAACGGCTGCGGCAAATCGAACCTGGTCGAGGCGCTGCGCTGGGTGATGGGCGAATCGTCATTCAAGTCGATGCGCGCGTCCTCGATGGAGGACGTCATCTTCTCCGGCTCGACGAACCGTCCCGCGCGCAACACCGCGGAGGTTGCGATCTCGATCGACAACACGGAGCGTTCGGCACCGGCGGCGTTCAACGATCAGGATACGCTCGAAATCTCACGCCGTATCGAACGCGATGCCGGCTCGACCTACCGCATCAATAACCGCGAGGTGCGCGCGCGCGACGTGCAAATCATTTTCGCTGACGCTTCAACCGGCGCGCGCTCACCGGCGCTCGTGCATCAGGGCCGCATCGGCGAAATCATCCAGGCCAAACCCGAGCAGCGCCGCCGTGTGCTTGAGGAAGCCGCCGGCATCGCCGGCCTGCATGCACGCCGGCACGAAGCCGAACTGCGTCTGAAGGCCGCCGAAGGGAATCTGCAGCGCGTCGAAGATGTTATCAATCAGCTTGCCGGCCAGATGGAAGCACTGAAAAAGCAGGCCCGGCAGGCCGTGCGTTACCGCACCGTATCCGCACAGGTGCGCAAGGCCGAGGCAACGCTGTTCCATCTGCGCTGGACGGCCGCCAACAGTGAAGTTGCGGATGCCGAGCACGCCAAGACGGCGTGCATCGCCGCGGTCGCCGAACGTACTGCCGCGCAGGCCGAGGCGTCCAAACGGCAGACGCTCGCTGCTGCTGCGTTGCCGGCGTTGCGTGAGGCGGAAGCCAAGGCTGGCGCCGCACTGCATCGGCTTAATGTTGCACGCGAAGAACTTGACCGCGAAGAAACGCGCGCAAAGGACCGCATCGCCGAGCTCGACCTGCGGCTGGTGCAATTTGCGGCGGACATCGAGCGCGAGCGCCGGCTTGCCGCCGACGCCGAGGCCGCCATCGCGCGGCTCGGCGCGGAAGCGGAAACCATCAAGCAGGAAGCGCGCGAAAGCGCGGGCCGCCGCAGCGGCGTGGACGCACGGGTGGCCGAAGCGGATGGGAAACTTGCCGAAGCTGAAAAGATTTTTTCGGATCTGACGACCACGCTTGCCGACCTTACCGCTCAACGCAATCAGTTCGAGCATGCGGCGCGCGACCATGCCGAGCGTGCATCCCGGATTGAAAGCGAGATCGCCGCCATCGAGGCGGAACTTGCAAGTCTGCAAACTTCGGAGAACACGCCGCTCGCAGTTGCGGTGGCCGATGCCCAGGCCGCGCTTAGCGAAGCCGAAGCCGCGGCGGTGGCAGCCGAGGCGGCACATAATCTTGCTCGCGAGCAACTCGAGGCGGAGCGGGAGGCGCTCACCGAGATCGAGCGTCAGGTGCAGCGGCTTGAAACGGAAGCCAAGACGCTTTCCAAAGTTCTTGCGGTTGAAACGCGCAATCTGTGGCCGCCGGTGATCGATCATGTCTCCGTGGACCAGGGCTATGAAAAAGCACTCGGCGCAGCCCTCGGCGACGATCTCGACGCGCCGACCGATGCCTCCTCGCCGATGCATTGGAAGGGCGCCGCTGCAGACCCTGCCGATCCGCCGCTGCCGGAAGGCGCCGAACCGCTCGCCGGCTTTGTCAAAGCCCCGCCGCAGCTTGCGCGGCGCCTGGCGCAGATCGGCGTCGTCGACCGCGACACTGGGAATCGACTTGCGCCTTCGCTCAAGACCGGCCAGCGACTTGTGTCGCGCGAAGGCGACCTTTGGCGGTGGGACGGCTTTGTCGCAGCGGCACACGCGCCGACGGGTGCGGCCAGGCGGCTTGCACAACGCAACCGTCTCGCGGAAATCGACCGCGAACTGGAGACAAGCCGCGCGCAACTCGAAGCAAAACGCGAGGCGGTGAAAAACGCACAAGCGGCGTTCGAGTCGGCCGGATACGCCGAAGCGGAGAGTCGTACGCGCGAACGCGACCTCAATCGGCAGGCAGCACGGCTTTCGGCGCTTGTCGAGGCGCGCGCGAGGCTTACCGCCAGCCGCGATGAAGCCATCGCGGGAAAAGCCGAGGCCGAGGCAGCCCTGGCCGCGCTTGCGCCGGGCGTCGAAATCGAGACCAAACTCGCAGCTGTTCGAGATGATATTGCAGCAAAGCGCGCGGCGCTTGCAGAGTTGCGTGCCGAGCAGCAGGCGATCGTGCGCGAGGCCGAGCTTTCCGACCGCCGTCTCGCGGCAATTGCAAGCGACACCGCCGGCTGGAACGAGCGGCGCGACGGCGCCATCGCGCAGATCGGCACGATCGAACGGCGCATCGAGGAAGCCAGGCACGAGCGCACCGACTTGGAGAACGCGCCGGCCGTGTTCGCCGAAAAACGTGCGGCGCTTATCACACAGATCGAAAGTGCAGAGGCCGAACGCCGAGACTGCGCAGACCGGCTGGCCGAGGCCGAAGCCGAGCAAACCAAAGCCGACCAGGATGCGAGAGTCGCCTTGGAGGCCGCGAGTTCGGCACGAGAAGAGCTGGCCCGGGCGGAAGAGCGCTTCGAAGGCGCCAGGCGCCGGCTATCCGACATCGCGCGCGAGATTCACGACATGCTGGAAGTCGAACCGGCAGGCGTGGCGGAACTCGCAGGCATCCAACCGGGCGAAACGTTCCCCGAAGTGAGCGAAATCGAGGGCACGCTCGAACGCCTGCGGCGCGAGCGCGAGCGGCTGGGTGCGGTCAATTTGCGCGCCGAGGAGGAGTTGCGCGAAGTCGAAGCGCAGCATGGCCAGCTCACGGCCGAACGCGACGATTTGATCGAGGCGATCAAAAAATTGCGATTGGGCATACAGAGCCTCAACCGCGAAGCGCGCGAGCGGCTGCTTTCCTCATTCGAAACCGTGAACAAGCACTTCCAGCACCTGTTCACACAGCTGTTCGGCGGCGGCACGGCGGAACTGCAACTGATCGAGAGCGATGATCCGCTGGAGGCGGGCCTCGAGATTTTGGCCAAACCGCCCGGCAAAAAGCCGTCCACGCTTTCACTTCTTTCCGGCGGCGAGCAAGCACTGACCGCGATGGCGCTGATTTTCGCGGTGTTCCTAACCAATCCGGCACCGATCTGCGTGCTGGACGAGGTGGACGCTCCACTCGACGATCACAATGTCGAGCGCTTCTGCGACCTGCTGGACGAGATGAAAAAGTCCACCGATACCCGTTTTGTGATCATCACCCACAACCCGATCACAATGGCGCGAATGAACCGCCTCTACGGTGTCACCATGGCCGAACGTGGCGTCTCGCAGCTCGTGTCCGTCGATCTCGAGGAAGCGGTCAAGATCCGCGAGGCAGGCTAAGCCGCTTCGGGCCTATCGGGCACAAGGCCCGGCGCGGGACTCACGCCTTCCGCGAGCCACGCATTGCGCGCAGTCCAGACGTGCTCCTTTCCGCAGGCCGGACAGACCATGCGTGCGGGAACGTCGGGCAGTGATTCAAACACGGATTGCGCAGTCTCAATTGCCGTCGAGACCATGCGACCGGTGCTTGGACACTTGATCATCACAGAACTCATGGCAAACCTCCGACGCCTCCCCCATCCCGACGCTTATCGGAACCCGACATCGTGACGGCGATAAGACAGCAGGGGCGCCTGTGGATAAACTCTACGCGATCAGAAAATTCCCGCGCATCGATCAGGAACCATCAGAGGGAATGTGCGTTGAGGGATCGTCAAACAAATGATTTTCAAGCCGGCGGCGCCCCCCCTTACCCCCCGAACAGCCGTCCGGCGAAAAGACCCCAGGCCCCCCGGCATGGGGTCTTTTTTTTGCTGCGATGCAGCCCTCTGAAATGCCCCGATAATTAGCGGCCGAGGCAGTGCAGAGACGCGCCTTGTTGCCCCGCTCCTCCGCCTTTCCCATTTAGGATAGGTTCGGGCCGATTCTCATTCCTTTCCAGGAGCAATTCATGTCGACAACCGGCTGGATCGTTATTGGCGTCATCGTCGTCGTCGTGCTCTGGGTCATCAGCATCTTCAACAGCCTGGTTGCCATGCGCCAGCGCGTGAACCAGGCCTTCGCCGATATCGACGTTCAGCTCAAGCAACGGCACGATCTCATTCCGAATCTAGTGGAAACGGTGAAGGGCTACGCAACACACGAGCGCGGAACGTTGGAAGCGGTCATCCAGGCCCGCAACACCGCTGTCGCCGCGCCCGGTGTCGAGCAAAAGGTTGCAGCGGAAAACATGCTTACCGGCGCCTTGCGGCAACTATTCGCATTGTCGGAATCCTATCCCGATCTCAAGGCCAACCAGAATTTTCAGCAGCTGCAGGCCGAACTGACCGATATCGAGAACAAGCTCGCTGCCTCGCGCCGCTTCTTCAATAACGCCGTACAGGAATACAACACCGGCATTCAGCGGTTTCCGGCTGCCCTGTTTGCCGGAATGCTGGGATTTACACAGCATTCGTTCTTTGATGTGGGCGAGCAGCGCGCGCAACTCGAACAGGCGCCGGCTGTGAAGTTCTAACCGTCATTCCGGCGCGCAGCATAGCGGCAAATCCGGAATCCATAGAACGGCAGGAATATGGATTCCGGGTCCGGCCATTGGGTCGTGCCGGAATGACAAAGACAAAGATGATCGTTTATGGCCGCCTACGGTCTTTACTCGCATATTCAATCCAATAAGCGGCGTTCGATTGCGCTGCTAATCGGCCTTTTCTTTCTTGTCTATGTGCTGGTATTCGCGGGGGCGCTGCTCGCCGAGGCGCTCACCTCATATTACGCCTACAACGCCAGCATGGATCGCGCTCCGCTCGAATATCTCGTGCGCGCAGCGGAATTCGATTTTATCAAGGCCGCCCCGTGGGCGACGGTCGGCACGATCGTCTGGATTTTTATCGCCTATCATTTCCACCAGTCGATGATCGATGCCATGACCGACTCCCGCTCGGTCACGCGGCAGGAAGAACCGCGCCTCTACAATTTGCTGGAAAATCTCTGCATCTCGCGCGGCATCACCATGCCCAAACTGAAGATCGCAAACGACGAGGCGCTCAACGCCTTCGCGACCGGCCTCAATGAAAGGCAATACTCGATTACGGTCACGCGCGGCCTGATGGACGTGCTGGACGACGCCGAGCTCGAAGCGGTGCTCGGCCATGAGCTGACTCACATCCGCAACGGCGACGTGCGCATGCTCGTGATCGCGGTGGTGATTGCTGGCGTGATCGCGTTTTTCGGCGAGTTGGTCTTCCGCATCTTTTTCCAGAATTTACTATGGGGCGGTTTCGGCGGCCGCCGCTCGCGCGACGGCGACCGTCGCGGCGGCGCGGGGCTCGCCATCGTGATCGCGCTTGCGATCGTGGTCGTGGTCTGGATTCTGTCGATCGTCATCCGCTTCGCATTGTCACGGCAGCGCGAATATCTCGCTGACGCCGGCTCGGTCGAATTGACCAAAAACCCCGATGCGATGATTTCGGCACTCCGCAAGATCGAAGGACGCGGCGAAATTCAGGGCGCGAATTCCGCCGTCATGGAAATGTGCATCGACAATCCACGCACCGGCATCGCCAACATTTTCGATACGCATCCGTCGATCGATGCGCGCGTCGAAGCCCTGGTGAAATACGCCGGCGGGCACGATCCGGGTCCCCTCGCGCTGGAAGCGCCGGCGGAAATGCCCGCGCAAATCGACCCCCCGCCGTCCGGCGGCCCCTGGACTGGCGGCGCGCAGCAGAACGAACCACCATCAGGCCCATGGGGGCCCGGACCAGCCTCGACCGATTCCGAAGGTCCGTGGGGACCGCACCGGCCTTAGCTCGTTATTCCGGCGGCACGCAGCATTGACGGGAATCGATACTGTCTGCACGTCCGTTTTTATTAGTGACCGGGAATATGCTCGCGGTCACCCCTCGCATGACGGACTTCAATGCCCCTCGAAGGAAATAAGCGTGCGCACCGGCACGTCGAGTTTGCGCAGGCGCTCGGCGCCGCCAAGCTCGGGCAGGTCAATGACAAAGCAGGCTGCGACCACTTCAGCGCCTAGTTGGCGCAGCAGCTTGACCGCCGCTTCGGCCGTACCGCCGGTAGCAATAAGATCGTCCACCAGGATTACGCGCTCACCTGCAACCAGCGCGTCGGCGTGAATTTCGATCTGGTCCTCGCCGTACTCAAGTGAATAGGTGACGCTCACCCGGGTGTGCGGCAGCTTGCCTTTCTTGCGGATCGGGACGAAACCCGACGACACCTGATGCGCGACCGCGCCGCCCAGAATAAAGCCGCGCGCTTCGATACCCGCAACCTTGTCGATTTTCATGCCGGCCCACGGCTGCACCAACTCGTCGACCGCGCGTCGGAACGCGCGTGCGTTGCCGAGCAGCGTCGTGATATCGCGAAACATCACGCCCGGTTTGGGATAATCCGGAATGGAGCGGATGGCTGTGCGCAGGTCGATGTCGAGGTCGGCGGCATTCATATCGCGTGTCATGGCCGGACCCTGTCCGGCTATCCCGATGAGGTCGGCACAATGCCTACCGAAGCGGGATGCCCGCGACAAGCGCGGGCGTGATATCCGCCAGGCTTTTCCAAGGCCCTGCGGGCGGGGCGCGCCCTGCCAGACACCCGTCGCATCGGCGTCAGGATCGTCTAAACTCCCCTTGAGGGGCAGCAGCATGAACCTGCGACAGTTGAAATATTTTGTTGGGATCGTCGAGGCCGGCAACATGACCCGTGCAGCCGAGCAACTGCACGTCGCCCAAACCGCGCTCGGCATGCAGATGCGACAGCTCGAAGAGGATCTCGGCGTCTCCCTCTTGCTACGGCACTCGCGGGGCATCGAGCCGACCAAGGCCGGCGCCCTGCTGCACGCGCGCGCGCTTGCGATCTTGAGGCAGGTCGACGAAGCGCGACAGGAAGTTGCGAATTGCGAGAAGGAGAGCGTCGAAGAAATTCGGCTCGGCATTACGCCGGCACTCATGCTCAGCATAGGAACCGAGCTTGTCCTGACCGTGCGCGAGACGCTCCCGCAAGTACAATTGAGCCTCAGGGAAGCAATGAGTCACGTTCTCTTCGAAATGTTGGCGCGTGGAGAAGTTGACTTCATACTTTGCTATGACGTGCCGGACACACTTCACGTTTCGCGCCTGGCGCTGCTGCAGGACGATCTCGTGCTTGTGACCAAGCCCGGTGTGCATGACACCGCGCCGATTGGATTTGCAGAGGCGTTGAAGCAACAGCTCGCCATGCCCGAGGACGGCGACACCGTTCGGCAGGCTGTTGTGAAGATTGCAAGCGATCTCGGAATAGAGCTCAAGGTGGCCTATGAAGTGCGCTCGATATCGGCCATGAAAAGTCTTGTCATGCGAGGGGCAGCTGATTGCATTCTGCCGGCCTTTGCTGTGCTCGATGAGGTACGTGACGGCACACTTGTGGCAAGACCTATCGTGACTCCGTCGGTACGGCGAACGCTTTTCCTCGCATCCTCGAAGCAGCGGGGTCCCTTCCGCAATGGCGCAGGACTGACGAGCGCCGTGCGTTCATCCTTGCAGGGGATGATCAACTCGCTCGGTGCCCTCGCCCATCCGCTTTGAGGGCACCTCGCCTGACGCTCGCAGAAAAACTGCGCACTGACCGAACGCAATCATATTGGACTGCGCCCGTGTGCACTCGTCTTATGAGGCGATCGACACCTTATTTGACGAAAGGGCAACGCCATGAATCGAACTATTGCCACTGTGCTCGGTGCCGCCTTCCTGCTTGCGGTCGCCGGCCCCGCAAAGTCCGACGGTCTACACATCTTCGATGCAACGCTGGGTGAAAGCAAAAGTCCCGCGCCCGATATCAGTACGGCACAGATGCGGCAAATACTTGCCGAAGGCAGCGCGATCGTGATCGACACTCGGCCGCATGACCAATACGACGCCGGCCACCTCCCGGATGCGCACGTTGTCGATGGATCTCATGAGCAGCGCATGGCGGCGATCGAGCGGCTGCTAAAGGGAAACAAGAATGGATCGCTGGTGCTGTACTGCAATGGCCCCTACTGCAAAGCGAGCAAGCGATTTGCCGACGAGTTGATTGCTTCCGGCTTCAACAACGTAAAGCGCTATCAACTCGGAATACCGGTTTGGCGCGCGCTCGGCGGCCCAACCGTGGTCGAGCTCGCTGGTATCAAGCGCATTTTCGGTGTCGACCGTACCGCGGTATTCATCGATGCCCGTCCGACAGACGAGTTCGCCAAAGGCAGCCTTCGCGGCGCGCACAGCCTGCCGGTTGACGATCTGCGATCGGGCAAGCTGAAAAAACTGCCGCTGCCATTGGACGATTTCAATCGCCGGGTCGTATTGTTCGGGCGCGACGGCGCGCAAGCCCGCAAGCTCGCGGATATGCTGAGCAAGCGGCCTTGGCACAATGTCGCCTACTTTCCGGGCCGCTATGAGGAATTGGCAGCCGCACTGAAGCGCAAGTAAACTTCTTCGCTACGATACGTCGATTGCGGTCGGCGGCGTCCTTCATGACGCCGCCCTCGCTTTTTAAGGGAAGCGTTGCGTTATTTGGCGGTTGCAAGCACCCTGCCCGCCACCGCATCAAGCTTCTTGATCAGCTCGGGATCGCGCGCTTCCGGCGCGGTGATCAGCGCGGTGTCGAGAGCGCGGTCGGATCCGATCGGACACGGCTCATGCTCGCGTGGAAAATCCCTGGCGAGCCGCGCCACCAGCCGTTTCGCCGTCTCGACATTGGAGCTGAGAATTTTGATGACGTCTTGCACCGTGACGGCATCGTGGCCGGGATGCCAACAATCGAAGTCGGTGACCATAGCGACGGTCGCATAGCAAATCTCTGCTTCGCGCGCGAGTTTCGCCTCCGGCATGTTGGTCATGCCGATCACCGAATAGCCGAGCGACTTGTAAGTAATGCTCTCGGCATAAGTAGAAAATTGCGGACCCTCGATGCACACGTAAGTGCCGCCGCGGGCGATCGGGATTTTCTCCTTGCCCGACGCTTCGTCGATGCGCAGCCGGAGCTTTGGCGAAACCGGATGGGCCATCGAAACGTGCGCTACCAGACCCTTGCCGAAGAACGAACTTTCTCGCTTGTACGTGCGGTCGACGAACTGGTCGACCAAAACGAAGGTGCCGGGCGGCAGTTCTTCCTTGAACGAGCCGCAGGCCGAGAGCGAAACAAGATCGGTGACGCCGGCACGCTTCAGCACATCGATATTGGCGCGGTAGTTGATATCGGACGGCGACAGTCGATGGCCTTTGTCGTGCCGCGACAGAAAGACGACCGGCAAGCCGTCAACTTCGCCGACGCGCAACGGGCCTGACGGCTCGCCCCAGGGGCTGGCGATGCGCAGGTCGCGCACGTTGTCCAATCCCGGCAGATCGTAGATACCGCTGCCACCGATGATGCCCAGCACTGCTTTTGTCATGAATTCCGCCCGCCCGACCGTCATGGACTCTGGCGCCTTTGTCTCAAAACGTCGATGCCCGGCACAAGGCCGGGCATGACGATTTCAACGAAAACGACGTGGTCGGTCAGATCGTCGTCTTGGCCGGGTCCTGCCCATGCGCCAGTTCGCGCGGCTTTTCGACCTCGTGCCATACTTTCTTTTTCGTGAAGTAAAGCAGGCCAGCGAACACAATCAGGAAAATCATGACCTGAAAGCCGACGCGCTTGCGCTGCACAAGGTGGGGCTCGGCAACCCACTCGAGGAATGCCGGCACGTCTTTGGCATATTGCTCGAGCGTCGCGGGAGACCCATCGTCAAACTGCACCTGCCCATCCTGCAACGGCGGCGGCATCGCAATGACATGGCCAGGGAAATAGATGTTGTAATGGCCGTTCGACGGCATCTGGAACCCTTTTGGCGGGTCCCTGTAGCCCTTCAGGAGCGCCGATATGTAATCGGGGCCTTCTTCTTGATACTGCGTAAAGAAATCAAAGATGAACCAAGGGAAACCGCGCGGATAGGAGCGCGCCTTGGCCAGCGTCGACATGTCCGGCGGCGCTTTGCCGCCCATCGCCGCTGCCGCAGCCTTTTCGTTCGCAAAAGGCGCCGGGAAGTGATCGGCCAACCGGCCGGGCCGCTCGATCGGCTCGCCGGCATCGTTGACATCCTTGATCTTGTATTCGGCCGCAATCGCCGCCGCCTGCGCTTCCGTAAAACCCGGGCCGCCGGGTTCGGCAAGGTTGCGGAACGACAGCAAATTCATCGAATGGCAGGTCGAACAAACCTCTTTGTAGATTTTAAATCCGCGCTGAAGCTGCGCCTGATCGAACGTCCCGAACGGCCCCGCAAATGACCATGACTGCCTCGGCGGCTGCACCTGCTCGGCCAATTGCGCCGACGCCGGCAGCGCCCAACTCAGCATTCCGCCAGCCAGAACAACAGCGAAGGTCGCGTGCTTGATTGTCATCATCTCCTCCCCGCTCACGCTTTGGCCTTGAGCACCGACTCCGAAATCGAATTCGGCAGGGCCTTGGTCCTCTCGAAGATGCCGAGCAGCGGCAGGATGATGAGGAAGAAAGCAAAGTAGTAGAGCGTGAAGATGCGCGACAGGATGACGTAAATACCCTCGGGCGGCTTGGAGCCGAGATAGCCCAATCCGACCGCCGAAATCACGAACAGCCAGAAGAACTGCCGGAACAACGGCCGATAGCGCGCCGAACGCACGCGCGAAGTGTCGAGCCACGGCAGGAACGCAAGAATGATGATGGACGAGAACAGCGCGATGACGCCGAGCAGCTTGTTCGGGATCGAGCGAAGGATCGCGTAGAACGGCAGGTAATACCATTCAGGCACGATTTCCGAAGGAGTCACGGCCGGGTCGGCGGGAATGTAGTTATCCGAGTGCACCAGATAATTCGGTACATAGAACACCAGCCACGCGAACACGATGCAGAAGCACGCGATCATAAAGCTGTCTTTGACGGTCGCGTAAGGCGTGAACGGCACGGTGTCCTTATCCGATTTCGGCTCGATGCCGGCCGGATTGTTCTGTCCGACCACGTGCAGCGCCCACACATGCAGCACCACCACGCCGGCAATCACGAACGGCAGCAGGTAATGCAGCGAATAGAACCGGTTGAGCGTCGGGTTGCCGACCGCATAACCGCCCCACAGCCAAGTCACGACCGCATCGCCGATGCCCGGGATCGCCGAGAACAGGTTGGTGATAACCGTCGCGGCCCAGAAGCTCATCTGACCCCAGACCAGCACATATCCCAGAAAGCCGGTCGCCATCATCAGCAGATAGAGGATGACGCCGAGGATCCAGAGCACCTCGCGCGGCTCCTTGTATGAGCCGTAGTAAAGACCGCGGAAGATGTGGATGTAGACGGCTAGAAAGAACATCGACGCGCCGTTGGCATGCACGTAACGAAGCAGCCAGCCATAATTGACGTCGCGCATAATGGCCTCGACCGAATCGAAGGCCAGGTTGACGTTAGGCGTGTAGTGCATCGCCAGGACGATCCCGGTGATCATCTGCACGCCAAGCATGAAGGCCAGAATGCCGCCGAAGGTCCACCAGTAATTCAGATTGCGCGGCGTCGGATAGGCAATGAAAGAAGAGTGGATAAGGCCGCCGATCGGCAGCCTCCTTTCAAGCCATTTCAGAAATCCGTTCTGCGGCTGGTAGGTTGAGGGTCCGCTCATGATTTAACCTTCGGGAACGTCTTAAGCCGTTGTGCCGGATTCTACGCCGATCCGGATTCTTGTGTTCGACACAAATTCATAAGGCGGCAGATAGAGGTTTTTCGGCGCAGGCCCCTGACGGATGCGGCCGGAGGAGTCGTACTGCGAGCCGTGGCACGGGCAAAACCAGCCATCGTATTGGCCCTCGTGCGGCAGCGGAATGCATCCGAGATGGGTGCAGATGCCGATCACCACCAGCCATTCCTCATGACCCGGCTTCACGCGCGCGCTGTCCGGCTCCGGGTCGCGCAGCGTGCTGACATTCACGTCTTTCGCCAGCTCGATGTCGTGTTTCGTGCGGTGAAAGATGAAAATCGGCTTGGAACGCCAGAACACCTTGATGATCTGGCCGTCAGCAATCGGCGAAAGGTCGACGTCGATCGGCGCGCCGGCGGCGATGGTCGAAGCGTCCGGATTCATTTGCGAGATAAGCGGCACAAGAGTCGCTGCAACACCGACCGCGCCAACGGCGCCGGTGGCAATGTAAAGAAAATCGCGGCGTGTAGGTGCCGCCGAAGACACGGTCGTCACGTCTAGGCCCTCTCCCCCGGCTGGCTTTATGCACCGCCCGCGGCTTGGGGTGCCGGCAGGATTTAGGAGTCCCGCGGCGGCGGGGCGGACCGGCTGCGGCAGTCCTGCCGAACGGTAGGATAGCGCTTCGGTGGCGTTCTATTGGCACCCTTGCGGTGTGAGCGCAAGCCCGCTATCGGGCCAACGACCAAGAGTCGCACAAGTCATTCGTCTAACTGAGCTTTGGCGGATTGAAGCTGCCGAGTTCCGAGTCGCCCTCAATGATACGGGTCGCCCTCTACGAGCCTGATATTCCTCAAAACACCGGTACGATTCTCCGGCTATGCGCATGCCTTGGCATCGAGGCGCACATCATCGAACCTGCCGGCTTTCCGGTCACCGACCGCGCATTCCGCAGGGCGGGAATGGACTATATCGATCGGGCGAGGATTATTCGGCATCGTTCCTGGTCCACCTTCGAGGATTGGCGGCGAGCGGAGGAAGCGCGACTGCTTTTGTTCACGACGGCGGGTTCCCGCTCGTATATCGATTACACATTCGAAGCCCGCGACGTTCTTCTGTTCGGCCGCGAAAGCGCCGGTGTCCCCAATCTGGTGCACACAGCAGCCGACGCGCGGCTTATTATCCCGATGCGCGAGGGCTTGCGCTCGCTAAATGTTGCCATGGCTTGCGCCCTTGCGGCAGGCGAAGCCCTGCGCCAGACAGGCGGATTCGGTGTATTCTCGCTATGACCTCTTCAATGGTGAATCTCGATCAGTTCGAGGCCCGCAAGATCCGGGCGCGAAACTGGTTCGAACTGCTCCAGAACGATATCTGCGCAACGTTTGAAGCGCTGGAAGACGCACTTCCGGCAGACGCGCCGTCCGCGGATGCGCCGGCAGGCCGTTTCACGCGCACGCCCTGGAACCGTACTGACCACAGCGGCGCGCCGGGTGGAGGCGGGCTGATGCGAATTCTCAAAGGCCGTGTGTTCGAGAAAGCCGGCATCCATGTTTCGACGGTGTACGGCGAGTTCGCCCCGGAATTCCGCAAAGAGATTCCGGGCGCCGAAAACGATCCGCGTTTCTGGGCCTCCGGTATCTCGTTGATCGCGCACCCGCTCAATCCACACGTCCCCACCGTCCACATGAACACGCGGTTCGTCATCACCAGCAAGGCATGGTTCGGCGGCGGCGCGGATTTGACGCCTGTATTGGACGCGCGCCGCACGCAGAATGACCCCGATACGGTTTCCTTTCACGCGGCCATGAAAGAGGCGTGCGATGCCCATGCGGGCGTTGCCCCATACGAGAAATACAAGAAATGGTGTGACAATTACTTCTACCTGAAGCACCGCAACGAACCGCGCGGCGTCGGCGGCATCTTCTATGACTATCTCGAGGGCGACTGGGAGGCGACGTTTGCCTTCACGCAAGAAGTCGGCCGGGCATTCGCGCGCGTTTACCCCGAAATTGTGAGGCGGAATTTTACGAAGCCGTGGAATGCGGCCGAGCGCGAGGAGCAACTTGTCCGCCGCGGCCGGTATGTCGAGTTCAACCTGCTCTATGACCGCGGCACCATCTTTGGATTGAGAACCGGTGGCAATGTCGAGTCGATCCTGTCTTCGCTGCCGCCACTAGTGAAGTGGCCCTAAGCTAGCGAAATGCGCTGAACACGAGCGCCGCGCCGCCGATCAGCACCACAACGTCGAGAATCGCCGTATGCACATGCACCGGCATGCGCTCGACGAAGGCGCGTGCCACAAACGCACCCGGCAAGGCTACAATTCCGATCAACAGCGCATAGGCGATCACCTGCGCGTCGATGACGCCGGAGAAACCGAACACCAGTATCTTCACGATACCGATCACGATCGAGATTACCGCATCCGTGGCGATCACGGCGGCGCCTTCGAGACCGGCGGCCATCAGCATGGATATCAGGATGACGCCCGACCCGACGGTGCCGCCAACGACGATGCCGTAGGCGAGCGAGCCGAGCGCAAGTCCCTTGTCGCCGATACGGATGTCCTCGCGTTTGGCGTGGCGGCGCAGCGGCACGCTGAGGATCAGCATCGCCCCGATCACCAGCGCAGCCCCGGCACTCGACAACCGCGAGTAGCCCCAGGCGCTGAAAATACAGAGCGGTATCGAGGCAAGAAGTGAAATGATGCCGCGCCGCCAATCGACGTATTTCAGAAAGGCGGCGGCGCGGCTGGTGTTGGTGAACATCGCGGTGATGGCGATGATCGGCACGACGGGCGCAGGACCGACGAGCGGCACGAGCACCAGCGGCATCAGCGCACCGGTGCCGTAGCCTGCAACGCCGCCCACAACCGATGCGAACAGCGCAACCGCTGCCACGAGCAAAAGCTCCGCGACCGAAACATCGGCAAAAGCAGAAAAAAGGTGCAAGGACTTCGCGGCCGAGGTTACCCCCGGTCACCCCGGTGCGACGTCCCTGTCCGTGCCCAAGTACGACGCGCCGGTCAAGCCGGTGCGTGCGTGTTTCACGCTCGTTAGCCGGATGAAGACCTCACCGCCGAATCCGCGATCGTTGAGAGGCTCGATTCGTCGCTTGGAAAATCCGCTGCGATCCACGCCTCTTCCGCCGCGCAAAGTGTTGCGCCCAGTACCGGCCCTTGCGCAACGCCGCGGCGGATAAAATCGGATGCTTTCAGAGGAAACGTCGGCGCGCTCCACCGCTGCGGCAGCGTCGCGAAGGCTTGCCAATCCGCATCCGCCGCTCCCGCGCAGGAGCGCGACCACGCGAGCAATACGCGATCCACAAAGTGCTCAGGACCGAGGCGATAAAGCAGCGCGCGTGCGCTGTGCTCGCCTGCAGCAGGCGAGATACGACGCCATCCTTCGCCCATGGACGCCAGCCGTTCGTATTCGGCATTCGCGAGGCGCAGCCGCAAACGCAAGCGCTCGGCGTCCTCCGGCACGGCGACCGCGAGCGCGCCGAGCCGCCGCACCGGATCGGGTTTGGCGCCGATTGCTGCTTCCACCTTCGCCATGTTCTCGAATGAGCCGAGATAGCTGACGCCGGCAAGCACGCGCACCAACAATCCGGCATCGGCCATTGCGATCAGCGTCGGCACCGCATGTGGCGCGACCAACAATTTCATCATCTCCATGCGCACGCGCTCGCGCGAAAGCCGATCGAGGCCGTCGCGGGCGGCAATGCATGCCGCAAGCCCGGCAGGATCCGGATGATCGCTGCTGCCGTAAGCGGCGTGAAATCGGAAAAATCGCAAAATGCGCAAGTAATCTTCTGCGATGCGCTTGTTCGGATCGCCGATAAACCGAATACGGCGATGCGCGATATCGGCAAGCCCGCCGACATAGTCGAACACCGTTCCATCGCGTGAGGCCGAAAGCGCGTTAATCGTCAAATCGCGCCGTTCCGCATCCGCCTTCCAGTCGCGGCCAAATTCGACTTTGGCGTGACGGCCATACGTCTCGGTATCGCGGCGCAATGTCGTCACTTCGAACGGCGTCTTGTCGATAACGACCGTAACCGTCCCATGATCGAGCCCGGTCGGCACGGCCTTGAAGTGAGCGGCCTCCACGCGCCGAATCACCTCTTCGGGCAAAGCTGTGGTCGCCACATCAATTTCAGTGACCGGCATCCCGAGCAGTGCATTGCGCACTGCGCCGCCGACTGCACGTGCCTCTTCCCCGTCGCAATCGAGCACTGAAAGCAGGCGCGCGAGCGGACCGCTCGTCAGCCACTCCGCTCCGGCGAGTAAGCGGGATTGTTCCATCACTTCATTGTCCCCGGAACGAACTTCCCGTTCTCTATATGCGCCGGAATATAGGTTGAGCCGGGCGGCGAGCCCGAAAAGTTTGCAAAATAAAGAAAGCTGCCGATGATAAGCACGAGCGCCAAGATCGTGAGCGTAATCAGCCGCGAAATTGGCCAATGCTGAGGATCAAGCACACCCGCGCGTGTCGCGAAAAGAAAAACTGCATACAGCACGAATGGCGTCAAAAAGAGAACGACCTCGATGAAGGCGGGACGTATCATCGGTAAACGTCTCTTCGCACTCTGCTGTCATCAGCTCCGAAAACGGATGGTCCAGTATTCACCGCCGGGCGTATGTCGCGATAGCATGTGGCACGATAACCGGATGCCCCGATTTCACGAGGCATGACGGCACAGAAATGTTGCGAGACCCTTTCCATGATCGTCAGCCTCGGTAGAGCCGTTCGTGCAGATTCCGCAAAATGCCCGCGGTCACGCCCCAAATGTATCGCTCGCCATAAGGCACTGCGTAGTAATGGCGCGTCATGCCTTGCCAGTCTCGCGAATGACGCTGAAAATTCTTTTGCTCCATCAGGAATGCGAGCGGCACTTCGAAGGTCTCGTCCACCTCGTCTGGATTAAGTACCAGATCGAATCCCGGCGATACCCTCGCAACCACCGGCACAATTCGATAGCCGAGCGTCGTCATATAGACATCAAGATAGCCGATCGGCTCGACGTAATTGCGATTGAGCCCGATCTCCTCGTCGGCTTCGCGCAGCGCGGACGCGAGCGGGTGCTGGTCTTCTGACTCGATCTTGCCACCTGGAAAGGAAATCTGCCCGGCATGATCCGGAAGATGCTGCGCGCGCTGGGTCAGCAACACGGTCGGTTCGGTGCGATCGACGATCGGCACCAGCACGGCGGCAGGCCGGATTGGCCGCACCGCTGCAATCTTCAGCATCACCGGATCGGCATCGTGATCGCCTCGTTTTGGCGTCACGCTGGGATCTGCAAGGCCGGCGGGCGGATCGAGCGTCAGCCGTGCGCGCGCCCGCGCGAAGAATTCCTTTGCCTCCAGAACCTCGCCTGCGGGTACGCCTTCCATCATGCGAAGTCCCGCAATGCGTCGGCTTGCGCCATCACAAAAAATTCACCGCTCGATGCAACCCCGAACATTCGTCTGCCCCCAATGTCACGCTCTTCCCCGAGCTCCACCAGATCGTAGAAGAGAGCGCGCGTCACCCTCGCCCACAAGTCACGCCGCACATGCAGGTAAGGCTTGAGGCCGCCCGTTCCCGTCTCCGGCGTAAAGCGAAGCGGATTTTCGGCTCCGCAGGTCACCCAATCGTCAACATTGGTGCGAAATTCGAGGATTTGCGTGGGGTTGTGCACAATGTTCATCTCAACGGCAAGGAAGGGGACGTCTTCGACGACAATTCCAACCTTCTCGACCGGCGTGACGAGAAAATACCGGTCACCTTCCCGCTTGAGGACTGAGGCGAACAGCTTGACCAGAGCCGGCCGGCCGATCGGTGTTTTCTGGTAGTACCAGGTGCCGTCGGCGGCAATCCGCATGTCCAGATCGCCGCAAAACGGGGGATTCCACAGGTGCACGGGCGGTAGCGCTCTTCCGCTACCGCGCGGCAGCGATGCGGCAATACTTTCAAGCCCTTTTTGCCCTGTCTTCGCCATTGTTTTCGTTGCGTATTTCAAGAAGGCGAAGGCCCTGTTCGCATCTTTGTTATTCGACGGACCTGCGCCGGAAGATAGCGTAAGCTTGCGCGGTTGAATGAGCCAGATTCGCCCGTGGGCTGCATCGTAACCCGCGTGCCGCGTTGTTCGAGTGGAACACAAGCGGACCCGATCGCCTTGACGGCGAGGTGGTCGCAGAAGGCGCGATTGAAGGAGCGGAAATCATGGCGGCGGCAGGCGGCGAAAACCTGGAAAAACTTGAGGACATGATCGTCCGTGCGGCGGAGACGACTGCCGCGCACGTGCGCGATGCCAAGGCTGCGATCGGCGCGGTGATCTTTGGGCAGGATCGCGTCGTCGAGCATGCTCTGGTCACCGTACTTTCGGGGGGGCATGCCCTGCTTGTCGGCGTTCCGGGTCTGGCCAAGACCAAATTGGTCGAAACCATGGGCATCGCGCTCGGCCTCGACGCGCGCCGGGTGCAATTTACGCCGGACCTGATGCCCTCCGATATCCTTGGCACGGAAGTGCTGGAGGAAACGCCCGGCGGCAAGCGCAATTTCCGCTTCATCGCCGGGCCGGTGTTTGCGCAATTGTTGATGGCCGACGAAATCAACCGCGCCTCGCCGCGTACGCAATCGGCCTTATTGCAAGCAATGCAGGAGCAGCACGTTACGGTCGCGGGCGTGCGTCACGATCTGCCGAAGCCGTTCCACGTGCTCGCAACGCAGAATCCGCTCGAGCAGGAAGGCACCTATCCTCTCCCCGAAGCGCAGCTCGACCGTTTCCTGATGGAGATCGACGTCGATTATCCGGACCAGGACGCGGAGCGCAAAATCCTGTTCGATACCACCGGTGCCGAGGAGACACGCGCCAAGGCGGCGATGGCGGCAGACGATCTGATTGCCGCGCAGCGTCTCGTGCGGCGTATTCCGGTCGGCGAATCCGTGGTTGAGGCCATTCTTCAACTCGTCCGCTCCGCCCGTCCGGGGCCGGACGCGGGCGAAGTCGGCAAGCTCATTTCCTGGGGCCCGGGCCCGCGCGCGAGCCAGGCGCTGATGCTGGCTGTTCGTGCACGCGCCTTGCTCGACGGCCGCTTCGCGCCTTCGATCGACGATGTGCTCGATCTGGCCGAGCCGGTGCTCAAGCACCGCATGGCACTTACCTTCGCTGCGCGCGCCGAAGGTGAGACGGTTCAGAACGTCATCAAGCGACTGAAGGCGCGCATCGGATAATTGGAAATGGCTGAGCAGACGCTCACCGAGATCGAGGCGCGTGCCGTCCGGCAAGCGACCGGAGGCGGACGCACCCTTGCGGCTTCCATGCCACGGCTGATCCTGGAAGCGCGCCGTGTCGCGGCCACTGTGGTCCATGGGCTGCACGGCCGCCGCCGCGCCGGTCGTGGCGAGAATTTCTGGCAGTACCGGCGTTTCGTGTCCGGCGAGCCGTCGCAGAACGTCGACTGGCGGCGCTCTGCGCGCGACGATCATCTTTATGTACGCGAACGCGAGTGGGAGGCATCGCATACCGTCTGGATTTGGCCGGACCGTTCGCCGTCGATGGCATTCGCCTCACACCTTGTCACCGACACCAAGCTCGACCGCACCTTGATCATCGCCTTCGCTCTTGCCGAAATCCTGGTCGAAGGCGGCGAGCGCGTCGGCGTCCCCGGGCTGATGCTGCCGACCGCAAGCCGCAACGTGATCGAAAAGATGGCGGAGGCGATCATCCACGATCCGGCCGAACGCGCGAGTCTGCCGCCGCTCTTCGCTCCCGCGCCGTTTTCGGAAGTCGTCGTCCTCTCCGACCTTTGGAGCGAGGAAACCGACATCCGCCGCACGCTGGCACAGCTTTCGGGCACCGGCGCGCATGGGCACGTGGTGCAGATCGTCGATCCCGTCGAGGAAACCTTCCCGTTTTCGGGGCGCATTGAATTTGTGGATCCCGAGGACGGCCATAGCGTTACCATCGGCCGCGCCGAAACCCTGCGCGGCGATTACGTTGCAGAAATCGCCCGCTTCCGCGGTGAAATCCGCGCTGAAACCGACCGTCTGGGCTGGAGCTTCGCCATTCACCGCACGGATCGGCCTGCAAGCGAAATGCTGCTCGTTCTTCACTCGCGCATGGGCGTGGCCGCACAGGCACTCAGCTTCGGCAATCGTTACGCCTTGGCGCAGCCGGGGAGCGCCGCGTGATTCCCGGGCTTACTCTCGGTTTTGCGCAGCCTCTCGTGCTGCTGGGGCTGCTGACGTTGCCGGTGCTGTGGTGGCTGCTGCGGCTCATTCCACCCCGCCCCCGCCGCCTCGCTTACGGGCCGGAAAAACGCGTCGCAAAAATTATCCGCGAAGAACAAACGCCCGCGCGCACGCCGTGGTGGCTCACGTTGCTGCGGCTCACGCTCGCGGCGCTCGTTATTCTTGCCGCCGCCGGACCGCTATGGAATCCGCCGCTTGCCACATCAAGCAAGGCTGCACCGCTCTTGATTCTGATCGACGACGGCTGGGCGGCGGCAGCTTCGTGGGATGCACGCCTTCGCGCGGCCGACGAGCTGATGGCGCGCGCCGATACCGACAATCGCGGCGTCGCCTTGATGCCGCTCTCCGACACGGGACGCGAGATTTCGTTGCAAACCGCCGCCGCCGCGCGCGTGCAGGTCAAGCAGCTCAAACCGAAGCCCTACACGCTCAACCGCGCCGAAGCCTTGCCGGCGCTATCGCGATTCCTCAGCAAAGCATCCGATGTTGACATCATTTGGCTCTCGGACGGGGTCGATCTCGGCAAAGGCGGTGAATTTGTCGACGGACTGAAACGTATTGCCGGCAATCGGCCAATCACCATTGTCGACAGCGGCCTTCCGCCCACGCATGCGCTCGCTGCGGCCGACAATGCGGCCGGCGCGCTGACCGTGAAAGTTCTGCGCGCGCAGGGCGGCGCGGCAAACGGCATCGTCCGCGCGCTCGATCTCAAGGGACTGCCGCTGGGTGAAGCTCCATTCGCCTTCAGGACGGGCGAGCAGGAAACCGAGGCGCGCATCGATCTGCCGGTCGAAATCCGCAACGATGTGGCGCGACTCGAGATTGCCGGTGAACGATCTGCGGGCGCGGTCCAGTTGCTCGACAAACGCTGGCGGCGCAGGACAATCGGTATTGTCTCCGGCTCCTCAGCAGACCGCTCCCAGCCGCTGATCGGGGCGACCTATTATCTTTCGCGCGCGCTCAAACCTTTCGCGGACATTCGTCTCATCGAAGGCGAAGCTCCCGCCAAAGCGGTTGGGCATTTCCTCGATCAGCACGTGCCGATGTTGATCTTTGCTGACGTAGGCAACGTCGCGGAATCGCGCGAACGGCTGGAGAAGTGGATTGAGAATGGAGGCGTGCTCGTCCGATTTGCAGGGCCACATCTCGCGGCAGCAACAGACGACGATCTCGTACCGGTCAAGTTGCGCCGTGGCGGCCGCATTCTCGGCGGCAGTCTGAGTTGGGACAAGCCGCAGCCGCTGGCGGCGTTTTCGCCCGATAGTCCCTTTGCCGACATGACGGTGCCGAACGACGTGACCGTGACACGCCAGGTGCTGGCGGAGCCGGATGCCGACCTGCCCCAACACACGTGGGCCACGCTTGGTGACGGCACGCCGCTGGTGACGGCCGCGCGCCGGGGCAAAGGCATGATCGTGCTCTTCCATGTCACCGCCGATACGCGCTGGTCCGACTTGCCGCTTGCGGGTACGTTCGTGGAGATGCTCAAGCGTATCGTGACGCTGTCCGGTTCGGCCGCCGCGAGCGAAGAGAGCGCAACCAGCACGACGTCTGCCAAGCCGCAGACTGGCCAAGCCGTACCGCCGACGCGTGTTCTGGACGGTTTCGGCGCGTTTTCGGTACCACCATCAAGCGCTCGTCCAATTCCACCTGATTTCAATGGCCGTGGTACTGCCGATCACCCACCGGGTTTCTATGGACCGCCCGAAGGATTGATCGCCGTCAACACCCTCGCGCCTTCGGATCGACTCAAACCGCTCGATGTCTCGGCTCTCGGCGCGCGCCATGAAGCTTATCGGCAAGGTGAACCGCTCGATCTGCGAGGCCCGATCTTCCTTGCTGCCCTTGCGCTACTGCTTATCGATGGCCTCGTGGTGTTCTGGCTGTCGGGCGGGCTCAGGATGCGCTCATGGACCCGGCGCGCGGCCGCCGGCATCATCATCCTCGTCGCCGCCGGGCTTTCGTTTGCGCCGGCGCCCTCGCGCGCGCAAAACCCGGCGCTGTCCGCTGCGGATCAGTTCGCGATGGACGCGACGCTGCAAACACATCTCGCCTACATCGTAACGGGCGATCCGCAGGTCGATGAAATCAGCAAAGCAGGCCTGCAAGGCCTCACGCTCTTCCTTGCACAGCGGACCGCGCTCGAAGCCGGCGAACCGATCGGCCTCGATCCCGCGCATGACGAGCTTGCATTTTTTCCGCTGATCTATTGGCCGGTACTTCCCAACCAGACCAAGCCCTCGCAACAGGCGCTCGATCGTATCGACACGTACATGAAAAACGGCGGCACCGTTCTGTTCGATACGCGCGACGCAATTTCCTCGTCGCCGTTTCCGGGCGGTGGAACGCAAAGTCCCGGCATGACGGGACTGCGCACAATTTTGTCGTCGCTCGATATCCCCGAACTCGAGCCGGTGCCGCGCGATCACGTGCTGACCAAGACTTTCTACCTGCTCCAGGATTTCCCCGGCCGCTACAACAGCGGCAAACTTTGGGTGGAAGCGCTTCCGGCGGAAAATGATGATCAGCCCGCGCGGCCCGCACGCGCCGGCGACGGCGTTTCCTCAATTCTCATCACGTCGAATGATTTTGCGGGCGCGTGGGCGATGCAGCCTGACGGACAGCCGATGCTGCCGTTGGTGCCGGGCGAACCGCGTCAGCGCGAGATGGCGTTTCGCGCCGGCGTCAACATCGTGATGTACGCCCTGACCGGTAACTACAAGACCGATCAGGTACACGTCCCTGCACTGCTTGAGCGGTTAGGACAGTAATGAATCTCGGCATTTCATTTGCGCCTCTGGTTCCGGACTATGTGCTGTGGGCTGCGATAGCAGTTGCCGTCGTGCTCACAACTATCCTGTTGTTCGCGCGCAGCCGCGGCTTTCTCATTCGAGCCGTAGCACTTGCCCTGATGATCCTGGCGCTCGCCAATCCGTCTTTGACACGCGAAGACCGCGATCCCATTCCCTCCGTCGCGGCGGTGATCGTCGACAAGAGCCCAAGCCAGAATTTCGGCGATCGCACACAGCAGACGGAAGCGGCACGCAAGGCAATCGTTGACAGGTTGCAACATATTCCAGGTCTTGAAGTCCGCGTTGCCGATGCAAGCGAAGCCGATGGCGAACATGACGGCACGCGGCTCTTTTCCGCGCTTTCTTCCACTCTCGCGGACGTGCCGCCGGACCGGATTGCCGGTGCGATCATGATCACCGACGGCCGCGTGCATGATGTCCCCGAAAAGGCCGCGGCGCTCGGTTTTGCCGCGCCATTGCACGCACTTATTACAGGCCATCCCAACGAAATTGACCGCCGCGTTGTTCTGACTTCGGCGCCTCGCTTCGGCATCGTCGACCAATCGCAAACAGTCGGCTTTCGCGTCGAGGACCAGGGCGGGAACGCCGGAACCGCAGAAGTGACGATTCAGCGCGACGGTGAGGTCGTGGAGAAGCGTACTGTTCCCGTCCACACTGACGCGACAGTGAAAGTGCCGATTCCGCACGCCGGGCCCAACATCGTCGAGATTGAGGCCTCGCCAATTCAGGGCGAACTCACGCAAGTCAACAATCGTGCCGTCGTTTCAATCGACGGCGTGCGCGACAAGCTGCGCGTGCTGCTGGTCTCGGGAGAACCGAATGCCGGCGAGCGCACCTGGCGTAACCTGCTCAAGTCGGATGCCAGCGTCGATCTTGTGCACTTTACGATTTTGCGCCCACCTGAAAAGCAGGATGGCACGCCGATCAACGAACTGTCGCTGATCGCCTTCCCCACGCGCGAATTGTTTCAGCAGAAGATCTCGACGTTCCAGCTCATCATCTTCGACCGCTACGCGCGCCAAGGCGTTCTGCCGCTCAGCTACTTCGACAACATCGCAAAGTATGTGCGCGATGGCGGCGCGGTGATGATCGCGGCAGGCCCCGACTATGCGAGCTCGACGAGCCTGTGGCGCACTCCGCTTGATGTCATCCTGCCGGCAGAGCCGAGCGGCAACATCACCGAGGAGCCGTATCGCGCGACGCTCACCGACGCCGGCAAAAAGCACCCCGTGACGCGCGGACTCGAAGGCTCCGACAGCAGCCCGCCGCATTGGAGTCGTTGGTTCCGTCTCATCGATGCGCGCCCGACCAATGGCTCTGCCGTCATGCAAGGCCCGGACGGCAAGCCCTTGCTCGTGCTTGCGCACGAAGGGAAAGGCCGCGTCGCGCTGCTGCTCTCCGACCACATCTGGCTGTGGGCGCGCGGCTATGAGGGCGGCGGGCCCCATCTCGATCTGCTGCGCCGGCTCTCGCACTGGCTGATGAAGCAGCCGGAACTTGACGAAGAGGCACTGCGCCTCAGCGTTCAGGGGCACGATCTCACAGTGCAGCGGCAGACGATGGCAGACAGCGTCAATGATGTGACGCTCACATCGCCATCCGGCAAAGAGCGTACGCTGACGCTTAAACCGGCTGAACCCGGTTTATGGCGGGCCACGATTTCAGCCAATGAACTCGGTCTGTGGCGTGCGACAGACGGCAAGCTCAAGGCGTTGGTGAATGTCGGGCCCGCGAATCCGCGCGAATTTGCCCAGGTTACGTCCACGACCGATGTTCTGCACAAGATCGCCAGCGAAACCGGCGGCGATGCGCGCCGGCTGGATAATGGCAAAGGCCTCAATATTCCGCGGGTCGTTCCGGTGCGCACCAGCACCACGTTTCAGGGAGACGACTGGATCGGGCTCAAGATGCGTGAAGCAAATGTCGTCCGCGGTATTGGCGTTCTGCCGATCTTCGCCGGCCTGATCGGGCTGCTGCTGCTTGTCGGTTCGCTCGCCGCGACCTGGGCAAGAGAGGGAAGGTAGCTATTTCCAATCCGGCCTGATGAGGCCCGACGCGGTTTCAAAGGCGCCTGGCACAAGTTCGGCCACCAACAGTCGATTGGGATCAACTGGCCCCGGCATCTTCACGCGGCCTTTCGGAATCTTCTTGAAGCCATGCTTGCCGTAATAGGGCTCGTCACCGACCAGCACGACGAGCTTGTGGCCCTTCGCTTTCGCTTCCTTCAGCGCCCGCTGGATTAGCGCCCTGCCGACGCCACGGTCGCGAAACGGCGGCTCAACCGTTAAAGGCCCAAGCAGAAGCGCCGGCGTATCGCCGATGCAGATAGGCGTCAGGCGGACGGAGCCGACAAGCAGAGTGTTGATCCGCGCCGTAAACGACAACTCAGGTGCGTGAGCGCGTCCTTCCCTGATGCGGAATGCGCTGCGCGCGAACCGCCCCGGACCGAAGGTGCGCTCGTGCAGCCGCTCGATGGCCAGAGCATCGTCGGCAGTTTCCGGCAGGATTGTCAGGGACAGTTCGGTCATGGCTCGCCCGTGATCCGTGCCGATTAGCACTTGAGCGGATTCGGGTCCATTGGGCGTGGAGTTCTTCGCTTGCGATGCTTAAATGAGACCGACGCGCATGGAGGAAATCGCAATGGGACTTCTGGTCGATGGCGTATGGCAGCAGGACGGCGACCGCACCAAGAACGGTCACTACATCCGGGCCAATGCCGGCTTTCGCAACTGGGTGACGCCGGACGGCAGCGCCGGCCCTTCCGGCGAAGGCGGTTTTGCGGCGGAAGCAGGCCGCTACCACCTATACGTTTCGCTCGCCTGCCCCTGGGCACATCGCACCGTCATTTTCCGCAAACTCAAGGGCCTCGAAAATATCGTCTCGATGTCGGTCGTTTCCCCCGACATGCTCAAGGACGGGTGGACCTTTCACAAGGATGAAGGGTCGACCGGCGACGATGCCAACGGCAAGGAAAAGCTTTCGGAAATTTACCTGCTCGCCAACCCACGCTACTCAGGCCGCGTCAGCGTGCCGGTGCTATGGGACAAGAAACGCAAGACGATCGTCAATAACGAGTCCTCGGAAATCATCCGCATGTTCAATTCGGCGTTCGAGGCGCTCACGGACGTGCACACAGACTATTATCCGCCGGCGCTCCGCAAGGAGATCGATGCGGTCAATGAGCTGGTCTATCCGAACATCAACAACGGTGTTTACCGCGCCGGATTTGCGACGACGCAGGCAGCCTACGAGGAAGCGTTCCGCAACCTTTTCGATGCGCTTGATGAGGTTGAACAGCGGTTGTCGCAACACCGCTATCTTGTCGGCAACACGATCACGGAAGCCGACTGGCGCCTGTTCACCACGCTGATGCGTTTTGACGCCGTTTATTATTCCCACTTCAAATGCAACTGGCGACACATCTGGGAGTATCCGAACCTGTCGAACTACGCACGCGATCTGTATCAGGTGCCGGGCGTAGCGGAGACCGTAAATCTCGGTCAGATCAAGCGGCATTACTACGGAAGCCAGCGGCAGGTGAATCCAACCGGCATCATTCCCGTGGGCCCGCAGCTCGATTTCGCAGCTCCGCACGATCGGGCACGGTTCGGATAGTTCGCCGCTGCTGCAGTACTCGCAACGGCGCCGACGACAGCGCCGATTGCCTCACCAAATCTCGCTTATCGCCACGCCGTCGAAGACCTCGGCCAAGCGCGCGTGCGTTGCGCGCGTCGTGCCTTCCGGCAATTCGTTGCGGGCGAAGAACCCGTGCGCGACGATTTCGCGGCCGGGCCGCGGCGGCACGTCCTGACGGAAGTCTCGCACGATGAACAACGCGACATGATCGCGCCGCGACACGCGGGAATTGAAATAGACGCCATGCAGCACAGGGGTACTGGCAAGGTCGATGTTTCCTTCCTCGCGTAATTCGCGGGCGAGCGCCTCGAGCAGGCTTTCGCCGGTTTCCACGCCGCCGCCGGGCATGTGCCAGCCATCCACATAAGAGTGCCGGATCAGAAAAATACGGCCCTGCGCATCCAGCACCATGCCACGGACGCCAAGCGTCGCTGGCCGCGAAAACCGCCAGTAAGTGTGAAGCACCCGGCGAATCGCCGGCTCGCATCTGCGGCGGACAGAATCGAAGGACATCGCTCCCTTGATAGCGCAACTCCGGGCTCTCCCGGCAGCCCCGACCACCCTTTCTTCTTTGGAATTGCTCTAATATATGAAGTGGCGCTTTGGAACCGGACAAGAGGGGCACCTGCGTGAAGCGGTTTTCCGACCTGACAGAACGGGAGGTGTTGGCACTCGCCATCACCAACGAAGAAGAAGACAGCCGCATTTACCGCGGCTTCGCGGAAGGTTTGCGTGCGCAATTCCCCTCCTCCGCGAAGGTGTTCGAAGAGATGGCCGACGAGGAGGTCACGCACCGGACGCGGCTGTTCGAACTCTATCGCGAGAAATTCGGAGACTATTTGCCGCTGATCCGGCGCCAGGACGTCAAAGGATTCATTCCGCCAAAATCAGCGCTCTGGCTGATACGGCCGCTACGGCTTGACGAGGTCCGGAAATTCGCCGCGAAAATGGAAACCGACGCGGAGCGTTTTTATCGCAAGGCGGCCCAAAACACGCGCGATATCTCTGTCAGAAAGCTTCTGCTTGACCTTGCCGAAGCGGAAGCCGGCCATGAAAGCCTCGCACAAAAACTTTCGGAGGAAATTCTCGACAGGCACGCACGCGCGGCCGAGGATGCGAGCGCGAAACGCATGTTCATGCTGCAATACGTGCAGCCCGGTCTCGCAGGATTGATGGACGGATCTGTGTCGACGCTTGCGCCGCTTTTTGCGGCGGCTTTTGCGACGCACGATACATGGGCGACTTTTCTGGTTGGACTTGCGGCCTCGATCGGCGCCGGCATTTCAATGGCATTCGCGGAAGGACTTTCGGATGACGGCTCGCTGACCGGCCGCGGTTCATCGTGGATTCGCGGACCGGTTACCGGCGTGATGACCGCCGTCGGCGGCCTTGGCCACACTTTGCCCTATCTCATTCCTCATTTCTGGACGGCGACGATCGCATCGATCGTTGTGGTCGCTGCCGAGCTTGCCGCGATTTCGTGGATTCGCCACCGCTACATGGACACGCCATTCCTGCAGGCGACCTTTCAGGTCGTTGTCGGCGGTGCGCTGGTGTTTGCCGCCGGCATTTTGATCGGGAGCGCATGAGCTTCGCGGATTGCGCCAAGCCGGCCCTCGATCAAATCTAAAGATTCGTGAATACTGGATGATCCGCGTTTGCGGAGCATGGCAGGCCTGTTTGATGTTCACCCTCGCCCACATTTCCGATCCGCATCTCGCACCGCTGCCGCGTCCGCGGCCCGGTGAACTTTTCAACAAGCGGATCACGGGCTATCTCAATTGGCTGCGTGGACGCCGCCGCATGCACAGTCGCGCGGTGCTCGACGCGATCGTTGCCGACCTGAAAGCGGCCCGGGCCGACCACGTCGCGGTAACCGGCGACATCGCCAATTTTTCGCTGGGCGAAGAATTCGTTCGCGGGCGTAAATGGCTGGAAGAGGTCGGCAAGCCGTCAGACGTTACTTTTATTCCCGGCAATCACGACACCTACATACGCGCAGCGGCGCAGTGTCCCGAGCTGTATTGGGCGGACTACATGCGTGGTGACCACGACGGCGCGGTCTCGTTTCCGTTTGTGCGCCGGCGCGGACCCGTCGCCTTGATCGGGTTATCGACCGCTGTGCCTACGGCGCCATTCATGGCGACTGGTTGGCTCGGCGCCGATCAACTGATACGGCTCGGCGCAGCGCTCCACGCGCTCAAGAACGAGGGGCTCTTTCGCGTGGTGCTTATCCATCACCCGCCCGTGACTTCGCGCGACCGGAGCAAGCAGCTGCTCGATGCGGCGGCATTCCTATCTACCGTTGCGGCCCAGGGCGCCGAATTGATCCTGCATGGCCACGAACATGTTGCCATGCTCAATTGGCTGGACGGGCCGCAAGGGCGCGCTGCCGCCGTCGGCGTGCCGTCAGCATCAGGAGCGCCCGGCTTCGCGAAAGCGGCGGCGGCCTGGAATTTGTACCGGATCGCAGGCACGGCCGGCGCATGGCGATGCGAGATGATTTCGCGCGCGATTGCGCATGACGGCAGTATCGCGGAAATCACGCGCGCGGATATCTCGCCGGTCAATGCGCGCTGAACAACGCTAAAACAAACAGCGCCGCCGCGCCGACGACGAGGCCGGTGACGAACAATCCAAATCCGCGCCAGCCCAAACGACGCCGCTCAAGCTTGGCAACATGCCGCGCAACTGACGGCGTCGATGCTTGATCGGCGCCGAGCGCGCGCTCGCGCTCGACCAGCCGCCGCGCGACATAATGCGTCACCGCTTCGACAATTTCCTCGACTTCATATGATTCCGCCAGTACGGCACGGCCATAACGGGTGTCCTGCACGAAGCGGTATTGACGCTTGTCGCGCCCCATTTCCACATGCGCGATCACGTCGATCCACAAGCGCGGAACGTCGCCGCCGCTTACGCCGCGATCGAACAGCTCGACGTTGTCCGGAACTTCACTGAACAGAGGATCGAGCGCATCGTTAAGCAACTCGAGCCGGGCACGCTCGGCATCGCGCAAGTCGACGACAACCGCCGAACGTTCGGCGGCCTCGATGCGCGCCTCGCGCACCGCATTTCTGAGCGGCCCTACGGTATCAGGCTTTTCCGCGCCCGCCTTGCTTTTGCGTCCCCACATGTTGCGAAAATAGCAACACGCCCAACACACGCAAAGGGGAAAAACGTGCCCTTTCAATAACTTTGATGGTTATTTTTTTGACACAATCCCATAAGGCCTGGCCCATTTCAGGCCATCTTCGGTTTGCCCGCGCGGCCGGTATTCGGCGCCAATCCAGCCTTCATAGCCGAGCCGATCGACAGCTTCGAACACAGCCGGAAAGTTGACCTCGCCTTCGTCCGGCTCATGACGCGAAGGTACCGAGCCGCATTGCAAATGGCCGATCAGCGGCTGAAAACGTGCGAATCGGCGGATGAGATCGCCACCGACGATTTGCATGTGATAAAAATCGAACTGGATTTTTACGTTCGGCTTGCCGACTTTTGCGATGATGTCGGCGGCGTGTTCGAGGTGATTGAGAAAATAATTCGGCCGGTCGCCGGGATTGATCGGCTCGATCAGCAGCGTAATTTTCTTTTCGGCTGCGAGGTCAGCAGCCCGTGAAAGGTTTGCGATGAACACGCGCTCGGCCGCGGGCCGCTGCGATGGGTCGACCTTGCCGGCGAGACAGTGGACCGCGCTGCCCCCGATCGTGCTGATGTAGTCAAGCGCTTTCGCGAACAGCGCCTCCCACTCGCGCTCACGGCCGGGCACCGCGGCCAGCCCAAACGCATCGGAGCCCTCTCCGCGCAATGTATTGATGCCGAGAACCGTCAACCTGTTGTCTTCGATCGCCGCCTTCATCTGCAACGCCGGCACTTCATATGGAAATTGCAATTCAATCGCCTTGAACCCGGCCGCTGCGGCCGCGCCCACGCGGTCGAGCATTTGGCGCTCGGTAAAAAGGTAGCCGAGATTGGCTGCGAAACGAGGCATCTGTGCCTGTGCTCCCTTGCGCGCGATCGCAATGGCGTATTCATTAGCCGCTCGCCCGCCCCGATACCATCCCGGAACAGATTATGAGCGCGAACGACGCCTTTCATATTGCCGTATTGCCCGGCGACGGCATCGGACCCGAAGTGATGGCACCGGCGCTCGATGTGTTGCGCCGGATCGAAGCAACCACGCCGGGCTTGAAATTCCGGTTTACCGAAGCCGCCGCGGGGGCTGAGCACTACAAGCACACCGGCCGGTCGATGCCGGATTCCACGATCAAACTTTGTGAAGAGGCCGACGCAATCCTGCTCGGCGCCTGTGGACTTCCGTCGATCCGCTATCCCGACAACACCGAGATCATGCCGCAGGTGGAGCTGCGGTTCATCTTCGACCTTTACGCCGGGGTGCGCCCCGCGCGGCTCGTGCCCGGCGTGCCCAGCCCGATCGTCGGCGCAGCCGAGCACGGCATCGATTTCGTGCTGATCCGTGAGTCGACCGAAGGCCTGTTCGCGTCGATGGGCAAAGGCGTTACGACGCATGACGAAGCGCGTGAGACGCTCGTGGTCACTCGCGACAAGACCGAGCGCTTGTTCGATTTCTCGTTCAAGCTTGCGCAGCGCCGCAAGAAACGCGGCAAGACCGGACGGCTGACGCTGGTCGACAAGGCCAACGTCTTCAAGGCCTTCAACTGGCAGCGTGAGATTTTCAACGAGCGCAAGCCGAAATTTTCTGAGGTCAAGACCGACATGCTTTATGTCGACGCCTGCGCCGCGATGATGGTGCGCAGGCCATGGGACTTCGACGTCATGGTCATGGAGAACATGTTCGGCGACATCCTTTCGGATCTGGCCGCAGGACTGGTCGGCGGCCTCGGCCTCGCGCCATCAGCCGACGTGGGTGACAAACATGCGGTGTTCCAGCCATGCCATGGCACCGCGCCCGACATCATGGGTCAGGGCAAGGCAAATCCGACAGCCATGATCCTGTCTGCGGCCATGATGCTCGACTGGCTGGCTGACAGGTATGATCATCCGGTGGCGACGGAAGCGGCACAGCGGATCGAAGCGGCGGTCGATAAAGCGTATGCTTCCGGCATCAAGCCGATGGAATTTGGTGGAACCGACGGAACCGCCGCCATTGCCGAAGCCGTCCTTAAAGCACTGGATTAGCTCGTTAGCGTAGCGCGTTAAGAAGCATTGCCAGAGGAAATCCTGTCATGCCGGGTTTCCAACGGGAACACTCGAGTTTTTGAGGAATTGTAAGACTGCATATTGGAATATGGAGGAGACGTGCGCATGAGCACATCACTCAGAAAATTGCTTGTCGCCGCCGGTGCGATCGCTGCAATCACGATGGCCTCCACGGCTCCTGCGAGTGCACGTTGGCACGGGTGGCACCACCATGGCTGGCACCGTGGCGGATGGGGCTTGGGATTTGCCCCCGGATTTATCGGCGGTCTTGCGCTCGGTGCGGCCGTCGCGTCGCCCTACTATTACGGTGGGCCTTATGCGTATTACGGGCCCAGGTGTTACCTCTCGCGGCGACTTGTCGTCGATCCGTGGGGTTACAGACACTGGCGCCGCGTTCGTGTGTGCTACTGACCGAACGCCATAGAGCCCGGCGTTAACGCCGGGCTCTACGATCGCCTTTACAGACCAACGAAATCCCGGATCGCCGCGATGAACGCTTGCGGCTGCTCAAGCGGCGGACAGTGGCCGCAGCCCGGCAACTCGACGTATCGCGCGCCGGGAATTCTCTCCGCGATCTGCTTGTTGAGCGCAGGCGGGGTGGCCTGATCGAATTGGCCGCACACGACAAGGGTCGGCGTGCGCACGCGGTTCAGTAGCGGCGTCAAGTCAGCTTCCTGGAGAATTGTGCAGGCGGCCTGGAATCCCTCAGGATCGATTTCCATCAGCACGCGCTTTCGTTCCTCGATCAATTCAGGGTGCGCGACAAGGTAGGCCGGCGAGAACACACGTTTGGCCGCAATTTCTGCAACCGCACCGAGACCGCCGGCCGCTACCTTTTCCGCCATAATGCGAAAGGCCTGCCGGCCCTCATCCGGAAAACCCGCAGCGGCATCCGATACCACCAGCTTTCCGATCCGTTCGGGATGCGCAATTGCGAAAGCCAGCGCGACCGTTCCGCCGAAGCCATTACCGATCAGCACCGCATCATTCGCGATGCGGAATTCCTCAAACCCATCCTGGATGCGCGCGACGTAAGCATCCATGAGTGCAGCGAGCGCGAGCTGAGAGCCGTGAAAGCCCGGAAGGTTGATCAAGGTGACGCGCCTGCTGGCCGCCAGTTGCGGCAGTACCGGATCAAAAGCATGGCGGTCCGCCAGCAGCGAATGAAGAATTACAACGTCGCTGCCTTGGCCCGTCCGCGCGGCTGTCAACGCGCCGTGCGCGGCCGTCAGTTCTTCAACCTGCATCCGATACTCCTCTTTTGACCCCGGCCGGAACGCCCGAGGCAAGGGGGTGGCTTGCTGCCGTTACGCAATTAACCGAAGGTCGGCCCGATTTTCCAGCTAGGCAAACATCGCGCCGGACGCTATCGATCCAAACAATTTTCAAATCGCGGGGGGCCCAATGTCTCGCAAACGGCCCACAAACAAAATCCGTAATGGGAGGGAAGTTCAATGTTCGATTTGAGGCAAGCGCGCAAATCCTTGTTTCTGGCGCTGCTCGCGGCTGCGGCCGCTACCCCGGTGATCTGGGGTGGGCAGGCCAATGCACAAACCTACGGCTTCGCCACGATGCAGCCGGGCACGCTCAGTCACACGTCAGCGACCGCCGTTTCCAAGGTGCTCAAGGAAAAAGGTGGCATAAACGTCGTGGTGCAGCCGACCGCGGGCGAGACTGTGCTTATTCCGCTCGTCAGCCGCGGCGAGGCCGAGTTCGGAATCGCCAACATATTTGAGGTTCTGGGCGCAAGGAAAACGAGCCCCAATCTGCGGCTGATCGGGTCGCTACACTCGCTGCGCGGCGCTTTTTGGGTCCGCAAGGACACCAATATGAAAACGATCGCCGATCTCAAGGGCAAACGGGTCGGCATGGGCTATTCGGCGATGCGCACCATCGATCCACTGGTGCGAGCGATCCTCGCCACGGGCGGGTTGACGGAAAAAGATGTGAAGCCGGTGCTGATCCCGAACGTGATTCGCGGCGCCGATGATTTCGTTGCCGGTTCGGCGGATATGTTTTTCTTCGCCTTCGGTGCACCCAAGGTGCGTGAGGTCGATGCCACCGTCGGCGGTATTCGCGCGCTCGAAATCCCCAAGAGCGGAATGGCGGCCGCGAAGAAAATTTTACCGGAAGGCTATTTGACCCCGGCCGTCCCGAATGGCTTCTTCATTGGCGTTGACCATCCGATGGGCGTTTACACTTGGGACAACATGATCTTTACCAACGCCAAGGTGCCCGACGATGTCATCTACAAGGCAATCGATACGATGGTGAAAAACAAGGCCGATCTTGTCGCGATCCAGCCTGCACTGCGCGAGTTTTCGGCGGAAAACCTCTACAAGAAGTACGACATTCCCTATCATCCGGGCGCCTTGAAGTATTTTAAGGATCATAACATTCAGCCCAAGGCTATCGATTGAGCGAAGAACGCATCATTCCCGATGCGGCGGAATTTGCCTCCGCCGCATCACGGGCAACCGTGCTTTGGACGAACGTCTTCCAGTCACTGCTGGTCGCGGTCGTCACGCTTTGGGTGCTCGACGTTCCGCGCGTCGTGTTCAATGTGTCTTTTTACACCGAGCAGATGCTCACGGTCTGTCTCGGGCTTACGCTGGCGCTCGCGTATATCGCCGACACATCGCGTCCGCGTAAATGGTTCGACTGGGCGGCTGTAATCGTTTCGCTTGCGGTTTGCGGCTACGTCGCGGCGCGCTACGAGCAGTTGACGCTTGCCGCCGCCTTTCTGCCGCTGGAAGACATCGTCATCAGCGCCATCCTCATCGCGCTTATCATGGAAGCCAGCCGACGCACCAGCGGCTGGGGTTTCGTGTCGATCATCGCGGCAATAGCGGTCTACGTCTATATCAGCCCACACTTGCACGGCGACTTCCAGACACGTTACGTCTCGCCGGAACGGATGATTTCTTATCTCGGCCTCGACATTAACGGCGCGATCGGCGCCATCCTCCACGTCGCAGTCGTGGTCGTCATCCCCTTCACGATTTTGGGCCAGGTACTGGCGCGCACCGGCGGAGCCGATTTCTTTGCCGATATTTCGATGTCCGCAATGGGCCGGTTCCGCGGCGGCGCGGCCAAGATTGCCGTCGTCGGCTCGGCGTTGTTCGGAATGATTTCCGGCAGCGCCGTGAGCAACGTGCTCGCTGTCGGCATCGTCACCATTCCGACGATGGTGAAATCCGGCTTCACGCCTTATCGCGCGGCGGCCATCGAAGCAGTCGGCTCGACGGGCGGCCAGCTGATGCCGCCGGTCATGGGGGCGGCCGCGTTCATCATGGCCGAGTTTCTGCAAGTACCCTATGGCACGGTCTGCATTGCCGCGGCGATTCCGGCGTTTCTCTACTATGCATGTCTGTTCTTCCACGTCGATCTCGAGGCCGCCAAGCAAAAAATCGGCGCAGCGCAAATTGCCGATGCGCCGCCGATTTCCGAAGTGCTCAAGTCCGGCTGGCACTTCATCGTGCCGATCGTATTTCTTGTCATCGCCCTGATGTATCCCGACGTGACGATGCTCACGCCTGAAAAAGCCGCGATTTACGCAACCGCGATCTTGATCGTGCTGGCAATGACTTTCGGATATCGCGGCAAGCGACTCGGCATCCTCGACGTGCTCAAAGCGGTCATGGAAACCGGGCGCGTGTCGCTCGACATCATCCTCATCGGCGCGGCCGCGGGCGTGATGGTCGGGATCATGAGCATTTCGGGGCTTGCCTTCAGCATGACGATCCAGTTGCTCGCGCTCGCCGGCGGCAACGTTTTCATATTGTTGCTGCTGATCGCGGCGCTTGCCTTTGTGCTCGGCATCGGCCTGCCGACGGTGAGCGTCTATATCCTGACGGCGACGCTGCTCGCGCCGGCACTCGTTAAGTTGGGGGTGACTCCGATGGCGGCGCACATGTTCGTCATGTACAATGGCATCCTCTCGATGATCACCCCGCCTGTCGCATTTGCCGCCTATGCTGCGGCCAATATCGCGCGCACGGACGGCTGGAATACAGGATGGATTGCCTGCCTCGTCGGCTGGAGCACGTTCATCCTGCCGTTTCTTTTCGTGCTCACACCGAGCTTGCTGATGGACGGAAGTTGGACCGAGATCGTGCTGAACGTAAGCCGCGCGACATTCGGTATCTGGCTCGGCACTACTGCCGCCGTCGGGTTCGCGCTATCCAGGCTTAATGTCACCGGCCGCGTACTTTACGGTGCCATTTCGCTCACGGTGGTGTTGCCGCCGGAAGCATTCCCCGGGGCGGTTTATATCAATGCGGCTGGGCTGACCGCTGCGGCCATTTTGCTTGCGATAGACTGGATACGGTTGCGGGCGCTCCGAAACAGCGAAGCGTCCGCCTGACTTCAAGCCGGCGTTCAGCGCGCCTCGCGCCAAATTCCGAGCGACTCCTGCGCAGGCCGGTCGGAGATCGAAAACAGCACCGACTCTTCCGCGGCGTTGTGCCGGTATTGCTTCCACGGCGGGACGACAAACACGTCGTTGACACCCCAGGAAAACTCCTTGCCGTCGATCGTGGTCGTGCCGCTGCCTTCGGCAACACAGAACACGGTGCCATCGGTCGAGCGATAGGGCTCGCCTTTGAAGCCCTTCGGCAGGAGCGAAAGATTGGCGCCCATTGTCGGCAGCACCGGACCGCCATTGATCGGATTGGCATAGCGGACCCGTGCGCCATGAGATTTGTCGATGTCGCCGGTCTTTTTCAGCCGTTCGAGGATCGGTCTCATCTTCCGATACGGATAGTTGATGACCGGCGAACGGTTGGTCACTGCCGGCATGCCGTCCGGAAGTACGCCCATGGCGTAGCGCTCGAATGAGTCGCCATCCTCATGATTGACGTTCTGCATCTTCTCGTCGAAGTGGTTGGCAAACGAGGCCTGGAAGTGGTTGACGGTCGGCATGTCGAGCACATCGAGCCACATCACAGGCTCCTTGCCGGGGTTGCCGTGGTCGTGCGGCGCCCAGTTCGCCGTGATGATGAAGTCGCCGTGCTCCATCATCGCCTTTTCGCCTTCGACCGCGGTGTAGGCACCCTCGCCCTTGAGTACGAAGCGGATGGCCGAGGCGACGTGCTGGTGCGCTTCGGCGATCTCGCCCGGCATGATGAGCTGGATGCCGGCGAACAGCGCGTTGGTGATACGCGACTTGCCCGGATCGCCCGGGTTCTCCAGCACGAGCACGCGGCGCTCGGCTTCCTCGGCGGTGATAACGTCCCCGGCTTCGAGCATCAGCTTTTCGACTTCCGGAAACCTCCACAGCGCCGGGACCATTTGAGTCTTCGGTTCGGGCGTGACCAGACCTTTGAGCACCTCCCAAAGGGGCGCCAGGTGGAACTTGGAAATCTTGTCGTAATAGGCCTGCCGCGCGTTCTTGATGTTATGCTTGGGATCGGCTGCCGCTGCGACCGCCATGGATTCCTCCGTCGAACTCGTTGAATTTGCTCTTACTATAGCATGGATGCGGGGCCGCCCGGAACAGCACGGAAATCCCTGCCGCGCATAGCTGTTAGCTAGGTATTGACCGAACCGCCGTCCACCACCAATGACTGCCCGGTAACGAAATCGCTGTCGCTCGATGCGAGGAATATCAGGGCGCCAATGAGATCTTCCGGATATGCGTCGCGCTTGAAAGCCCGGCTGTTACGCACGGGTACGCGCTCGTCTTCGACATGCGCGCTATTTGCAAGCCCTGTATCGCTCAGGATGTAACCCGGCGACAGCGAATTGACCGCAATGTCGTATTCACCAAGTTCGCGTGACAGGGCCCGCGTGAACGCCAGCATCGCGCCCTTGCTCGTCACGTAAGGCAGCATACGGGGTACACCCTTGTAAGCGGCACCAGACGCGATGTTGATGATCTTGCCGGTGCGCCGCTCCATCATGTGCGGAGCGACGTGCTTGACCATAAGAAAGGGTCCCTTCGTGTTCACTGCCATCACGCGGTCCCAGATTTCAGCATCCCATTCGGTGAACTTCCGCGGCGTCAGCGTCGCGTACACGGCCGCATTATTGACCAGAATGTCGATCTGGCCGAAGCGCTCGATCGTTTGCGCGACAAGCGCCTTGATCTGGTCCTCATCGCTGACGTCGAACATCATGAACGCTGCAGAACCAGCACCGTGCTTGCCGGCCATTTCCTCAGCAAGCGACTTGCCGTCGGCAATGTTGGCGATCATCACACGCGCGCCTTCGGCGGCGAGCGCTTGCGAATAGTGACGCCCAATGCCCTTGGCGCCACCGGTGACGATCGCGACCTTGCCGAAGAGCCGTGCCATGGGCGGTCTCCCACTGATTGTCATCGCCGGGCTTGACCCGGCGACCTCGTTTAAGTGAGCAATGTGCCTACCCAAGCGGGATGGCTGGGACAAGCCCGGTCATGGCGGAGAGTGTCAATGACCATGGACGACAAACTCGCCATTCGCGAGCTGATCGAAAACTGGGCGCTGTGGCGGGACGCGCGAGACTGGGATCGTTTTCGTACCGTCTGGCACAAGGATGGCGCGATGTGGGCGACCTGGTTTCAGGGTACGTTCGAGGAATTCATCAAGGTCAGTCAGGAAGGATTTGAACGGGGAGCGCGCATCTACCACATGCTCGGCGGCACGACGATCGACGTCAACGGCAAGCGTGCACTCGCGCGGACGAAGGTCACGATTTCGCAGCGCGCGCAAGTCGACAACGTGCTCTGTGATGTAACGTGCTTTGGCCGCGCGTACGACTTTCTGGAGAACCGAAATGATCGTTGGGGCATCGTGCTGCGGCGTCACACGTACGAAAAAGACCGGATCGATCCGGTCGATCCTGCCGCAAAGCTCGTGCTCGATCAGAACCTGCTGGAGCAATTCCCCGAAGGCTATCGCCACCTCGCCTACCTGCAGACCAAAGCCGGCTACACGGTCAAACGCGATATGCCAGGCATCGAGGGCCCTGCCCTCACTGCGCTTGACGCTAAAAGTGCAGCATGGCTTGCCGGCGAACGACTTTGATGTCGACTCGCAGGTGGGCGAAGTGGGCAACCTCACCCTCGTTGCGCGAGGCGACAATCTTGGCGCAAACTCACCGCGAGCCTATCACTTCCACTGCCAAACGGCTGCAAAAGCCAGCCGATTAAACGGGAGGAGAACATGTCGCTACGCGTCAATCGCCGCAAATTCCTTGCCGGCACCGCCGCCGCTGCAGGTGCAGCGTCGTTTCCGATGCCGTCCATCGCGCAGAACGCGCCGATCAAGGTCGGCCTCCTGACGGTAAAAACCGGGCCGCTCGCCGCCGGCGGCCAGCACGCCGAAGAAGGCATTACCGCCTTTCTGAGGGAAAAGAACTTCAAGCTCTCGGGTCGCAAGATCGAATTGACCGTCGCCGACACCGGCGGAAGTCCTGCCGGTGCCAAGACCAAGGCGCAGGAACTGGTCGAACGCGAAAAGGTCAATGTCGTACTCGGACCGTTTGCCGCCTTCGAGCTGCTCGCGACCCTCGACTATCTGGAGCAGGCAAAAATGCCGACGCTTGCTTTCGCCGGCGCCGAGGATGTTACGCAACGCAAACGCAACAACTATCTGACCCGCACCTCCTACACATCGGCGCAATGCCTTTATCCGCTCGGCGACTACGTCGCGACCGAAATGAAACTCAAAAGTGCCGCCACCATCGCTGATGATTTTGCTTTCGGCTACGAGCAGATCGGCGGCTTTCAGCGCGTGCTGGAGGAAGAAGGCGGCCGCGTCCTCAAGAAGCTCTGGTCGCCACTTAAGACTGCCGATTATGCGCCCTACGTCGCGCAGATTCCAAACTGCGATGTGGTTTGCGTCGGATTGGCAGGATCAAATCCGATCAAATTCATCAAGCAGGCGAAGGCGCTCGGCGTGAAGCAACACCTCATCGGCGGATCGACGACTGCCGACGACACCATCATAAGTGCCTATGGCGAAGAAGCCGAGGGACTCATCAACACGAATCCCTATTCGCTCGACATCGACAGCGATGCCAACCACCGCTTTATCGCCGCCCTGCGAAAATACTATGGCAAGGACGTGCACATCGGGCACTATGCCGCCTGTTTTTATATCGACGGCCAAGTGATCGAAGCTGCGCTCGCAAAAACCGGCGGGAAGGCCGACGACCCCGACCAGTTCGTCAAGGCGATAAGGTCCGTTACCCTGGCCGAAACCCCGCGCGGGCCGATCAGCTTCGACGACTACGGGCAAGTCATAATCGACGTTTACGTCCGGCGCGTCGAAAAGCACGGCAGCAAGATGGTCAACAAGACCATCAAGACCTATCACAAGGTCAGTCAATTCTGGAAAATGGACCCGAAGGAATTTCTTTCGAAGCCTGTATTCTCGCGCGACTACCCTCCCATGAAAAGTTGACCTGAAGTAATAGACACAGTCCTGTCGCCTGCGGTGCCTTCCGGCGCCGCGGGTCGATTTTGACGTGCGACTTCTCCTGAAAGGATAATCCTAAATGCCCAGCGTTCTTTTCTCTCCGATCACGATGCGTGGATTAACACTGCCGAACCGCGTCGTGGTATCGCCGATGTGCCAATACAATTCCGACAATGGTTGCGCCACCGACTGGCACCTGGTGCATCTCGGCAATATGTCGCTCGGCGCCGCCGGCCTCGTGATGGCCGAGATGACGGATGTCAATCCGCAGGGGCGCATCTCGCCGCGGTGCGCCGGCATGTGGTCGGACGAAAACGAGAAAGCGCTCAAGCGCGTTCATGATTTTTGCCGGCAATACGGCGTTGCCAAGCTCGGCGTGCAGCTCGGACACGCGGGCCGCAAAGGACCGCAGATGCCGCCTGCGGCCGGCGGCAAGCCGATTCTCGAAGGTCCGGATGCGTGGACGCCGGAAGCGCCGTCGGCAATTCCGTACGACACCGGCTGGCCGGTGCCGCGCGAAATGACGAAGGACGACATCAAGCGCGTCATCGGTGAATTCGCCGCGGCCGCCAAGCGTGTCGACCGCATCGGTTTCGACGTGATTGAGCTGCATGGCGCGCACGGCTATCTCGGACACCAGTTCCTCTCCCCGATCACCAACAAGCGCACCGACGAATACGGCGGTTCGACCGAGAATCGCATGCGCTTCGTCATCGAAATGTACGAGGCGGTGCGCGCCGTGTGGCCGGACCACAAGCCGCTTGGCATGCGCGTTTCCGCAACCGATTGGGTCGAGGGCGGCTGGACGCCGGAGGAAACCGTGCTGCTCGCGAAAGAGCTCAAGAAGCGCGGACTTGATTACATGGATGTTTCCAGCGGCGGTCTCGACCCGCGGCAGAAGATTCCGCTCGCACCCGGCTACCAGGTGCCGTTCGCCGAAAAAGTGAAGAAGGAGACGGGCATTACCACGATGACCGTCGGCCTCATCGCGGGCTATCGGCAGGCGGAAGATATCGTCGCATCTGGCCGGGCGGACATGATCTGCCTCGGGCGCGCGGTGTTGTGGGATCCGCGATGGGCCTGGCATGCCGCAGAAGAACTCGGCGCCGAGACACCCTACGCACCGAAGATGATGGCAGGACACCCCAAGCTTCGCCCACAGCTCTTTCCGAACCGCGCGCAAGCAACGTAAGTTTACGTCATGGCCGGACTCGTCCGGCCATGACGCCTAGAAGTGCGCTTTCAGGAGCCGTCGCCGGGACATGCCCGGTGACGGCCAGACAGTCAGCGCTTCATCTTCGCAATGAACTTCGCAAACGCTGCAAGCTGTGCCTTCACGGCATCCTTGGTCGGTTGATCCGTCAGCTCCAACGTATCCTTGTCAAACTTGGACGCCGCCGAGCCGACGAACACCTCCGGCGTGCCGAATATATAAGCCTTCGCAAAGGTCATCGACATACGCCAATGATATTGCATGCGCGCGCCGCCAAGCGGCCCTTGCGAGCAAGATTGAATGGCGACCGGCTTGCCCTCGAACGGCTGGTCCTTCAGGCGCGAGACCCAGTCGATCGCATTCTTGAGCACGCCAGGCATCGACCAGTTGTATTCCGGCGAGACAAACAGCACGCCGTCGGCGCGGCGAACGGCGTCGGCAAGGTCGACAGCCGCCGGCGGGAAACCGGAAGCCTCCTGAATGTCGGCGTTGTAGTGCGGAAACGCGTCGATTGCAGTGGCCGCCGCGACGATGTTCATTTCGGGCGGCGCCAGCCCCGGCAACGCACGCGCCAATGCGGCATTGTAGGATTTTTTGCGAAGCGACCCGCAGATCACCAGTACATTCAACTTGTCGGCCATTTGTCGTCCTTGCCTTCTCGATACGGCGTTTGAATTTATCTTGGTTGCAAGCCGGCTTTGTCGCGCACCATCTTCCACCTGGCAGTGTCAGATTCGATGGTTTTTGCAAATTCTTCCGGCGTGCTGAAATCGACCTCGGCGCCGACCTTGGCCAGTTTTTCGCGAATATCGTCCCGCGCAAGCACTTGCTTCAGCGCCCCACTCATCTTGTCGATGATCGGTTTCGGTGTACCGGCCGGAAATGCGATGCCGTACCAGCCGACGACACTGTAACCAGGCAGCCCCGATTCCGCGATTGTCGGCACATTCGGAATACTGGCACACCGCTTCGGTCCGCCGGATGCGATCAGCTTGAGCTCGCCCGCATTAACCTGACCGATTACCGCATGCACAAGGTCAACGGCGTAATCGATCTCCTTGTGGCGCAGCGCCAGCACGACAGCAGGAGTCGTTCGGTATGGAACGTGCGTTGCTTTGATCCCCGCCATCTGCTCGAGCAGAGAAGCGGCGAGGTGCTGCGTCGAGCCGACACCGACCGTACCGGATTTGAATTTACCAGGCTCAGCCTTCGCGAGCTTGATCAATCCCTTCAGATCGTTCGCTGGAAAATCCTTGCGAGCCACGACGACGAAACAGGAATTAGCGACCTGTCCGACTGCCGCAAAATCCTTGACCGGATCATAAGGCAACGACTTCATCATCGCCGCGCCGACCGTATGGCCGGTACTGATCATGGTCGCGGTGTAGCCGTCCTTTGCCGCCTTTGCGACGGCGTCGGAGGCGATCGATCCACCCGCACCCGGCTTGTTTTCGACCACGATCGGCTGCCCGAGCAATTTGCTCAAAGGATCGGAAACGATGCGCGTCACGATATCCGTGCCGCCACCCGCGCCGAAACCGACCAGCATGCGGATCGGCCGTGTCGGCCAGTCAGTCGATGCAGCCATTGCTGCAGTGGTCGTGACTGCGATTGCTGCCAACGCGGCAAAAGAAATACGCAGGTGCCTCATTGGAAATCCTCCCTTGGTTCAGCCTTTTGACGGCCGTTGTCTAATTCAGGGCAGAGAAACCCGCCCCCTGCCCACTTTATCAAGCATCATGCCTTCTCATCTTCGACCGGATTGCGCAATACGCCGATCTTCTCAATCTCGACTTCTATCGTATCGCCGGCCTTCATCCACACCGGCTCCGGCTTGCGCGCATGGCCAACCCCCGAGGGCGTACCGGTAAACAGGATGTCGCCCGGCTCGAGTGTCATACCCTCTGTAAGATAGACAAGCGACTCTGCTACCGGGAACATGAACATATCGGTATTGGCCGACTGCATGATCTTGCCGTTGAGTCTCGTCTCAATCTTGAGGCCCTTACCCCCGCGAGGCAGTTCGTCGGCGGTGACCATCCACGGTCCCACGCTCCCGGTCCGGTCGAAATTTTTGCCCATGCCCCATTGCGTGGTGTGGCGCTGATACTCGCGCACGGAGCCTTCCATGCCGCAGGTATATCCGGCAACACAGTCGGCCGCATTCGACAAGGTAAGATGCTTTGCCCGCTTGCCGATGATGACAACCATCTCACCTTCGTAATCGAGTTGAATCGATTTCATCGGCCGCATCAGTGGATGCATGTGCGGCGTCAAGGAGCTCAACATGCGAAAGAAGATCGACTGAAATTTCGGAATGTTGTCGCGCTGCGGGCCTTCCTTGACGTGGTCCAGATAGTTGAGGCCGAGGCAGATAATCTTGCCGGGGCGCGAAACGGGCAGCGCATAATTGAGGCCCCGGAGCGGCCGGCGTGCCGACGCGGGCGCCTTTTCGGCGAGATCGGAAAGCGGCTTGAGATCGCCGTTGGTCCGCCGCAGCCATTCGCCAAGATCGTTCGGCGCCTGCGCATCGGCCGCCTGGAGATCGATCACCTCTTCACCCTTTACGACGCCAAGGCGCAAGGCGCCATCCGCTTCGAAACCGACAATTTTCATGAAAGGACTCTGCTGTTGATGGGCACGCAATTGCTTGCGTGCTCGCGACTATAACGAAGCAGCAACAATCGTCCAGATCGTGGGCGGTAGCCCGCCGGGAGACGGGTCAGGCCTCGGCCGCTTGCTGCGCGCTCGCCAGACGGAAAACCTGAATCGAAAAGTATTTGCGCGAGTCGAGCCACGACGCCACAGGCATCCAGCCCACACCGCGCGCCAGTGCGCCAAGGGAAGCAACGCTGTACTTGTAGCTGTTTTCAGTGTGGATCGTCTCGCCCGCGCGGAAATCGATGGTCTGGCCCAGGACGCGGACCTTCTGGCGCTTCAGGCTGGCGAGGTGCATCTCGATACGATTCCGTTCGCGATTGTAAAATGCATGGTGTTCAAAGCTGTCGAGCTTGAAGGTGCCACCGAGCTCCCGATTGATCCGCTTGAGCAGGTTCTGATTGAAGGCGGCCGTGACTCCTGCCTGGTCGTTGTAAGCGGCGTGCAGGACGTCAGCCGATTTGATCAAATCGACGCCGACAATAAGCAGCGCTCCGCGTCCGAGAATTTGTGCCGCGTTGCGCAGAAACGATGCAGCCTCGTGCGGCTCAAAATTGCCGATCGTGGAGCCCGGGAAAAACCCGACCCGCACCGGAGCTGCCGCTGCGATGGCAGGGATTTGAAAGGGCTTGCTGATGTCGGCAACCACCGGCAAAATCTCAAGGTTTGGAAAATCCGAACGCAGTTCGGCAGCTTCGCGCTCAATCATCTCGCTGCAGATGTCGACCGGCACGTAGACGGAAAGCGCCGGCTTGCCGCCGAGAACGATGCGCGCCTTTTTGCTGGAGCCGCTGCCGAACTCGATCAAGGCCGCACCGGGAGGAATGAGCTTGGCGATGTCGCCCGCATGCCGGCGCAAAATGCGCAGTTCGGAGCGGGTCGGGTAATATTCCGGCAGTTCGGTAATGCGCTCGAAGAGGAGCGACCCTTCATCGTCGTAGAAATACTTCGGCGGAATTTGCTTGGGCGTGCTGGTCAGCCCTTTCAGAACGTCGGCTGCAAACGGCGAAAGCTCATCGCCGCGCGAAATCTGCTGATCGATTTTTCTGGCTGGCTCGCCCATGAAACTCGTATCCAGTTGCGTCAAGGATATTCGGCAAGCCGCAGCCCGCTGAATTGCCAACGCGCTGACGGGTGGAAGAAGTTCCGATATGTCACGCGTTCATGATTTGACGGTGTCGCCAAAGATGAGCCGCGCAGCACCATCTGATTCACCATGAACTTGCCGTTGTACTCACCGAGCGCGCCCTCTGCCGCCCGGTAGCCCGGATACGGAAGATAGGCGCTCCGCGTCCATTGCCAAGCCACGCCAAAGGCGTCCTCCAGAAGACCGGCGCCGGCCGCAACCTCCCACTCGGCCTCGCTCGGCAGGTGCTTGCCCGCAAAGCGCGCGAAGGCATCTGCTTCGTAGTAGCTGACATGAAAGACCGGCGCGGCGGGGTCGACCGGCTTAAGGCCCGCAAGCGTCATGGAATGCCACGCCCCATCGACGCGCCGCCAATAGCCCGGCGCTTCCCACCGCCCGGCCTCGACAGCCGCCCAGCCATCCGACAGCCACAGCGACGGCGTCGCGTATCCTCCTGCTTCCATGAACTCCAGCCACTCGGCATTGGTGACGAGCTGGCGGGCAAGCCGGACGTTCTGCAGCAGCACACGGTGCCGCGGCGTTTCGTTGTCGAAGCAATAGCCGCTTCCGCCGTGACCGATGGCATGGATGCCTGGCGGCACGTCGACATAGCCGCTGCGCTCACGCGCATGATGCGGCAGTTGCCACGCGGGATCGTAAGCGGGCTCGGTCGGATTTTGCGCGAAAGCGTGCAGGATGTCTGTGAGCATCAACTCCTGATGCTGCTGCTCGTGATGCAAGCCGATTTCCAGAATTGAAAAAGCCTTGCTTGCATCTGCGGCGGGTACGGTTTCAATCAAACGCTCCACCGCGGCATCGACGTGCGCGCGGTAAGCGGCGACGTCCGCTCCGTTCGGCCGCGTGATCAATCCGCGCTGGGGCCGTGCGTGGCGCGGCCCCGCGGCGACATAATAGGAGTTGAAAAGGAACGGAAAGCGTTCGTCGAAAATTTTGTATTGCGGATCAGTTGGCACCAGCAGGAATTGCTCGAAGAACCAGGTAACATGAGCGCGATGCCATTTCGTCGGACTCGCATCCGGCATCGATTGCACGACCTGATCTTCCGGCGAGAGCGGCGCGGCGCGCGCTTCTGTTTCCGCGCGCACGACACGGAAGGCCTCCAGCCACTGCGCCCGCGCCCGATCGAGCGGCGGTTTCTCGTTTTTAGCCTCCGAGCCTGAATGCTGCGGCCATGTTGAGGCGGCTGTTTTCATCTTCCCCCTATCGCGGATTTGTCTTTGTCATATCCGCGCGCGACATACGTCCTAATACGAATGATGGCCTGGATTGTTCCATCTCCGAGACGAAGGGACAACCTCCTTCGCCGCATGGCGGCCGCGAGGCTGATTTGTCGCAGCTTTTTGCCTGTGGCCGCTAACGCGGCGTGTAACCGTCGGTCAGTGTCTTCAAGAACGCGACGATATCGTCGATTTCGGTCTCGGAAAGGCGTGGCGGGTCGCCGGGCCTTTGCCCAAATGGCGGATCGGTGTTGATGTTGCCCCAATAGGCCGGCGGCAGATCGTCGAATTTGCGCACGCTGCCGTCAGGATTGCGCGGGTACCATTTTGCAGGATTGGTGTCGCGCTCGACGTAAAATGACACCGCTTCCTTGAGAGAGTGCGCCATGCCGTTATGGAAAAAGACCTTCCGCACCGCCACGTTGCGCAGCGACGGCGTGCGAAACAAACCGCAGTAGTCCGCTCTACCTTTGAAATCGGTACGCAACGGTCCGCACAAACCGAGATCAAAATAGTTGGGATCGGCATTGGCGGGGATTGCATTGTTGCGCGGCACGCCGATCGCGATCATGCCGAAATCGGTGAACTGTGGCGGCGTGCCGTCGTCGTCCGGCGCACTGCGATGACAGCTCGCACAATTTCCCTTTGCCTCATCGCTGAACAGCGCGAGGCCATGCGCCTCCTGTGGACTGAGCTTCGCCCGGCCGGCAAGGTAAGCATCGTATTTGCTGCTGTAAGGATAGAACTCGGCCGGACTCTGTTCGTACGTTTCCAGCGCTTCCACAACAGCCGCGAATGTCTTGTCCGGGTTGTCGAGAACGGCACTGCCGAAAATCGCTTTCAACTCGCCCGCATAATCGGCCCGGCGCACCTTGGCAGCAATGGCGGCAATGCTGTCGTTCGCCATTTCGTAAGGTGAAAGCAGAGGCATCGCCGCCTGATCGCGGCCGCGATCGACCCGGCCGTCCCAGGTCAATCCGCCGGTCGGTCCGTTATCGACGCTTTCGTCCGCCTCGTCTTCGGGCTCGAAATAATGCTCGGTGAACTGCGGCACGACCTGCAGGTAGCGCAACGACGGCACCGCCCGCAGCCCCGCCTGCTTCAAATCCTTGCCGCCATACTGCACGGGCTTGTCATTTGGCGGCCCGAACGCATGCGCCGGATCGTGGCACGTCGCGCAAGCAATTTTGCCGGAGCCGGACAACGACGGATCGTTGAACAGCTTTCGGCCGAGCGCTGTAAGCCGGGCCGCGCGCTCATAGGCCTGCGCGCGCGTCAGTGGTTTGGACGCAACTGCAGCATTTCCAGCTTGCGTTGCGGAAAAGGCGGCGGCCACAAAACCGGCGCCGAAGGCGGCGGCGATCAGGTAGCGATACGGCAAATGCCCTCACCCATTCCCCAAACACGGATTGAAATGCGCACCGGTCAATGACACCATCCTGACGCTGGGTCGGACTTCATAATACCATAAACAACCGCGTGTCTAAGCGCCGCGACGTCGACGCGCGCATCAATGGAGATGTTGCCATGATCAGATTTCCTGCGCTGTTCGTGTCCATCGCCGGATTAATTTATGCCACAGCAAGTGATGTTCATGCGCAGAGCGCGCCTTCTGGTCTCAACAGCGTGCAGAACATCGTCGTTATTTTTGCTGAGAACCGCAGCTTCGACAATCTCTACGGCTCATTTCCGGGCGCCAATGGATTGAGCAATGCGACAGCGGAAAGCATGACGCAACTCGATCGTGACGGCTCCGTGCTGAAGATCTTGCCGCCTGTGTGGAAAGGTTTGACCGCCAAGGGCGTCACGCCGGTGGTGACTGAGGCGCAGACGGAGAAACTGCCGAACAAGCCCTTCGCCATCGACGACCCGAAAGGCTTCAACGTTTCACTCGGCGTCATCACGCGAAATTTGGTGCATCGGTTTTATCAGAATCAGATGCAGATCAACGGCGGCAAGAACAACATGTTCGTCGCTTATGGCGATTCCGGCGCGATGGTGATGGGTCATTTCGACGGCTCAAAGCTTCCGATGTGGCAAGTCGCGAAGAAATATACGCTTGCCGACAATTTCTTCATGGGCGCGTTCGGCGGCTCGTTTATGAACCACATCTATCTCATCTGCGCCTGCGTCGGATATTATCCGAATGCCGACCAAAGCCCGGCAAGCAAACTGATCGCCGTCGTCAATCCGGACAACGTATCACTCAAGGTCGCCGACAATTCACCGAAATCGGCTCTCGACGGAATCCCGAAATACGTCAAGGATGGCGACCTCACGCCGGATTTTTACGCCGTGAACACGATGCAGCCGCCATATCAGCCGAGCAGAAACAAGCCGGCACCCGGCGGCGACCCCGCATACGCCGATCCGAGCATCCCGACGACGCTGCCGCCGCAGACGCAGCCGACGATCGGCGACCGGCTGACGGACAAAGGCGTGAGCTGGGCCTATTATTCCGGCGCGTGGAAAGCAGCCGTTGATGGCGACCGCTCAAAGCCGGTACCGAATTTCCAGTTTCATCACCAGCCGTTCAATTACTTCGCGCATTGGGCGCCGGGCACGAAGGCGCGCGAAGAGAACATTCGAGACGCCGGTCTGGGCGGCGTTGAATTCATCAAGGATATCGACGCCGGCAAGTTGCCCCAGGTCGCGTTCTACAAGCCACAGGGGAACCTTAACGAGCATCCTGGCTATGCGGATGTGCAGTCCGGCGATCAGCACATTGCCGATGTGATTGCGCATCTGGAGAAGAGTCCGCAGTGGGCGCACATGGTCGTGATCGTCACTTACGATGAGAACGGTGGCATCTGGGACCATGTCGCACCGCCCAAAGGGGACCGCTGGGGGCCCGGAACACGCATTCCGGCCATCATCGTCTCGCCGTTCGCGAAACGTGGTTTCGTCGATCACACGCAATACGACACCACATCCGTCCTGCGCCTCATCAGCAAACGATTCGATCTGCCCCCGCTACCGGGCGTGGTCATGCGCGATGAAGGGCTGAAGGAGCACGGCAGCAAGCCGATGGGCGACCTCACCAACGCGTTGGAATTCTGAGACTTAAAGAATTCTGACCTCCCTACACGAAAATCCCCGCAGCTCGGCGGGGACTTTCGGGGGATGGATTGGTAGCGGGGAGTGGATTCGAACCACCGACCTCCGGATTATGATTCCGCTGCTCTAACCAACTGAGCTACCCCGCCATCCAGGCTTCGAAGCGCCGAGCGGCCGCTTCCGGCGTGGTTTTCTATACTCTTCGTCAGGAAATCAAGTATGTCGTGGGCGGCCGGTCCTCCTGCAAGGCCCCGCCGCCTGCCCCGCATTCGGCCGATGCGGCGCCATGCAAAAAAATCGGGAGCGCCCCGCGCTCCCGAAACATTGCCGACCAGCCTCACCCTTCACGGACAAGGATGGCGTTCTCCATCATATCCAAGGTACGTGCCGCTCTGCGGATCGTAGGACCTGAACCGCTGCATGCAATATTGCACGGCTTCGTTTTCGCCGTAGTCGGGACCGTAGACTTCGGCATAGTCCGGACCATAGACGTCGTAATCGCCATAGTCGTAGGCATACGGTCCGCCGCCATATCCATACCCGCCATAATAGGAGCCGACGCCAAGCCCGAAGCCGAATGCGGGCCCGAAGTTCCGGCCGCGATGATCACGCGAACCACGCCGCCAGTTTCCGTCGCCGCGATAGTTATTGGCCGAATAGCGCGGACCTCTCATGCCACGAGAGGTCGCGAAATTCTCATTGCGCATCTCATTGCGCATGTTGCCACTGCGCATGCCGCTGCGGCCGGCGAAATTGCCGCCCATCCGCGATGATGCGCCGCGCGATGGCGCTGCAGCCGACGGAGCGGTTCCGCCGCGCGAGACATTCGCGGTCCCGCCTGCGGAAGCTCCCGGTCCGCGGCCGGTATCCCCACCGCCTTGCCGTTGGGCCAGCGCTGACCCGGACAGGATGACAGCCGCGGACAACGCCGCAGCGCAAATCGTTGCACGATGTATGTTGAGCATGATCATCTCCGATCGCCTATGGCGATATTCGATATTCAATGCAGGTTCCGCAAACCGATCCTGTTCGCGAATACGGTCGCGACCTGCCGTCTCGTCACGAACGGCTATCAGGGGGCGATCGTTCCTCGATATTTGCTGCAGGAACTGCAACGGCTATTTCGGCTGGACAGACTGGTTCCCGCCGGATGAGCCGGGTGGCGGAATGACAGGCATTCTTCCACCCTGCGGAGTTGGCGCCTTGATTGCCGGATCGACGTGATCGGGCGGACAAATAACACCGTTGGACCGAGCAAGCTTTTCGCTCAGTGAGGATTGATCTCCGGTCGGCGTGTCGCCATTGCTGCCGGTCGTCGCGTTACCTTGCACGCATGCATTTGGATCTCGCGGTTCGTTCGGGGATGACTCTTGAGCGAGTGCCCATGACAGCATCGCGGCCACGATCACCACAGCCGAGAGAGTTCCGATCCGCATTCCACGTTCCGCCACGAACAAATTAACCGAGTTCACGGAAGAACGGCCGTGAACGTGGCTGGTTCCAGTTTACGCGGGATGCCCTTTGCTGTCGTTTGAGAGGCGTTCGAAACGAATCAGTGAAAAATGCCCGAACGGCGGCATCGGTCGTCGTTCGACGACACGCACGCCGCCATGCCGCGACGACCAGGCGCGCAGCCGCTCAAAACGGAATTCCGGACGCCAGCCGAGATTGCGGGCAATAGGCGCAAAACCCTGCTCAAACAGCGCACGCACTCCGCTTTCAGCGCCGAGGTGATTGACGAGTACGATCTCACCACCGGGCCTTAATACGCGCGCAAACTCATCGAGTGTCGCCTCGGGATCCGGCACGGCCGTGATGACGTATTGCGCCACAACAACATCGAAAAAGCCGTCAGGAAACGCGAGATTTTGTGCATCCATCACCGCGAGCGCTTCAACGTTCGATAGCGCAAGCGCCGCCACGCGCTCGTGAGCCTTTCGCAACATCGGCTCTGACAAATCGACGCCGATCAAACGATTGCTGCTCGAATAGTCGGGGAGAGAAAGGCCCGTGCCGACGCCGACCTCAAGAATACGGCCGCCAATGCGCTCAGCCGCTTCAATCGACGCACGACGGCCACGATCGAATACCGCGCCAAAGACGATGTCATAGATTGGCGCCCACCGCGCATAGGCGCGCTCGACACGACGCTTATCCAGCTCAGACGCCACCCTCACCCCCGGCTTTGCGTCTCAGCCACGCGCAGCGGCAGGCACCACCGCCTCGTTGCGCGGAAAACGACGCTCGGCGGCTGCGCTTTTGATAAAGCCACCGCCCAGTACACGCGCTTGCCCTTCGCCTGCGTCGTAAAAAACACAAGCCTGGCCTGGCGAAACGCCATCTTCACCGTCTAGCAGCTCGACTTCGTAATGCCCACCCACATGGCGCAGAAGCGCCGGCCGCGGTGAACGCGTCGAACGCACTTTCACGAATACATCGAGACCGCCCTCACCGACGGCCGCTTCGATCGCGCCATCGCCGATCCAATTTACGTCACGCAAGACGATCGTCTTTGTGCGCAGCGCCTCCCGCGGGCCTACGACCACACGCCGGCGTGCCGCATCGAGTTGCACCACGTAGAGTGCGGAGCCGACGGCGATTCCCAAGCCGCGCCGCTGGCCGACGGTGAAGTTAATAATGCCATCATGTACGCCAAGAACCTTCCCGTCGAGATCGACAATCTCGCCCGCCTCAGCCGCTCCGGGCTTCAGCCGCTCAATGACGTCGGCATAATGACCGCTCGGCACAAAACAGATGTCCTGGCTATCGTGCTTGTCCGCAACCGCCAGCCCGAACTTGCGCGCAAGCTCACGTGTTTCCGCTTTGCTGCGATCACCCAACGGAAAACGAAGTAGCTCGAGCTGTTCGCGCGTCGTGCCGAAAAGGAAATAGCTCTGGTCACGCTCCTGTTCGCGCGCCCGATAGAGCGCACGCCCACCGGAGGGAAGGCGTCGTGAGGCAATGTAATGCCCGGTCGCCATCACCTTGGCGTCGAGCTCACGGGCCGTTCCAAGCAGGTCGTGAAATTTGACCGTGACGTTGCAATCGACGCAGGGCACCGGCGTTTCGCCGTGAATGTAACTTTCGGCAAAGCGATCGATAACCGCTTCCTTGAAGCGCCGCTCGTAGTCGAGCACGTAGTGGGGGATGCCGATGCGTTCGGCAACCGCGCGTGCATCGTAAATGTCCTGCCCCGCGCAGCAGGCACCTTTGCGGTGAGTGGCGGCACCGTGATCGTATAGCTGCAGCGTCACGCCGACCACATCGTAGCCTTCCGCCTTCAGCAGGGCTGCGGTTACCGAGGAATCAACGCCGCCGGACATCGCAACGACGACGCGCGTGTCCTGAGGCCGGCCTTCGAGGTCGAGACTGTTGAGCATTGTGCCTCTTACTATAGGTAGCGATGGAAGGGGCGCAATCACGGCCACGTAAAGACAAGCACGGCGATTTGATTTCCAACCGGCAAAATTTGCCGGCGACCGGCGCCTGGCGCCACGGCATCCGTCTTTAAGGCATGTATAAGTTACTGAAATAACAGCATTTTTTTCACGTCGAAACTGGCCCGCAGATTGCAGATGCCGACCAGTAGGAAGAGCTGTCCGGTAAGAGGTTTTTCAGTGCCCCCGTTCGCGTCCGAGTCGACCGCCGCCGCTGCGTTCAAAGCGCCGAGTTCCCTATCACGTCCATCCAACAAGGGGCCGCACGAACCCACAATGGCCTTTGCGAGCCTCATCGACGATCAGCCGGACTCTTTTTTGCAAGGCAACGACGGCATTCCGCCGAAACCGCCAATGAGCGATCACGCCGGCGCTTCGGCATCGAGCAGCGACGAGGCGTCCGCGGGCACACCCGACACGACCACCAGCAGCAGTCGAAGCCGATCAAAAGCAACGGAAACCGACGAAGCTCAAAACAACGATGCGACAAATGCGACGAGCGATAAGCCGTCCGAAAGCGAAACATCGAATCAGGCCCAAAAAAGCGACGATACAAATTCGTCGGACGACACCAAATCCGGTGACAGTCAAAATACGGGAGCCTGCAAGAGCGCTGACGCGACGGCCGCACCAACCACTGTTGATGCAGTGGATTCGCCCGTCTCTGTCCCGCAAGCGGTCGCTGCACCCGTTACGCCCGTTGTCGTAGCAGCGATTGCACCGGCGTTGACGCAAGCTTCGGCACCTTCGCCCGATTCCACCAAACCCGTCTGCATCGACGACAAGGGCAACGCGGCAAACCGTGCGGCCACCGCGCAGGCGACATTGCAGATGCAGGTGAAAGCACAAGCCGATACGCCAGCCACGCAAGGGGCGTCCGGCAAATCGTCCGACGAAAATCCCGAAACGATCCAGGAACAAAAAGAAGCCGGCGACACGCAAGCCGCAGCGCCTTCGGACAAGCAGCAACGCATTCAATCGCTCCAAAACAGCATCCCGACGGGCCGAAACAGCATTCCAGATAGCGTCACAGCGGACGCGCAAAGCAATGCGAATGCCGGCACGCAGGCGCCCGGCGCCGCGGGAGCGGCAAACAACTCGACTGTCGGCAATGACGATAAAACGAACGCCGCGAAAACGGCCGCCGCGCGTATCGACGGCAATGCGGACGCGGCGTCGCGGAGCAACTCAACACAGCCGATGCTGTCGATGCAGCTCGGCAGCGATATTCACCTCACGGGTCTTGCCGGTTCTCCGCAGGCGCAGCAGATTCAATCGGCCTCAAATCCATCTGCGCCAAGCGCCACGCTTGCGCCCGCCGCGATTCCCATCGCCGGCCTTGCCGTCGAAATCGCGGGCCGTGCGCTCGCCGGCAAGAACCATTTTGAAATCCGTCTTGACCCGCCCGAACTTGGCCGCATCGACGTGCACCTCAGTGTTGATCGGAACGGTCAGGTGACGTCACACCTGGTGGTCGATCGCAGCGATACGCTCAACTTGCTACGTCAGGACTCGAGCGGCCTGCAACGTGCCTTGCAGGACGCGGGTCTCAGAACATCCGACAACGGCCTGCAGTTTTCGTTACGCGATCAGACGATGAATCAAAATCCCGCGCCTCAGCCAATGCCGCTTCCCCCGACGCGCGTCATCGTGCCCGACGAAGGTCTTGCAGCAATTGATATTGCGCCGCGTGTCTACAGCCGCGTTGCCGGAATGGGCGGCGGCCTCGACATCAGAGTCTAAGGACGAGCCATGGCCACAACCATCTTGCCACCCGTCGGTACGCCCGCACCGAACAGCGCGACCACCGGCAGCAATTCAGTTATCGACAACGGTGAGATCGCCAGTAACTTCACCGAATTCCTGCAGCTGCTGACGACTCAACTGCAGAACCAGAATCCGCTCGACCCGCTCGATACCAACCAGTTTACGCAGCAGCTTGTCGAATTCGCGCAAGTCGAACAACAGATGAATACGAATTCGCAGCTGCAAACGCTGGTCGCGTTGCAGCAGACGACGCAAGCGACCGCTGCGCTCTCTTATGTCGGGGCCGATGTCGTGGTCGACGGTTCAACCTCCTCGCTCGCGAACGGGCAAGCTGTCTGGAACCTGAGCGTCACCAAGCCGGCGACTGCGACGATCACCATCCGCAATGCCTCTGGACAAACCGCTTTTACCGGCACGGCCGCCGTCAGCCCCGGCACGCAGGCATTCAAATGGGATGGGCGCGGCTCCAATGGCGTCGCCTGGCCGGATGGAAACTACACGCTGACTGCAACCGCGGTCGATGCCAGCGGACAGGCCACGACCGTTTCCACCGAGATTCAGGCTCCCGTGGATTCCGTCGATCTCACACAAAATCCGCCGGTGTTGTCGGTCGGCGGACAGAATGTGACGCTCGACAAGGTCAAGCGCATCGTCAATCCGGCAAGCTAACGCTCCGGCCTTCGCGCCAATTCGGGCGCGCGATGCACAATTCGGCCTGCCTTATCCGTAACCAAAAGGTTAGCGGCAACATCGCAAACTTTTATCTGTCTCAGATCATTGGCTTAGGCAAATCTTAAGCGGCGCCTTGTACTTTTCCTGTGCATTGTCAGTTGAGTTCGTGAGTGTGACTATGACCGAACCCCACCGCCCGAGGGTCAAGTATGTCATCGGGCCTGATGGCAGCCCGCTTACGATTGCCGATCTGCCACCGCCCTCCACCAAACGGTGGGTCATTCGACGTAAGGCCGAAGTCGTTGCTGCCGTGCGCGGGGGCCTTTTGTCGCTGGAAGAAGCCTGCTCGCGCTATACGCTGACAGTCGAAGAATTCCTTTCCTGGCAGTACTCGATCGATCAGCACGGCCTCGCGGGCCTGCGCACCACGCGCATTCAGCAGTATCGGCAATAGAGCAAGCGATTCCCCTTGCTGGCGCTGGCCTCTGGCCGGCGCATTTTGCTTTGATCCCCATCGCTCCGCCAGGCCCGGCAATGCCACAGTGAAATCTGTGGAGCCCGCATCGCACCCAGAACGCGGGCGCTGAAAGCCGATCGAACCCAACCATTTACAAAAGCTTGCCTTTTCCGGATTGACTGACGCGTCATGCCTGCGCCTGAACGCGGCGCAAATGCAATCGAGCTTGTCTGCCGGTCACAATCAGGCGATCCTCACTCCCGGGGCTCCATCGCTGCATCGTCCGGAATTTGCTTTTCGCGCTATCCGACGGCCGGGGGGTTAAAGAATGCGTATCAAGATTTCGATCATCGCCGCGGTTGCCTGCTTGCTGTCGGAGGCAGCGTTCGCACAAGCACCCCCGACTTTCTCCCTCTCAAGCGGATCGAATTCCGCGGATGCCAGCAGTTGGGTGGCCGGCGCACGGCTCGGCCATGATTGGCAGTACGGCACTCTGGTCTACGGTGTGGAAACCGATCTTTCCGCTACTGACCTGAAGAGCGAAATGACCGGGGGGCTAACTGCGGTAGCAGGTTTCCCCGCCACGGCAAGCACAACGGCAAAAGTCGGCTGGTACGGCACTCTGCGTGGCCGGCTGGGCTGGACGAATGGTCCCTTGCTTCTGTATGCGACCGGCGGCCTCGCTTATGGCGAGGTTAAATTAAACAGCAATTTTAGCGTCGATTTCACGCCTGCAGGAATAACGGGATCGCTGAATTCCGAAACATCGCCGCTGAAAGCCGGATGGGTCGCAGGCGGCGGCCTTGAATACAAATTGCGTCCCGACCTGACACTGAATGTCGAATATCGATACGTCGATCTCGGCAATGTCGGGTTCACGTCGTCTACGACGGTGCCATTGGGCGGACCGGTCATTGTTGGACATCTGAGCCAAAGCGCAAGCGTTGACGCCCGGTTTCAAGCGGTCACCGTCGGCTTGAATTGGCAATTTGCGCCGACCGGTGGCGGTCCTTGGGCGGGCTGGCATCTCGGCGGGTTTGGCGGCGGCGCGTGGGGCAATAATGCAAGCGCCACTTACGAATCCTCTTGCGTTGGCTGCGTTCCGTCCGATGTTCGGCTCAAGCACGACATCGTGCTCGTTGGCCGCTTGAAAGATGGGCTTGGGATCTATCGTTACCGCTATCTCTGGAGCGATACGGTGTATGTCGGAGTTTTGGCGCAAGAGGTCGCGCTCGATCGTCCCGATGCCGTGGTCAAAGGTCCCGACGGCTATCTGCGCGTCGATTACGGCAAGCTCGGACTTAAATTGATGACGGAAGCGGAGTGGGATTTATTCCGCGCGCGCCATCGGCTCTCGCTTGCGTACGCGGCGATGTAAAGAACGGTTCGTCGTGCTTTCCGTACCGCTCCCGCAGCGCAGACGAGGTCGGGTCTGCGCTGTCTCGACGTAACCAGCCAACCGACTCGAGCTAAGGTCACCCCCGCAAATGAGGCCGATCAGTCCTCATCGGCGCGCCGGCGTCAGCGATTTGCGAAATTCATTCGACGCCCTTGCATATTCTGACGCCGGCAGGCTGGCGAAGTTAACCGGACGCTAACCATAAACTGGGCAAATCTTGCCGAGTGCGACGCGCAAACAGCGTCCATTCGGGGGAACAAAGCCTGGTGCAACCCGTCCTTGCATTCCTGAAGTCGTTCGGCGCGGCGCGAATAGCGGCGATGGGCGCCGTAACACTCACGCTCATCGGCTTTTTTGCGTTCATCATGGTGCGCGTGACGACACCGCAGATGGTGCCGCTTTTCACCGACCTCTCGATGGATGACAGCGCCTCCATCATTAAAGACCTCGACAAACAGGGTATCGCCTATCAGTTGAAGAACGACGGCGCCATCATCATGGTGCCTAAGGACAATGTCGGCCGGCTTCGGATGAAGCTCGCGGAGGACGGGCTGCCGAAGGGCGGCGGTGTCGGATACGAGATCTTCGACAAGTCGGATGCGCTTGGCGCGACGACCTTCATCCAGAATATCAATCACCTGCGTGCGCTCGAGGGCGAGTTGTCGCGCACCATACGAAGCCTCGATCGCGTTGAAGCCGCGCGCGTACACCTCGTGCTGCCGGAACGGCCGCTGTTCTCGCGCGAGAAGTCGGAGGCCTCTGCTTCCATCGTCCTGAAGGTGCGCGGCACGCTCGAGCCGCAGCAGGTGCGCGCGATCCGTCACTTGGTTGCAACGGCCGTGAAAGGCCTCAAGCCCGAGCGCATTTCGGTTGTCGATGAAAGCGGCCGTCTGCTGGCCGACGGCGCCGAGCAGGATAACACTCTCAACGGCACCACCGCCGACGAGCGCAAGGCCGCATTCGAACGGCGCATGCGCGAGCAGGTCGAAGCGATCGTTAACTCGGTAGTCGGCCCCGGCCATGCCCGCGTCGAGATCAACGCCGACTTCGATCTCAACCGCGTCACGCAGACGACCGACAAGTACGACCCGGACGGCAGGGTGCTGCGGTCAAGTCAGACGCGCGAGGAGACATCTTCGACGAACGACGGCAAGGCGGATCAGGTAACGATCGGCAATGAGTTGCCAGGCGCGCAGCAGAAACCCGGAGATTCGGGCGGTGTGCCGCGTGAGCAGAGCCACAAGACCGAGGAAATCGCCAATTACGAGATTTCCCACACAACAAAAACGGAAATTACCGAAGCGGGTCGCGTCAATCGAATTTCCGCCGCCGTACTCGTCGATGGAATTTATAGCAAGGACGCCAAAGGCGCCGTCGCCTATCAGCCGCGCTCGAAAGAGGAAATCGACCGCATCGCAGCCCTCGTACGCACAGCGATCGGCTACGACCAGAAGCGCGGCGATCAGGTTGAGGTCGTCAATCTGCGCTTCGCCGAGCCGACACCCGTATCGACGGGCGAACCTGCCGGATGGATGAGCTATTTGCAATTCACCAAAGACGACATCATGCGCGGGATCGAGCTCGGCGTGATGGCGATTCTTTCAACAATCGTGCTGCTTTTGGTCGTTCGTCCGCTGGTGCGCCGCATTATCACGCCCGACGGCGTGGAGGCCGTAAGCGCGGGCGCCGCGGGAGCCGCTGGCGCCATGCCAGCCGGCGCAATTGCGGCCCCGGGAATAGCCGGACAAGGCGGCGGCATCACGATCAGCGGTGGCACCGCCGGCAGCATCACCGATACCGGCGGCCCCAACGTCTCGATCGTCGGCGGCAACGAATCGGTGGCCATTTCGAACCGCACTTCCGCGATGATCGACGTCGCGCAAGTGCAGGGCCAGGTGCACGCGCAATCCGTGCAGAAGGTGGGTGAACTCGCCGACAAAAATCCGCACGAAGCCGTTTCAATCATCCGCAGCTGGCTCCACGAGGACGCAGCCTGAGCCATGCCATCCGCTTACCAACACAGAAAAGAAAAGGAGAAATCGCTCCGCAGCGACATCGGCGGCTTGATGGCCGATCTTGCGAGCCGCGCGCAAGTAAATGAGGGGAGACGCAAGCTCACCGGACCTGAGCGGGCAGCCGTGCTGATGCTGGCACTCGGCGACCGCCACGGTGGGAAGATTTTCAGCATGCTCGATGACGACGAGCTGCGGGAAATCTCGGTCGTCATGTCGACGTTGGGAACCATCGAAGCGGAGGCCGTCGAGCAACTGTTGCTTGAATTCGTCTCGCGAATGTCGGCATCTGGCGCCTTGCTCGGCAATTACGAAGCAACCGAACGTCTGCTGCAGCAATACCTGCCGCCGGAGCGTGTCGGCAGCATCATGGAAGAAATCCGCGGACCTGCCGGCCGCAACATGTGGGAGAAGCTCGCTAACGTTCAGGAAGAAGTTCTGGCGAACTATCTGAAGAACGAATATCCGCAGACCGTCGCCGTCGTGCTCTCCAAGCTCGGTGCCGAGCATGCCGCGCGCGTCCTCGCGATCCTTCCCGAAGATCTCGCGCTCGATTGCATCAATCGCATGCTCCGTATGGAATCTGTGCAGAAAGAAGTGATTGAGCGCGTCGAACAAACGCTGCGTACCGAATTCATGTCGAACCTGTCGCAGACCCGCAGGCGGGACGCGCACGAGGTAATGGCGGAAATTTTCAACAACTTCGACCGGCAGACCGAGACACGCTTTCTCGCCGCACTGGAGCAGGATAATCGCGACGCAGCAGAGCGCATCAAGGCGCTGATGTTCACGTTCGACGATCTCGTCAAGCTCGACACCGGCTCCGCACAGACGCTGCTACGCAATATCGACAAGGACAAACTTGCGATTGCCCTCAAGGGTGCTTCCGAGGCCGTACGCCAATTCTTCTTCAGCAACATGTCCACACGCGCGGCCAAGATGCTGGTCGACGACATGCAGGCAATGGGGCCCGTACGGCTGCGCGATGTGGACGAAGCGCAGGCGCTGCTCGTCAACATTGCCAAGGACCTCGCTGCAAAAGGCGAAATCCTGATCTCGAAGAGCCGCGGCGACGATGAACTGATCTACTGAGGCACGTACGTATGCGCGATCGTTATCCCACACTCGACTCATTCCCGCGCAAGCAGGAATCCGGAGTTATGGTCGCCAAGCTCGAATCTAATCGTGCTGGGTTCCCGCTTTTGCGGAGACAAGCGGGGCAACGGACATAATGGCAGCAACCGCAAAATTCCTGTTCGACGAGGATTTCGCCGCCGGCGAAAAGCCCACGATCACGCTCGTCGAGCACGAGCGAAGGCGCGCGGATGCCGAATCGGTTGCCTATCGCAAAGGCTTTGCCGCCGGCGAGGCCAAGGCGCACACAGAAGCCGACCAACGCATCGCTGCGGCCCTTACCCTGATCGCCGAACGACTCGACCGGATGCACCGCGATCTTTCCGCGGTCGAGACAAAGCTTGAGGTCGAAGCCGTCGACGTCGCGGTCGCCGTCGCTGGCAAGCTCGCACCCGAACTTGTCGCTCGCGAACCGCTCGCCGAGATCAGCGCGCTTGCCACAACGTGTTTCCGTCACCTGGTTGCCGCGCCGCACGTCGTTGTCCGAGTTGGCGAGTCAATCTACTCCGAAGTAAAGGGCAAACTCGAAGATATCGCGCGCAGCTACGGCTGCGAGGGACGCCTGGTCGTTGCCGCCGATGCAAACATCGGACCCGGCGACTGTCACATCGAATGGGCAGATGGCGGCGCGAAACGGGACATGGCTACGACCAAAACCTTCATTGACGGTCTTGTCGCCCGCTACGTAGCGGCGCGAGTGCCGGAACAGTCATAGGAATCGCGGAGGCGAAGCGATGAGCGACAACGACAGCAAAGTACCGCTTCCCGACCTGGAACGCGGCGATATACCGGCGGAGGAGGCCGGCACGCTCGCGCCGGGGGCGGATGCCGGCAACGTCACGCGTGGCGCGGCCGATCTCGAAGCGCTCTTCGACGTGCCCGTGCAAGTCTCGGCTGTGCTCGGACGTGCGCGCATGGAGGTCGGCGATCTGCTCAAGCTCGGCCCCGGGGCGGTGCTGGAACTCGACCGCAAAGTCGGTGAAGCGATCGATATCTACGTCAACAACAGACTTGTCGCGCGCGGGGAAGTCGTTCTGGTCGAGGACAAGCTTGGCGTAACCATGACCGAAATCATCAGCGCGGACAGAAACTGATCGGAGCTCAAGCCATGCGGCTTCTCATCATCGGAACGCTGGAAGGCCAGCTCACCGCCGCGACGAAAATCGCGATGGACAAAGGCGCAAGCGTGACGCACGCCAGCAATGTCGACCAAGCGCTTGCCGTGCTGCGTTCCGGCCGCGGCGCCGATCTTCTGATGGTCGATGTGGCCGTCGATATCCGCGATCTGGTATCGCGGCTCGAAGCCGAGCGGATTCACGTGCCGATTGTCGCCTGCGGCGTGACCAATGATGCGCGCGCGGCGGTTAATGCAATTCATTCCGGAGCCAAGGAATACATCCCGCTGCCCCCCGATCCGGAACTGATCGCAGCCGTGCTAGCTGCCGTCACGAACGATACGCGCGATCTGATCTGGCGCGATGAGGCGATGGCACAGGTCATCAGGCTGGCTCAGCAAATTGCAAACTCGGAAGCCTCTGTCCTGATCACCGGCGAAAGCGGGACCGGCAAAGAGGTCCTTGCGCGTTACGTACACAGCCGCTCGCCGCGGGCGCGCAAGCCCTTCATCAGTATCAATTGTGCAGCCATTCCGGAGCATCTGCTCGAATCCGAACTGTTCGGCCACGAGAAAGGCGCTTTCACCGGCGCGCTCGGACGCCGCATCGGCAAATTCGAGGAGGCGAACGGCGGCACGCTGCTACTTGACGAAATTTCGGAAATGGATGTGCGCCTCCAGGCCAAATTGTTGCGTGCCATCCAGGAACGCGTGATCGATCGCGTCGGTGGCACGCGGCCGGTGCCGGTCAACATCCGCATCATTGCGACGTCCAATCGCAATCTCGCCGAAGCGGTGCGCGAAGGAAAATTCCGCGAAGACCTGCTGTTTCGCCTCAACGTCGTGAACCTGAAAATCCCGCCGTTGCGAGAACGCCCGGCCGATATCGGCGAACTCGCGCAATACTTCGTGAAAAAATATTCCGATGCGAACGGCGTGCCCGTAAGGCCATTATCGGCGGAAGCTCGCAAGGCGCTGAGCATCAATCGTTGGCCGGGTAATGTGCGCGAACTGGAAAACACGATTCATCGTGCAGTTCTTCTTTCGAGTGGTCCCGAAATCGGCGCGGACGCGATTTTGGCCCCGGATGGTTCGCGCATCAACGCGGCGTGCGGAGCAAGCGTCGCAGCCCAAGCGGCGATGGCCGCGGAGCAGGTCACGCGCAATCTCGTCGGGCGCACCGTCGCCGAAGTCGAGCGCGACCTCATTCTGGAGACACTCAAGCATTGCCTCGGCAACCGTACGCATGCCGCCAATATCCTCGGCATCTCGATCCGAACGCTTCGCAACAAGCTCAACGAATACGCGGCCGACGGCGCGCCAATCCCGCCGCCCAATGGTGGCGAGTTACGGGGCGCGGCGTAAATTAACGCGCGTCCAATTCGCCGTCATCGCCGGGCTGGCCCCGGCGATCTCGCTTGAAAAGGCACGGCCTTCCTTATCAGGATTGTCGGGATAAACCCGGCAATGACAGACTTCTTCGAAATGACCACCATCTACAAGATCTGTCCGGCTTCACTCTGGCGCGAGGCCGAGCGCAGCGGCGTCTTCGGCGGCTCGGATGTCGACCGCAGCGACGGATTCATTCATTTCTCGACTGGCGAACAAGTCGCCGAAACTGCGAGGAAGCATTTCGCCGGCCAAAGCGAGCTTCTGCTGGTGCATGTCGATGCGACGCGGCTCGGCGGCAGGCTCAAGTGGGAGCCCTCGCGCGGCGGGGCACTGTTTCCGCACCTCTATGGCGATTTGGCGCTTTCAGCCGTTATCCGCGTTGAGCCGTTGCCAAACTTGGCAGATTTGGACGAATTCTGTTGAAAGCCGCACGGAACAAATCGGTTGCGCCTTCGTTATCTGCAACGGGTGGGCGTTCTCCGGAGCAGGTTTTCATATGGACAAAAGTGGTGCCGGCGCGACGGCCTCGGTCGTTCCGGAGCTGAATTGGCCGCGTTTGCATTCCTCAATTTACCGACAGGTCAATGGCGTCCCGCGCGCCATATCGGCAAAGGCTGTCGCCGATGATGCGTTCCGCTTCCGCTGCCCAGTGATGCGCAGCTTCGTCCTGCTGACGGACGAGGAGACATTAAACGCGCTCAGTCATGGGCAAGCGCGGTTGCGCTGCGTCGCATGCGGGGAGTTCCACCTAATTCGTCCCCGTCGCCGTTAACCAGCTGCTAACCATAAAGCGGGCAATTATTGCCGGGTAAACCGCCCGAAGAGGGCCGGATGACCCGCCTTAGCCCATGAGCGACATTTCCGCAGGCCAGCCTACCCCTAGTTTCCGCCTGCCTTCGCTTGCCGAACTCGGCGCCCTCATCAAACGCGGCGATATCGCGCTCGCCGTCGGCGTGCTGACGATACTGGTTGTGTTGATCCTGCCGCTGCCGCCGCTGCTGCTGGACTTCTCGCTGGCAATCTCGATTATCTTCTCGGTACTAATCCTGATGACGGCGCTATTCATTCATGCGCCGCTCGAATTCTCCGCATTTCCGACCGTGCTGCTGATCGCGACCATGCTACGGCTCGCGCTCAATCTCGCCTCGACCCGTCTCATCCTCGCGCACGGTCACGAAGGCACGGACGCTGCCGGCCACGTCATCCAGGCGTTCGGTCACTTCGTGATGAGCGGCAATTTCGTCATCGGCATCATTGTGTTCACGATCCTGATCATCGTGAATTTCGTCGTCATCACCAAAGGTTCAGGTCGTATCGCGGAAGTCGCCGCGCGCTTTCACTTGGACGCGATGCCCGGCAAGCAGATGGCGATCGACGCCGACCTGTCCGCTGGACTGATTGACGAAAAAGAAGCACGGCGGCGGCGTCAGAAGCTCGAAGACGAAGGCGGCTTCTTCGGCGCCATGGATGGCGCGTCCAAGTTTGTGCGCGGCGACGCAATTGCCGGACTGCTGGTCGTTTTCATCAACGTTATCGGCGGCATGATCATCGGCATTGCACAGCAAGGCCTGAGCTTTTCCGATGCCGCGCATTCTTACACGATCCTCACCGTCGGTGACGGGCTCGTTACGCAAGTACCCGCACTGATCGTTTCGACGGCGGCGGGTCTTCTTGTCGCCAAGGCGGGCGTCTCCGGCGCGGCCGACAAGGCGCTGCTTGCGCAGCTTTCCGGCTATCCGAAAGCGCTGGGCATGTCGGGAGCCGTGATGATGGTGATGGCACTCCTGCCGGGCATTCCGATGATCCCGTTCCTCGCCCTCGGCACCGGCGCAGGTGCGCTCGCGTACATTATCGACAAGCGCACCAAAATGACGGCAGCCGCCGACGCCAAGAAGGCAGAGGCTGCTGCGAAGGCGGAAACCAAGGAAGAGCCGATCACCAGCGCACTCCGAATTGATGATCTCAAGATCGAGATCGGCTATGCGCTGCTGCCGCTGGTGAATGGCCCCGATGGCACCGACCGTCTAACCGAGCAGATCAAGGCTCTGCGCCGCTCTCTCGCCGGCGAAATGGGCTTCGTCATGCCAGCGGTGCGCATCCTCGACAACGTTCAGCTCGATGCCAACGCTTACGTCATCAAGATCAAGGACGTGGAGGCGGGCAGCGGCAAGATCTGGCCAAACCAGTACATGGTCATGGACCCGACGGGCGGCCAGGTGAACTTGCCCGGCACGCACGTCACTGAACCGACCTTTGGTCTTCCGGCCACGTGGATCGAGGCCGGGCTCAAGGAGGAGGCCTCACTCAAAGGCTATACCGTGGTGGACGCGGCCACGGTTTTGTCCACGCATCTGACCGAATTGCTGAAGAGCAACATGTCCGAGTTGCTCTCCTACGGCGAGGTGCAGAAGCTCCTGAAGGAAATACCGAAAGAACAAGCGGAGCTCGTCAAAGACCTGGTTCCTTCGCAAATCAACATCTCCGGTATTCAGCGCGTCCTGCAAATGTTGCTCGCGGAACGCGTGTCCATCCGGGATCTGCCGACAATCCTTGAAGGCATTGCCGACGCAATCGGAGCAACGCGCAATCCGGTCATGCTGGCCGAGCATGTTCGCGCCCGGCTGTCGCGCCAAATCTGCGCGCAATACAGCATTGGCGGCTTCCTTCCCTTGATCGCCCTGTCAGCGCAGTGGGAGCAGGCGTTTGCCGAGTCGATTGTCGGCCAGGGAGACGATCGCACGCTGGCAATGCAACCCTCCAAGCTTTCCGAATTCATCGGCCTTGTCCGTGAACGTTTCGAGGCCGCGGCGCGCGAAGGGGAAGCCCCGGTGTTGATTACCTCGGGCGCGATCCGGCCGTTCGTGCGCGGTATCATCGAGCGGTTTCGCGCACAGACACCGGTATTGTCGCAATCCGAAATCCACCCCCGGGCACGTCTGAAAACCGTCGGCACGATCTAAGCGGATACCTGACTGCCATGCAGTGCGTGCAGGGCCGCATTGACAGTGCGCCTTCAATGTTCCGTGAGCGCCTCTGCCGGAACCCGACCGCGGTTCATAGGTTGAATTGCCGAAGAGGATCGAACCGTCGCTGCGACAGCGAGAACCAAGGAGCGCGCCTTGGAGGGTGCCATGAATTGGTCGCTCTATACCGCCGACCGCTCAACCCACCTCAAGATTGTCGTGGTGGCGCTCGTGGCTGCAACGATCATCGCGGGATTTGGCATTGCTTTGCGTGGCCTTGACCTCGGGACCGATATTCTTACGGCGCAAAACCCGACGGTCGTGCAGCCCGACAATTTGAAGGTCTGGACAAGCCGCGACGGAACGCTCATCCGCTGATTTTGTGTGAAGTTCCCTCCCCCACTGTGCGCCGTTCGGCGCACATTTTTTTTCGTGTGTCCAGTAACTTGGACCCCGGTCCTGAAGCCAATTGACCGGTCGGCAATATCTTGCAAAGAACTTCGAGCGATACTGTAACCGGCATCAATTCTTACAGCGCCCGTGGTTCTTCGAAATCGCCTTGCTTTTCACGCGTGTCTGGCTGTGCTGGCGACCATGTTCGCCGGCATGGCAACGGTCGTATGCGCGCAAAACTCACTGGATCTGGCAGCGGACTACGAGGCCAAGCTCGCCCGATATCTGCGCGTGCACGGCCTCTACCAGGCGCAAGCCGATGCCTATTGGGATGCGATTTCTGCAAAACGCCGCACCCGCAATGCAAAACGGCGCGACCACCGCCCGATCGACATAAACGATTACGTTTTGACGCAGCCGCCGCTTTATCGCGGTCCGCCGATGCCGAAAAATCCTTTCGCTCCACCCTCGCCACCGCAGGAACGTCCGGAAATCCCGGTGGTCGCCGATTTCCTTCAGGCGGCCAAGGAATACTTTGCATTCGTGCCGGAGCGAAAAAGTGAACCCGAGTTTAAGCACGCTTATGCGCAGGCGGCGCTGGCCGCTGGATTGACGAAGGAGCAAGTCGTCAACGTCTACGCTTTCGAAACGGGTGGGACCGGCGAATATGACACTCAGGCCGGCATCACCGCGACGCGTTCGCAGGCGATTTCACCGGCGTTGGGTTACAATCAGCTGCTTAGCACGAACACCGTTTCGCTGCTCGCAGAGCACGGCCAGCAGTTCCTCTCCGTCCTGCGCCACAAAGCGCAATTGCGGCGAGGCGAGGCGCTTCGCGCGATGGAGCGCAAGATCGAGGCACTGAAACGCATGGTCGCCTATGCGGAATCGATTCCGCCGCGGTGGAGCGAGTACGATCGTGTGGCCAAAGAAACGCCGAAAGGGTTCGGCATGCATGCCGCGGTGCTTGATATCGACATCGGCCCGCTGCTGCAGGTCGAGAAGCTGCTCGATTCAGTGCGCTTTGCGCGGGCCAAAGGCTACAAGTCCACGCTTTCCGCTGCCGAGCTTGAACTGATGAATCTGACCGGTGACGGCAATGGCTTCGATATGGTTTCAATGCCGCAGTGGATGCGCGAGCGCGTACCGACCTCTAATTTTTTCCAACCCCAGGGCTACTATCGAAATCCCGTCGCTCGTCGCACGAAAGTCGTCGCCGGCCTGATTGCGGAAATGGAAGCAACCATGAAGCACGCCGCGCAGAAGCCGGGCGCGCGCGAGCTCGCCGCGGCGTTTTAGAGCGCAACTGTTTCAAGCGGAAGCGTGGTTTTGGTGCGGAATCCAGTCAAATTGAACGTCATTGCGAGCGAAGCAATCCAGGCATCGCACGTAAAACCTGGATTGCTTCATCGGCCGGCGCTACTCGCAATGCCGACGGCAATTCAACCTGATCGAATCCCGCTCTAGTCACCTCCCCTTGAAAGGGAGGTCGGCGAGCCAGCGGATCCGCGCGAAGCGCCGCCTGATGATAAATTCCGCGAGCCGGGAGAGAATTGAGCTGATCCCCTCGCCAGCTCCCTTTTTGAGGACGGAGCACGCTGCCGCTGCGGCGCCGTAGCGGGTTTCAATTCGGCAAGGTTACTTCTCGCTCATCCGCACAGATGCCGGATGACCCGGCAGCTTGAAGCGCTTGACCGGCGTGAGCTTGCCGCGTCTTACGCGCAGGATCGACAGATCGGAATCGAGATAGTTGCCGACATAAAGATATCTGCCGTCCGGCGTGAATGCGGCGCCTTCCGGAAGCCCGCCGACCTCGACGTCGCCAACCTTGCGCACCTTCTTGCCCTTGATGCGCAGCACGGCGAGATGTCCGTTGCGATGATAGAAGTAGGCCGCCTTGTTGTTCGAGCCGGCAAGAATGACCGATACCGCGATGTTGCCCTTCGGCGAGATCGCGAGGCCCTCGGGCCCGTCGCCGACCACGACGCGGTCGATGATACGCATCGGCTTGGCGTCGAGATCGATCACGCTCGTGGTGTCGACGCTGCCGTCGGACGAGCCGGCGTCGCCATTATCGGACGTGAGCGCAATTCCCGTCGGCGAGACCACGACATTGTAAGGCCACGGGCCCGTCGGCAGGTCGAGCTTGCTGTAGGTCACCTTGTCGCCGTTGACGTCCAGCACCGACACCTTGCCCTCGTTGAACTTGGTCACGAGCGCGTGCTTGCCGTCGGGCGTGAAGGCGCAGCTGGTGGCGACGCCGCCGAGATCGACCGTGTCGGTCGCTTTTACGTCGGTGCCCTTGATCGACAGCACGCTTACCGTCTTGTCGGCGCGGTTGGTGACGAGCGCCATGCTGCCGGTCTTGTCGAAGCACAAGCCGGATGGCTGTTTGCCAACCATGATCGTGTTGGCGAGCTTGGGCGGATTGGCCTTCATGTCGATGACGTAAACCTTGTCATCGGGCGAGTTCTTGAGCTTGCCGTCGTCGGTCTTGGTGACGTTGACGGAGTCGGCCACCAGCGCGATCGAATTCGTCGGATCGATCGCCACATTGGTTGGGGGACCGATAACCGAATTTTTCAGCGGCAGCTTTGCGATGGTTTTCGGATTTTCCGGGTCGGCCAGATCGAGGATGACAACCGTATCGTTACCCGCCGGGTGCAAAACCGCTTTGCCTTTGTCGTCCCACAGGACCTTTTCATCGTTGCCGACGATCAGGAACGGCGCGGCGGAAACCGATTTGGCGCCGGCGGCCGCAAGCGCAGCGGCACCAAGCGACAGCAGCACAAGCTTTCGGACTGACATGTTTTCCCCCTTATAGTTTTATGGCCTCCTCGCGCGGATGATGATGGCGCTTTTGCGCTGATGCGACAATCGGGGGTGCTGCTGGCCTCAGCCGCACATAAGGTCGTCGTCGGATCGCAGGAACACTCCTGCCCGCGCGGTTATTCCACCATCACGGCAACCTTGACGATGCTGTCAATCGTATGGGCGTGTGATTTTCCGCGCAGTTCGAAGGCAAAAAAGTCCTCACCATGGATGGCGCGCCCGGGGTGATAGGTCACGCCGGTTCGGCCGCGCAGAATGACGCTTCCCTTCTGCGGGCGGAGAGATGATTTTGAGCTCATTGATATCGGCCGCTGCGGTTTTGACCCACACAGGGCATAGCGTGCCGTGCTTGACGGTCATGCGGGCATTCCAGTCGGCATTCGCCAATGGAGCGGCTGAATTGACCCAGCAGCTTGCGGAAGAATGGCCGAAGATTTTCTCCGCACCGACCACGGCGCCGAAAAAGCCGATAATCAATATCCATTGCATGAGAACTTCGCCGTCGTGTTTCCACAGCCGGGAAATCGCTTGAGCGATATGCGACCGGCCAGGCAGCATCCAACCGATCCGCTCGACCGGGCGATCGCTTTGCCCGGTTGTACGTATGACCATCACGGCAACTCCATCGACAGGCCCAAAGGTGCCGGCCTTTCGGTCCGCTTGGCATTGCGATCCATCATGCAGAGCAGATGCTCATGCGTGCCTGCTTTTAGGCCCTGCCGGCTGCAACGCTCTGCGTTTTCAAAAGCGATCCTCTGCGCATCCCGTAGCTCGAATTCATTCTGTGCCGCCGAAGCCCAGCGGATCACATCGATCGAAGCAATGACCGTTGCCGAAAGACCGAGCCACAGCGCAGTTTCGGTCGCCGCGCGCGCGAAACGCTTTGCCAAAACTCTGGAATGGTGCCCTTGCGCCCGGCAATGCAATAGCCGCTCGATCAGACTTTTCATTTTCGTTCCCGTGGTTGTCGTCGCCGCCGCGTTCAGCCAAGCGCGCGGTCGTTAGCAAACTAAACTGCAATGCCGAGAAATGACGTCAACCAAATGGTTGAACCGCTGAAGATTTTCCGGAGTACATCCTCAGGGGAAAAACGGCTCGTGTTTCACAAGCCTCCGAAAGGCTTCAGCGTCGATGCCCCCAGTGCAATGTGGGTATCGCTGAAACCCAAGCTACGCCGGGAAGAAGGCGGGCCGGCCGGCAGCACTGACAAACGGGATCGCGAAGCGCGAACATCCCGGTCAACCGCGCCGTCAAAAAGGAGCATCATCTGTCGCGCGCACGTTCCCGCGCGACGGATACGAAAATGGCGCCCGCATGGGCGCCAAATTCTCTTCACGTCGCGAAAGACTACGCGCGGGCGCGCTGAAAATTGAGGGCACCTATGCGATCGAGCTCCGTCTGCTCGCGCGCATTAGCCTCGGCGCGCTCACGCGCCTGATCGCGCTCGTCCAGCATCTCGACTTTCTTGAGCTCCTCGAAGGCTTCGCCCAGGAACGCCTTGGCATCGTCGAGCTGGACTTTGAGCTCGTCGGCCGAGCGCTTCAGGTTTTCCCGCCGCGCGATCGCGGCCTTGGCATAGGTCGGATAGGCGAAATGAGCCGGATCATGGATGCCGGCGCGGTCCTGTTCAGTCTTGATTTCACGGTCAAGCTCGGCCGCGATGCGGTCGAATTCGGCAATCATCGCCTCGATCTGAGCGACCTTGCGCCGCCTCTCATCGACCTGGAATTTCTTTAAGCGAATAAGCGTTTCGCGCGACTTCATCGACTTGGTACTCCCCAGAAGTCCCGAAATCCCGTTCGCGCCGGCCAATGCGGTGAACTGCCGGGCAGACGGATCGGACCTAAGACCGCCAACAGTGCCGCAATAACGTTAGTTTTCGGTTTCCGCGCCCTGGAGAATTCGCTCAAGCCGCTGATATCCCTCCGCCATACTCGTTGATTCTTCCTTACTCTGGCCGAGAAACGCCTCCAGCGGCTTGTGTAGGCCAATGGCTTCATCGACTTCGGCGCTCGAACCCGGGCGATAAGCACCCAGCCGGATCAATTCTTCCATATCGGCGTAGGTCGCCATGATCTGCTTGGCGCGCGTGATCGTCGGCAGGTAGGCGGGGTCGGCGGCGCGCGGCATCGTGCGCGAGATGGACTTCAAGACATTGATGGCCGGATAGCGTCCGCGCTCGGCGATGGCGCGCTCCATAACGATGTGCCCATCGAGAATGCCGCGCACGGCGTCCGCTACAGGCTCGTTGTGGTCGTCGCCATCGACCAGCACCGTGAAAATGCCGGTGATTGTGCCCTGCTCCGTCCCTGGTCCCGCCCGCTCCAGGAGCCGCGGCAACTCGGTGAACACGGTCGGCGTATAGCCTTTCGCCGTCGGCGGCTCGCCAGCCGAAAGGCCGATCTCGCGCTGCGCCATTGCAAAGCGCGTGACCGAATCCATTAGCACCAGCACATCCTTGCCGAGATCGCGAAAGAATTCGGCGATGGCCATCGTCAGATAAGCAGCCTGCCGGCGCATCAGCGCCGGCTCGTCCGACGTGGAAACGACGACGACCGAGCGCGCCAAACCGGCGGGACCAAGATCGTCCTGCAAGAACTCCTGCACCTCGCGGCCGCGTTCACCGACCAGGCCAATGACCGAGATGTCGGCGGCGACATTGCGCGCCAGCATCGAAAGCAGCACTGATTTGCCCACGCCGGAGCCGGAAAAGATGCCCATGCGCTGGCCGCGGCAACAGGTGACGAATGTATTGAGCGCGCGCACGCCGAGATCGAGCGGTTCGCCGACGCGGCGCCGCGCATGCGCCGGTGGCGGTGACGCGCGAAATGCAAAAGGCGCCGGCCCTGGCGGCAGCGGACCGCCTCCGTCAACCGGCTCACCCATGGCGTTGACGACGCGGCCAAGCCACCGCTCCGAAGGGCGGATGGTTCCGGCGCCGGACACGACGACAGCGCGGCAGCCGCGGCGCACACCGTCAAGGGCTGCAAACGGCATCACCAGCGCGTTGCCATCGGAAAAGCCGACCACCTCGCACGGGATCGGCGCACCAGTCCCGGTTTCGATATTAAGGCGCGCTCCCACCGACATCGCGTAGACCGGCCCCGCGACTTCAACCATCAGCCCACGCACGCCGATCACGCGGCCGTAGGTTTCAACGGCATCAAGATCGTTGATCTGCTCGGCCAGTGCTTTCATTTCTTCGGGCTCGCTTCGCACGCCGACCTCTCCCTCGAGGGAGGAGGTGACAAAGGAAATGGCACTTCAGGCGGAGAGCGATAAAGACGCATCGTGATCCCGCCGCGCACGCGCTTTCTTTCCCGCAGTGTCGACGCCGGCGAAGGCCTCGGCCGCTCTCATGACGCGCGCAAGCAGCTCGTCGCGGCGCGCCTGAAACCTGCGTAAACCTGCCCTTAGCCTTACCGAGTCGGTGGTCGCCTTAACCCGGTGTTTACCCGCGTCATTAATCATTGCGTCACCGTTTACGGGACAAGGACTGTCCCCATTTCCGGCTTCCGGTAAGGGCGCAGTCGCACGAGTCGCTTAGTAACGACTCTTAACGTGAATTATGAGCCGGTACGTGACCAGAATCTCTCTCTCCTGCAACACCTTACGGCGATTCGGTCAGAATCGCCTAGCAGACTCTTGCATAAGAGAATTAGGATTTGTTAACCATACCGGACTAGTGTCGAATCGGTTTGTCCCAATGCGTTTTTGGAGAGGGCGCCGCTTCGGCACAGCGCGCCCGGGGCCCTTGTGGCGAGGAAGGGGACTGGCATGCGCGTATTGCTGATTGAAGATGACAGCGCGACCGCGCAGTCGATCGAGCTGATGCTCAAATCCGAGGCCTTTAACGTCTACACCACCGATCTCGGCGAAGAAGGCGTGGATCTCGGCAAACTTTATGACTACGACATCATCCTCCTGGACCTGAATCTCCCCGACATGTCGGGTTTCGAGGTTCTGCGCTCACTCCGGGTATCCAAGGTCAAGACACCCATCCTCATCCTCTCCGGCCTGGCCGGCATCGAGGACAAGGTGAAGGGTCTCGGCTTCGGCGCCGACGACTACATGACCAAGCCGTTCCACAAGGACGAGCTGATTGCCCGCATCCACGCGATCGTCCGCCGCTCGAAGGGGCATGCGCAGTCGGTCATCAATACCGGCGATCTCGTCGTCAATCTCGACACCAAGACGGTGGAGGTCGGCGGCCAACGCGTGCATCTGACCGGCAAGGAATACCAGATGCTGGAGCTGCTCTCGCTCCGCAAAGGCACCACGCTCACCAAGGAGATGTTTCTCAATCATCTCTACGGCGGGATGGACGAGCCGGAGCTGAAAATCATCGACGTGTTCATCTGCAAGCTGCGCAAGAAGCTCGCGAACGCTTCCAGCGGCAAGAACTACATCGAGACGGTGTGGGGCCGCGGCTACGTGCTGCGCGAGCCGAGCGAACACGACGAGCGCATCCCGGCGTAATCTTCTGTCCGCCGTCCCCACGAAAGCGGGACCCGAAAACCAAAACAAAATCCCCGCCGCAAGGCGGGGTTTTTGTTTTTAACGGCGGCCCGCTTGTCTCGAAATGTCATTTCATTTCGGCCGGCGATGAAAACGGCTTTGTGGCATCGACCACGAACATGACCAGCGCACTCAGATTGTTCTCTCCGTTGCTGAAAACCTGCATCGGCATGCCGGGACCGTGCCCGGGCATGAAGTCCCCGATATTCGCGTAACTTGTGCCGTGCGGAGTCTTCTGGCCCAACTGGCCGGACAGCACGTAAAAAGCCTCCGAGCCCGGATGGGTGTGAATGCGCGTCTTCGCGCCGGGCTGGCCACTGGCATAGTTGATCCGCAGCAGATACTCGGATGCCTGGATCGGCGGCACGGGTCCGATTTCAACGACCTTTGTTCCACCGTGCGCAGGGGCGCCCTTTGCGCCGAGTGTAAAGAGCCAACTTTTCCCCGCAGCCTCCGTCGCCAGGGACGTCGGCCCCGCCGCAGCCTTCGCCTGCGCGAGCGTCGGGAAATTCTCGATCTCCCAATAGAGCGGACCGGCGGGCAGTTCCTTCAGCTTCTTTTCCGCGAGGGCCTTGATAACAAACTTGCTTTCGGCGGCGGCCACCGACGGCGCAATGACGATTCCGATCGTGCAAAGCAAGAAAACGAAACGAAAAATCCGTGGCATCGCAGGCATCAGGCTACGCATCCTTCTTCTCCTCCGGCTCGTGGGAGACGTCGGTTCGATCGGCCGATGTTATTGAGCGGGCTGGCTGCGTAACGAAACAAACCGAAGGAAATGACGAAAAAGTGCCGAGATTCGAATTTCTGCCTGCCGTAGAATGAAGACATCCGAGCGGAACGACGGCGCTCGATCGTGTGCAAGGCGGCACCTTCGTCGTCGTCCTGGTTCGACCTTGTTTCGGCCCGCGCGTTTTGCGGCAACTCGAATGGAGCTTGTCATGGGCAGTCTCTCTCGCCGGCGTGCCATTCTGCTCGCAGTGCTGGCCACCGCGTCTGCACTTCCACCTTCGACTTCTTTCGCCGCCGACGTACCCTTGGCGATCAAAGGCTACGATCCGGTGGCCTATTTCACCGACGGAAAGCCAACTCCAGGCCTGCCCGAGTTCGAATACGTATGGGATGAGCGCCGCTACCGGTTTGCCAGCGCAAAACATCGCGATTTGTTCAAGGCCGATCCGGTGCATTACGCGCCGCAATTCGGCAACTACTGCGCCATGGCTTTAGCCTTGAATCAGGTGGTCGTGGCAAACCCCGAAAATTGGCTGATTAGTGACGGCAAGCTCTACGTGTTTGGAAAACCGGCACCTGACGGCCCGGCTCTTTTTCAGAAAGATCTCGCCAACAATATTGCCAAGGCGAACCACAATCGCCCGATCCTTCCGAAGGAGTGACAGTCAATGCGCGCTGCCGGGCTGCGCTGTCAGGAGGCCGGCTTTGCGCAAGCCGTCGCGCAGGCGTTCGAGATCGACGGCATTTAGAAATTTGGTCCCGAATTCTCCTGGATCGAACGTCGGATCGAGACGACGTATCATTGCCACCATGCGCGTCGTGTCGCCGATCCGATCCTGCTCGGCATAGGCAGCTGCCAGCACGATGCGGCTGAAATTCGCGCCCGCCGTTCGACTCAGGTTGAGTTCACCCTGTTCGATCGCGTTGTCGTAACGCCCTTTCAAAAAGTAAGCGAGACTCAGCGCGAAGCGGTCCATCGGATTGAGCTCCGGGTCAATTCGCTGCGCTCGTTCCAATTCTTCGATGGCGGCGTCTGTCTGCCCCGACCACATGAGGATATTGCCATGGCCCGCAATGCCGCTGGCATCGCTCGGGTTGATGGCCAGCGCACGATCGATCTCGGCCTTCGCCTGCGCATATCGGTGGTAAAAGATATGGATGCGACCGAGAACGACGTGAGCGCGCACGTTGGAGTCATCCATACTGAGCGCCTTGTTCGCCATCTCTTCCGCACGATTCAGAAACTCTATCGGCGACTCCGCCCACCCCATCGAGGTCGCATCGAAATAGGTTTCGGCAAGCGCCGCATAGGCCGCGGCGTAATTCGGATCGAGATCGATCGCGCGCCGCAGAAGAACCCGCGCCTCCGCGATGTTTGCCCGTTCCGGGCGCGCCAAAGCGGGCCTTGCGCGAAGCACATAATCGTAGGCTTCGAGACTTTTCGTTGGTTTCCTGACAGCGCGCCGCTGCTCGGCCTCCGATACCCGGATGGCCAAGGCTCCCGCGATCTGCGTCGTCATCTTGTTCTGCAGGGCAAAGAGATCGGTCAGCGCCTCGTCAAAACTTGCCGCCCAAAGCACGTGTCCGTTCGTGTCGGTAAGTTGTGCATTGACGCGCAAGCGGTCGCCGGTCTGCTGCACACTCCCTTCCACCTCGTAACGCGCGGCTAGACGGTTCGCGATTTCTGTCGGGTTTGCAGGCTTGTCCTTGTACGGAAGGACCGCGTTCCACGACATTACCGTCAACGACGAGAACCGGCCGAGAGCATTGATAAGGTCCTGCGTCAATCCGTCCGCAAAATACGCGCTGCCTGGATCCTTGTTCTGATTGGCAAGGGGCAGAACGGCGATCACAGGTTTTGTATCGCTTGCGGCGTTTTTTCGGACGATGCCGCTCCATAGCACGCCTGAAACGAGCAAGACGGCCAAAGCGAACGAAGCAAACAACAAGGCGTACCGAATGAAACCGGAATTCGGTGCCGCGACCGTTTCATCGGAGCCCGGCGAAATAAGCGTATCGGTTTGAGTGTCGGTATCTGATGCGCACGCGGACACATCCGATTCAAAGCGGTAGCCGCGTCGCGGGATGGTCTTGATCAGGCGTGGCCCGTCGGCCCCGAGCGTCCGCCGCAGTTCGCCGATGCTTTGCACCAGCGCATCATCCGTTACGACAACATTGGGCCAGACAGCCGTAAAGAGTTCGTCCTTCGATATGAGCCGGCCTGAATTCTCGACGAGGTATTGCAACACGGCCAGCGTTTTCGGCCGCAACACAATTTCGTTTCCATCAAGCAGCAGACAGCCTCGATGCAGATCCAGCACGTAGCGGTCAAAGCACAGCCGCTTTGACTGCGGCTGTGCTGAAGGATCGCGGACGCGGATCGTCATTTGTCGCCGCTTCGAACTCGGCCACAGGCCTGTTTCCAGGCAATCTTATCGCACGACGCCGCCGCCCGCCACTCACGCCAGATGAATTGCCGTGCGCCAAAAGCCGCCATCTGCCACTCGGCGGCGCGATCGGCTTCCTTCCCTCTGAGCGCGATAAGACAGCGCGCGTATCCTGCTCAAGATTGTGCAGAAGGAGTTGGAAGCAGTGACGCGGGCACTGACGCGGCAGATTGCGCAAGCGCCCTTCTTATCCTCAGTACCGAATTCTATAGCGACAATCTTGATTTTATTCCTATGAGGATTATTTTTGTTTTCGCCCGCTCACGACGGCGTTTGATCAGCGCCGCGAAACGTGGGGCGGGCCGGCTTCCGGCCGGCAAGCGCCGGAGGCCGCGATGTGGCGGTGGAGCGCCGGGAGGCGCTGCGCCCTACGTCACTGGGCGCGCGCGCCCCGCAAGCGGCCATCTCCGGTAACGGAGACATGGCCGTGGGCGCGCGAGGCGGGCCGATCGCAAGGTCCGCCTCAAAGGAGCCTCGCAAGCTCCTGGCGCCTCCCGCCGCTCCATCGCCGAGAAGCGAAGGAGAGAGAATGAAGGCGTACCCGGCGCCTTAAAGAACGCGGGCGATGACGCTTGGCCCGCGCGCCGAAGCTTCAGCGAAGCGGGCTGTTTGACAATTAAATCGCTTCAGACTTGTCATCGCCGGGCCTGTCCCGGCGATCTCGCTTAGGAAGGCACAGCGCATCTGTAAGCTGGATGGTCGGGACGAAACGGCGTTTACGTCCGTCTTCAACGGATTGTGCCCCGGCCCGGATAATGAATCATTCTGCCGCCTGCTGATTGGGCGGGCGCATCGACTCGACGCCGTCGGCTTCGGTTGCAGAAATCGTGGTGCGGATCATCAGCCGTGCTTCGTGCGCCGGCCAAGGCCGGCCGCGATGCATCGTTGCGCGATTATCCCACATCACCACGTCGCCGCTCTTCCACTGATGCGCGTAGCTGGTGCCGGGCGCGGTCGCGGCTTGCATCAATTCATCGATCAACCGTTTGCCCGCTGCCGGCTCCATGCCTTCGACGGCGTAAGCATGCGAAGCAAGAAAAAGCGCGCCCCGGCCGTTGACCGGGTTCTTCCATACCATGCGCCAGCACACCGGCGGGAGCGCCGCGCGCTCTTCCGGCGTCGCCAACCCTTCCGCGATCTGGCTGCGCGAGTGATTGTAATCATGCCAGACGAAAGTGTTTTCCAGCTTTCGTTGCAGCGCCGCATCGAGCTTTTCAAAGGCAAGCCGTGTCGAGACGTATTCGGTCTCGCCACCGTTTTGCGGAATGATGCGCGCGGACAGCACGGACGCGAGCGCCGGTGTGCGCTTGAACGACGAATCCGTGTGCCAGAGCTGGTTCGCCTTGTTGCGCAACGCATAGCGATGGTCGGGCGGCACCACCTTGCCGTCCGGGCCGATCGTGGTGAGCGTAATGAAATGCGTGCCGGTGCCGAGCGAGCCGACCTTCGTCACCTCCGGCGGGCCGAAGCGGCGCGAAAATGCAAGCTGGCCATCATCGGTCACGTCCTGGCTGCGGAAGATGAGGACCGAATGTTCCTCAAAGGCGGCCCGCACGTCGTTGTAGATCGCGTCGTCGTTGGCAACATCTGCGAGCGTAACGCCGCGCAGTTCGGCGGCGAAGCCCGGGCCCAGTGGAATGACTTGCACGGCAAACGCCCTCCCCGGTTGTTGGCTGGCGTGTAGCTTCCTGCAAAAGCATCCGGCCGGCAAGGACACCCGCGCGCCGCAAAACGTGCTATTTCCGGGCGCAAATGCCGAAATCGTAACATTGTCCGTCAGAAAAACGCGCTTCTGTGACGTGCGTCACACTCGGCATTCCGGAGGACGATTAAGTTTTGTGGCGCTCGCGGCTGCCAAGGTCCCATCCGACGGCGGTCGTTCCGCAGGCGGCTCTTGCCGAAACGTTACAGTCCGCCTGTCGAGCGCATCTTGAGCCTCGTGCTCAAATCTCCCGACCTCACACCCCCGCCGTCAAACGGCGGGGTTTTTTTGACGACCTTGCTATCGAAGCGGCGGGTCCGGGTGCCAGTGCAGGATGGCGAGCATCACGAAAAAGCCGATGACATAGGCGAGCGTGACGTGCCACCCGCGGCTCAGCCATCGGCCAACCGATTTTGCCTCGGGATACATGTTCGACAGCGCGACGCCCGCCGACGAGCCGAACCAGACCATCGAGCCGCCGAAGCCCACCGCATAGGCAAGATAACCCCAATCATAGCCGCCCTGATGCAGCGCGAGCGCCGTCAGCGGAATGTTGTCGAACACCGACGAGACGAATCCGAGCCCCATCGCTGTCTGCCACGATGCAGCAGGTAGGCGCTCGACAGGCATCATCGAGGCTGCCGTGACGAGCGACAGCAAAAAAATCGTGCCCTTCAGCGTCTCCGGCATGACATCCCAATCTGGCCGCCGCAGTGGCGACGTTGCAAAGATCACGACCCAAATGGAGATGCCGAGCAGCGGTACGGAGTCGAGCACTGCCGGATACTTGACGTTCATCGTAATGTTGACGGTCAGCGCGACGATGAGAATGGCTGCGACGATGAAAATGCGCGCCCAATCAAACTTCAAGCCCTTGCGCGCTTCCTTCACGATAGGCGAAAAACGCTGCTGCTGAACCGATGCCGGCACGGCAAAAATCAGCATCGCCGTCGCGGCCGCCACATAGGCTTCGACAACACTGAGCGGACTGACGCCCGCGATCCACATCATGGTTGTCGTCGTATCGCCGACCACGCTGCCCGAACCGCCGGCATTCGATGCAGCGACAATCGCAGCGAGATAGCCGATGTGAACCTTGCCGCGGAAAACGTGACGGGCAACCGTGCCGCCTATCAAAGCTGCGGCGATGTTGTCGAGAAAGCTGGAAATGACGAAGACCATCACAAGCAGCATCACGCCGCCGCGCCAATCGTCCGGCAGCAATGCCGGCATCTCATCGGGGATTCCAGTCTTCTCGAAGTGGCGCGATAGCAGCGCAAAGCCCATCAGCAGCAGAAACAGGTTCACGAGCGTCACCCATTCGTGCTCCATGTGGCCGACGAAGCCGGGTAACCCCGCTCCGGCTTTGAAGCCGGTAAAAATGAGCTTGTAGAGCACGATTGCGACGAGGCCGGTGACCGCGACAGGAAGCGTGTGCCGGTGGAAGAGCGCAACGCCGAGCAACGTCAGCGCAAAGAGAATGAAATCGACGGGAATTCCCAAAATCATGACGGGCTGGATCACGGCATCCTCAACGGTATAGCGGCCATAAACGCATGAAATTTACAGGGCTAGGGGCCTCTCATAGCATCGCGCAGCGACAATCAGGAAGAGCGGCACGCCGGAACTGAGGATGCAAGGCGGCGTTGAGCCACAGCGGGGCGGCGGCTTATTCCTTCCGGAGGCGCTTGTGACAGTCCCCGACAAACGAATCCCCATTTCCCGGTCCGTTCCCGGCGGCAGCAGGCCCATCTCCCGCCGCGCCCTATTTCCGTCAGCAATCGGCGCCGTTGCGGTCTTGGGCCTGGGGGTGACGCTAGGCGGCAGCGAAATCGCCAAGGCCCAATCCAAGGTCGACAAGAAAACGGCGAAATATCAGGACCACCCCAACAAAGATCAGCACTGCGCCATCTGCAGCTTCTTCCGCGCGCCAAAATCGTGCCAGTTGGTCGAGGGTGATATCAGCCCAAATGGCTGGTGCAGCTTCTTCGCAAAGAAGGCATAGGCCCGCGCGAGCAGTGAAAAATCTGTGCGCACGCGATAATCAGCGCCTTGCGCCGGCAAATTTCACCACGGTCCCCGCCATTGGCGCTGCCGGTTTCGGCGGCGCGTCCGTCGGCTCCTTGCTCGTGTTCGGCACATAGAGCCCGCGGTGCTGGTCATGCGGTTTGAATGCGTTGGTAAGGCCGACAACCGTTTCCGCCGCACCGAGCACCAGATAGCCCGTCGGCTCGATGACTCGCGCAAGGCGCTTGAGGACATCCGTCTTGGTCGGCTGGTCGAAATAGATCAGCACGTTGCGGCAGAAGACCACGTCGAAAAAGCCGAGGTGGGAGAAATCCTGCAGCAAATTCAATTGCCGGAAGCTCACCATCTGGCGAAGCTCCGGCTTGATCTGCCAGTGCTCGCCGGCCTGGTTGAACGATTTCACAAGCTGCTGAATGGGCAGGCCGCGCTGCACTTCGAACTGGCTGTAGATGCCCGACTTCGCTTTCTCCAGAACGTCGCCGGAAATATCGGTAGCGAGTATATCAATGCGCCAACCTGGCATCTTGTCGGCAAGATCGCGCAGGATCATCGCAAGTGAATACGGTTCCTGACCGGCCGCGGCGGCCGTGCACCAGATACGGATGCGGTGACGACGGTGATGCTGCGCAATCAAATCCGGCACGATTACGTCACGGAAATAGTCAAACGGTATTTTGTCCCGGAAAAAGAACGATTCATTCGTCGTCATTGCCTCGACGGCTGCAACCGCCAGCGCCTCGGCATTCCTGTCGCGAAGCCTCGTCACCAGTTCGCCGAGATTGGAGATGTTGTGACGCCGTGCAACCGGCAGCAGCCGGCTTTCAGCCAAGTACTGCTTGTCGGCAGACAGCACGAGCCCGGAGCGCTCTTTCAGGAGCGCGCGGAGATAATCGAAATCTTGCGGAGTCACGATCGATCTCCGGCAAAAACCCGTACCATTTTCGGAGCCATTTCGTTGAGCGGCAGCACGGCCGAGCACACGCCCGCGTTCGCCACCTGCCCCGGCATGCCCCAAATGACGCTCGTCGCTTCATCCTGAGCCACGACCGCGCCACCGGCGGCGACAATCTCCTTCGCGCCCCGCAGACCATCGGAGCCCATCCCGGTCAGCACCATGCCGACAACCGAATTGCCCCAGACGGCAGCGGCCGACGAAAACATCGGATCGACTGAAGGCTTGCAGAAGTTGACCATCGGACCGTCATCGAGTTCGATCACCGCAGTGTTGTCGCGGCGCGCAACCTTCATGTGCCGGCCACCGGGAGCAATGTAGATGTGGCCCGGCTTGATTTCCTGTCCCTCCTGTCCCTCGCACGCGGGACGATTGGAAAGCCGTGTCAGATGCTCCGCCAAAATCGTCGTGAAGGTCGGTGGCATGTGCTGCGTGATCAGCACAGGGGCGCGATCGAGAACACGGCCCAATTGCGGGACAACGGCATTCAACGCCTGCGGGCCACCGGTCGACGAACCGATCAGCAAAACGCGTGGTTGCGCCGGCGGAAAGGGCCGCAATGCAAACCCTCGCGCAGCTGAAGTGCCCTCTCCCGCTGGGCGCGCCGCAGGAGCCACAGGTGTCTGACGAATCGCAGCGCCTGCCCTGAAGGCGCGCGGCTGGGGCGCGGCGGATGCGAGGCGAAGCGCGCGCAGGCCGAGAGCGCGGACTTTTTCGACCAGCTCACGGCGAAAGGCTGGCGAACCCGTTACCTCCTGATGCGTCGTCGGTTTCGGAATGTAGTCCGCCGCACCAAGTGAGAGAGACCTCAAGCTGATTTCTGCATTTCGCCGCGTCAGCGTCGACGCCATGATCACGGTAACATCGGGCTTCTTGGCGAGCAGCATCGGCAGCGCGGTGAGCCCATCAAGCTCCGGCATTTCGATGTCGAGCAGCACGATATCGGGATTAATGCGTTCGATCTGGCCAACCGCCTCACGGCCGGTACGCACCGAAGCGACGACCTCGAGATCAGGCTCGGCTTCAATCCAGCGTGCGAACAGCCCGCGGATGACGACAGCGTCATCGACAATCATGACGCGTATTTTACGAGTAGCGGAGGCGACAGGCGCCCCTGAGGCGACGGCAAGATTCATCGGGCGACTCTTTGCAAACGAAAGGAATTCGAAACCGGGGTATAACCGGTCAGATCAGCCCAACTTCCTGGAATTTTGCCTCGACGATCTCCTTGTCGAACGGCTTCATAATGTATTCGTTCGCGCCGGCGTGCAGTGCGCGCGCGATGTGCGCCACATCGTTCTCGGTCGTGCAGAACACGACTTTCGGTGTGTCGCCACCCGGCAAGCGGCGCAGCGAACGCAGGAATTCGTAGCCGTCCATCTTCGGCATATTCCAATCGAGCAAAATCGCTTCGGGAAGCTGCCGCCGGCAGGCTTCCAGCGCCTGCTCTCCGTCTTCCGCCTCGACTATTTCGAAGTCGAGACCCTCGAGAATTCTCCGCGCCACCTTGCGAATGACACTGGAGTCGTCAACAACCAGACACGTTTTCATCGCACTTCCTCGTTTTATTCATCTGCGGAATCGCACGGCGTTTCCTGTGTTTTCGTTCCGAATCCTTATGCAGCCATTGAAGACGAACCGAGATCGAGAACCCGATCCACATCGAGAATGACAAGCAATTGCCCATCCAGACGATGAATGCCCGCGCAAACCCGCGCCAGCCTGGGATCGAGATTGATCGGACTCATTTCGCGAGCACTGTCATCAAGCTTGAGCACCTCACCGATACTGTCGATCAACAATCCGTAGGATTCACAGCGCGACTCCACGCCAATCGCCATCATCTGGCCGTCCACCGGCTTGCTCTCCAGGCCAAGGCGGCGCCGCATGTCGATTAAAGTCACGATACGGCCGCGCAAATTGAGCACGCCCGCGATCTCCGGCTGCGATAGAGGGACGCGCGTCAAACGATCGGGAACGAAAACATCCTGCACGCTCAGGATCGGCAGGCCGAACATCTGGCCGCCGATCATCGCGGTGACGTACTCGCTGAGGTGTTCGTCGTTGCTCATTTCCGCTGTCTCACGCCGCCCGCTCAACGTCGGTCTGCTCCTTGAGTGCCGCGATCAGTCCTTGGCGATCGAATTTCGCGACGTAGTCGTGGAAGCCGACCTGCCGTCCCCGTTCGAGCGCTTCCTGCGATACAATCGACGACAGCGCGATGATCGGCACGTCCTTGAAAGAGGGATCCGCGCGCATGGCCTCCGCAAGTTGGAAGCCATCCATCTCCGGCATATCGATATCCGTAACAACGACATCGAAGCGCCGGCCGCTTCGCAATGTCGCGAGCGCCTCCTTGGCGCCCGGCAACGATGTGACCTCGTAACCGGCGGCCTGCAGCACCGGCGCGAGCATGTCGCGGAAAAACGGCGAGTCGTCGATCAGCATGATCGACTTCACCGCGGCGTTCTCCGGGCGCTCCTTGCGCCGGAACCAGTCCTCGAACGCCGCCGGCAGAAAATAGCCGACGTCAATGATTTCCGTAGCCTGCCCTTTGATGACGGCAGATCCGATGACGCCCGAATTTTCGCTCGCAACCTGGATATCGAGCCGTTCCTCGACGATGTCGACGATCTCATCGACCACAAGCGCTATCGAACGTTTGCCGTCCGAGAATACCAAGAGCGGCTGCGCACCCTCGCCTTTGACGCGGACGTCGTCGTTCAGCCGAATAAGCGGCATCAGCTGACCGCGGTATTGCACCATATGCCGACCGTTCGACAGCTCGATCTTGCGGGCGTCGATTTCTTCCAGCCGCGTAATCAAGGCAAGCGGCACGGCCTTCGCCTGTGCCGAGCCTGCGCGGAAAACAAGCAATGACGTCAATCGCTCGTCCGAAGGTGCATGCTTCTTCTCAGCCTCGGCTTCGCTTGCCGCAAGCTGCGAGCTTACCGTGCTGCCGATCGATTGGGCGATGCCGTTCGGATCGATGATCATAATCACCGAGCCGTCGCCGAGAATGGTGTTTCCGGAAAACACGGCGATGTTGCGCAACTTGCTCGACATCGGCTTCACGACGATTTCTTCCGTGTGGAATACGCCGTCGACAATAATTCCGAACATCTGCGTGCCGACCTGAACGACAACGATAAAGCCGTCATCCTTTTCACCGGCATTGGGCGATTCGAGGCCGAGTACCTTGGTCAGCCTTGCAAGCGGCAGGAGCTTGTCGCGCAAGCGCAACACGGCGGTATCCTTGATGCGCTCGATGCGATGTTCGGTGTTGCTGCGCGCGCGCACGAGCTCCATCACCGAGAGCTGGGGGATCGCGAAACGGTCGCCGCCCGCTTCCACGATCAGTGCCGACACAATTGCCAGTGTCAGCGGGATTTTGATCGTGAAGCTCGCGCCCATGCCGGCTGCCGACTTCACATCTATGGTTCCGCCGATCTGGTCGATATTGTTGCGTACGACGTCCATGCCGACGCCGCGGCCCGACACGTTGGTGACCTTGGCGGCGGTCGAAAAGCCAGCGGCAAAGATGAATTTGTGGATTTGCGCTTCGGAAAGTTTCTCGGCTTCCTCTTCGGAAACGAGGCCTTGCGCGATTGCCTTCGCTTTGATGCGCGCCGTGTTGAGACCCCGACCATCATCCGAAATTTGGATTACGATCTGTCCTCCCTCATGATAGGCGGACAAGCGGATACGGCCGCGTACCGGTTTACCGGCGGCGCGGCGGTCGGCGGGCGACTCCAGGCCGTGATCCGCGGAGTTGCGCACCATGTGCGTGAGCGGGTCCTTGATAAGGTCGAGCACTTGGCGATCGAGCTCGGTCTCGGCGCCGTGCATCTCGAGATCAATCTCCTTGCCCAACTCATTTGCGAGATCGCGCACGATGCGAGGCAGCTTTTGCCACGCGTTCCCGATCGGCTGCATGCGCGTCTTCATCACCCCTTCCTGCAACTCGGCGGTGACGTTGGAGAGGCGTTGCAGGGGGCCTTTGAATTCCGAGTCCTCGTGACGGCGCACGATTTCGAGAAGCTGGTTGCGCGTAAGCACCAGCTCGGACACCATGGTCATCAATTGCTCGAGCGTATCGACGGTAACGCGAATAGACTGATTTCCCGACTTGCTCTCATCCTCCTTGGCAGGCGCTGCATTGCTTTCGCGCGGTGTGCCTTCTTCGCGCGAAGGCGCCTTTGCCGCTTTGGGAGCCGCGTCAGCCGAAAGAGCCGCAGCAATTGCTGGATCGACTTCCGTCTCGCGGAATGCGCGCTCCAATTCGTCGAGCGATACTTCGCCCGGGCGCAGTGGCCGCTCCAGCACTTGTGGCGTCAATGTACCGATTGTCCGTGACGGTGACGATGCGGTTGAAGCCGGCGCCGGCCGAGCGATTTCGCTAACGGTACGCTCGAGCTCGGAAATCAGATCGGAGTCGTCGCCATCCGGTTCGCGCTGATTGCTTTCGAGAGCTTCGAGTATTTCCTTGATGCGATCGATGGTGGCGAGGATGAGGGTCACGGATTTGCCGCTTGCCGGCGCACCGTCGCGAAATTTTCCCATCAGTGTTTCGGCGGCGTGCGCCAGCGCTTCGAGCCGCGGCAAGCTCAAGAAGCCGCACGTGCCCTTGATGGTGTGGACAAGGCGAAAGATGTTGTCGAGGATCTTCTTGTTGTTCGGTTCCTGCTCAAACCGGACGAGCTCGACGTCCACTACGTCGAGACTCTCGTTGGTCTCGGTCACGAACTCTTGCAGCAGGTCGTCCATTGAAAACGCCCATGCCAACGGGCATTCGCCCGCTGCCACCAGTCCCGTTTGCGCACCGGTCGAGTGTGTCGGTGAAGCGTTTAATTTTGGTTGCAGGCGCAGCCCGGAATGCGCGCTGTTCAGATTCCGTTAACCAACCGGGCTGCCAGGGATCCCCGGCAGTGCGCGCGACGGCGTCTATTGCGCCGTGAGCACCACCGCATCTCCCTCCGTCCCGATCGTCGTTGTAACACCGGCAGCTTGTGCGAGAAGGCCGGCGTAGAACGGCTGGATACGATGAGCGTCGACGCCGTCGCCCGGATCCATGGCAAGCAGGCTTGGAACGGCCGGCGGAATACGCGCATTGGTGCCGCTCGCGTGAATCCTGAAGCCCATACTGTCGCCCGAGCCCAGCGGCTCGACGGTTAGCTGTCCGCCGCGCGGAATGGCCTGACCCGCGATGAGAAGCAGGTTGAGCAGCAGTTTTACCCGGTTTTTCGGCAACAGTGCGCGCGGCAAATTCCAGGCAAGCTTCGTTTTCTCGTCTTCAAAGAATCCCCGCGCGATGGTCTCGGCATCGCCGAGGTCGATCTGCGCACCGGCAGAGCCTGCGGCCCCGAAAGCAATGCGGCAGAACTGTAGCTTGGCGGACGCCGTGCGCGAACTTTTCTTGATGAGCTCAAGCGCGAATTGCTGCGTTTCGGCATCGTTATCTTCCGCGAGCACCTCCAGTCCGTTGACGATCGCGCCCACGGGACTGATGAGATCATGACAAACGCGCGAGCACAGCAAAGCAGCGAGGTCAAGCGCTTCGATTGCAGGGGCCGACATTGAGCCGTCTCCGGTGTACAGAGTAAGAGAGGGCCCGCGAATCGCGAACCGCCAGGGCCCCGCGCGTGATACACTGCACGCACCCAACCGCCAAGTTAGCGTAAGGATCAGAGTGGGAATCAGCGTGACGAGTGGCCCCGAAATTACGCCGGCGATCGCCGCCGGGCTACTCGATGAGCTGACGAAGATCGCGGGGCGGGCGTCGGCCGCAATTCTTGCCAATCCAGCGGCAACCGTTGCGCATCACGCCAAAGAGGACGGGTCGCCGGTCACTGCGGCGGACGAAGCGTCGGAAGCCGTCATTCTTGAAGGTTGTCAGCGCATTCTCGGCGATGTTCCAGTCGTTTCCGAAGAGCAGGCGGCCCGGCCGGCAGCGTTAGCGCTCCGCCGAAGCTTCATTCTTGTCGACCCGCTGGACGGCACGCGCGAGTTCCTGCAAGGCCGGGATGAATTCACGGTGAATCTCGCGATCGTCAATGGCGGAACGCCGATCGCAGGCATCATCGCGGCGCCGGCGCGTCGATGGCTATGGCGCGGAATCGTGGGGGTGTGTGCCGAGCGCCTGCGGCTGCACGCGGACGGCACAGCCGACGAGTCGTCGCCGATTCGCACGCGCACATGGCCCGGACCGGATGCAATCGCCGCTGTCAGCCGCTCGCATTTCGACAGGAAAACCGACTCATTGTTGCAGCGTCTCGGAGTCGTTAAGCGACTCTCGGCCGGCTCGTCCCTGAAATTTTGCTGTCTCGCCGAAGGCACCGCCGATATCTATCCGCGCCTTTCGCCCACCTGCGAGTGGGATATTGCAGCCGGGCACGCAATTCTGACCGCCGCCGGCGGAGTCATGACGAGTGCGCAGAGGACGCCGATTGTATACGGCAATAGCGAAAAGCATTTCCGGGTGCCGGACTTCATCGCCTGGGGCGATCCGGCGCAGACGCGCGCCGGCTTGTGACGGTGCGACGTGGGGGACGCTAGGGTGCAATCGTTCGCGCCACCGTCGGCCATTTTTGCTCTGCTGCCTGGATGACGCGCTCGGGTTGTTTCACAAAAGCCGAGCGTGCTTCCTCGCTATAGAACAAATAGAGCCGCTGTCCGGCGATCAACCAGATGAGAGGGTGGCCCGGTACCGACACACCACGGGCGATCGCAACCGGATCGTACCCCCCAAAGCGCGGCATGTAGATGTCCGGATGTTGCGCAAAGGCGGCACGGTTCCCCTCATTGCCGAACCGCCAGATAGCACCGCCGCAGCGGTATTCGAGCTGCGGCACGCCGAACCGGGCTTTCGCTTCGGCAAAGTAAGCCACCGGATCAAAGCCGCTGATGGCCAGGCCCGTGTGCGGATTGACCACAATGTGCGGCGTGGCGAACGCCCCAAAGGGCCAGATGAGAACTGTCCCAAGCGCGATCGCCGCCCGCAGACTAGACGCCAGACCGTCAAACTTTGTTTGCCGTCGCTCTGCGGTCATAATTTTCGCTAGGGTTTGCGTGATTCGGTGGGTTATCGGCGCGTCATCTTACGGTCGTGCGCATGAGCATCCGGTTAAGCCAGAGGCCGGGATGCTCTCATTCATGGAGAATTCGATGCGCGCTTTCCTGCGCCTTGCGGTGTTGAGCGTCGGGCTCACGATACCATGTCTCCAGCCGGCGGTTGCGCAATACAATCCGCCGCCCGGCGGCCGCCCATACAATCCCCCTCCGCCGGCGCCACAGTACAATCCTCCACCAGCCACCCAGTACAGCCCCCCGCCGGCTTCACAGTACGGCTCACCACCGGGAGGCGCTCCGTACAATCCACCGCCGCCGGCGCGGCATAGCGAGCGAACGTTCTCGAGCGACGAGCTAATTCGCGAAGGCCACCGGTTCTTCGGCACGGTGTCGCGCGGGCTTGCCGAAATCGTGGAAAAGGCCGCGAGCCAATGGGGCGAGCCGAACGGCTACGTGCTTGGCCAGGAAGGCAGCGGCGCGTTCGTGGTCGGCCTGCGCTACGGCGACGGCAAGCTTTACACCAAAAACGCCGGTGACCGCCGCGTGTTCTGGGAAGGGCCCTCGGTGGGCTTCGATGCCGGTGGCGAAGGCGCGCGCACCATGATGTTGATCTACAACTTGCCCTCGACCGACGCGATCTATCAGCGTTTCGTTGGGATCAACGGTTCGGCTTATTTCATTGGCGGGCTCGGAATGACGGCGCTTGCCGCCGGCCACATTATCGTGGTGCCGATCCGGTCCGGCGTCGGCTTGCGGCTCGGCGCAAACGTTGGCTATCTGAAATTTACGCCGCGGGCCACGTGGAACCCTTTCTGACTCGCAGCCCGTGCTTCGCCGCATCTTCAGGCGCCTGAGTGCCTGGCTCGTATTGCCGGGGTTTAGGTTAATTGAGGTTATGCTGGAAGTGGACTGACCGCCGTGCCATGGTCGGTACGGACGTGCGCGTAAACCGCTAAAGGCTTGGTTTCATGATCGAATCGATCATGTACTTCGGTATCGGCTTTCTGGTTGCCGCTCTGATCGGGCTGGTGATCATTCCGCTGGTGCACGGTCGTGCAGTACGGCTGACCATGCGGCGGCTCGAAGCCGCCACACCGTTATCGATGGCCGAAATCCAGGCGGACAAGGATCACTTGCGCGCCGAGTTCGCGATAGCCACCCGCCGCCTGGAAATGAATCTCGAGCAACTGAGAAACAAAAGCGCCGCGCAACTCGCCGAGCTTGGGCGCAAGGGCGACGCCATCAATCGGCTCAAGATCGAGCTCGGCGAAAAAGTCGCGGAAATTTTTGCGCTGGAGGCACGGCATAAGACACTTGAAGATCGGGCGCAGGCGACCGAGGCGGAGCTGGAGCACCGGACCACAGCCTTGCGCGAGACGGAGCGCGCACTCTCCGACGGGAAGGCCCACATCGAAACACTGACACGTCACGTCCAGGAGACGTCGGCGCTCGCGGATGCACAGAAGGTCGAGATAGCGGCGCTCGAAACGCAAGTCGAAGGACTGAAGGCCCAGCTTGCGCAAGCGGCGCATGATGCAAAGCTGGTCGAGGATCGGCGCAGCGCCGAGCGCACCGCGTTCAAGGCGGTGATGCAGGAATTGAATGACGAGCGGGGCCGGGTCGAAGGTCTGCGGCAGCACATCGCCGCGCTCGATCAAAAGCTCGCGGCCCGCGCAGCCGAAGCTGACTTGCTGGGCCGTCGCGCGCAAGATCTGGAAGAACGGCTTACAGAGCATTCACGCATGCTCGCCCGGAGCGAAGCCGAGATGGCTCACTTGCGCGCCGAATTGGAAAGCGCACGCAAGCTCGAGGCCGAGCTGCGCGCGACGATAGGCGAGATAACCGATCGAGCGGCCGCCGCGCAGGAAGCGTTCAACGCCGATAAAGCGCGATTGCAGTCGGAGATCGATCGCGCGGCGGAAGATCGTGCGCGGCTTTCCGGCGAGATCGCGAATGCGCAACGCGAGCGCGAGAAAGCCGCAGCAACGGAGCGGGCCGAAAACGCACTTCTGCGCGAACGCATCAGCGATGTCGCAGCCGAGGTCGCGCGGCTGGCCTCAACGCTCGAAGGCCCGAACTCACCGATCGACGAGATGCTTGTGGGGCAGAAGCTGGCGTCCCGGGTCAACATCAACGGTCCGGCCGCCGGCGGTAATACCGAAAAGCCCAGTAAGGACGACGGCAACCTTGCCGATCGGATCAGAGCCTTGCAAAGCGCGTCGCGCCGGCCCGCGAGCCGCAACAACTAACGCGGTGTCGCACGGTGATCGCGCCGGAGGCCTTCCTTGACTTGCCGCCAGCCGCCTCCTTATATCGCCCCGCCGTAACGGCCGGGCGCTTAGCTCAGCGGGAGAGCGTTCCCTTCACACGGGAGAGGTCGTAGGTTCAATCCCTACAGCGCCCACCACGATCGTCCGCACAAACACCGGCTCTTCAATGCCGGCATGCACGTCGACTCCACCATCGCTCCCAATTTGAAGACGGTCTGATCCGGCGGTTCGGCATCGGATAGCACAAACCGGCATCCGAGCAACGCCCCCACGCATTATTGCACGGAGCCGTTTCCGGAAATGAGCGCATCAAGCGCGTCCGGCGCCAAAATCGCGACGCCGCCGCGCTCGAGCCTCACCCATTTTTTCCGTTCCCAATTTCGCAATTGCTTGTTTGCGCTCTCTCGCGAAGCGCCGATCATCTGGCTGATTTCACGCTGCGTCACGCGTATCTTGCCGCCGGCGTTTGTGCCAGGTGGGCGCCGATAAAGATGGAGAAGCACCTTTGCCAGCCGCTCCGGCAATCCAAGAAAAACGATATCCTCGACCTGTTCGCTCGTGTGCCGCAAGCGCCCGCACAAGACCTCGATCAATTTGATTGCCACTTCGGGATACTCGCTCAGCAAATGCATGAAATCTCGCCGCTCAATGGCGATCAGTTCACTGTCTTCTACCGCCACCGCACCTGCCGTTCGTTCGCCTCCATCGAAACAGGAAATTTCACCGAATATCTGGCCGGGAAGGATGAGATTGAACGTCGTGTCCTTTCCGTCTTCCGAGGAAGAACTGATCCTGATCGAACCGGCGGTAACTGCATACAGAGTCGATCCGGCATCACCTTTGCGAAAGACAAGACCGCCCTTCTTAATTTTGCGCGTAACTGCATGGCGCGCGAACTGATCAATAATGGAGGCGTCGAGCCCTTTGAAGAACGGATGCTCGCGAAAGACGCTGCGCTTGTCGAACGGCTGCATGCGAGGCTGGCCGCTTGCGGGTAGCGTCATGGGATTGGCCTCGAATTGAGATTTTCTGAATAATATCAATATCGTTCAATCCCGTACAGCATCGGCTTACCGCAAGCAGCAAGTGCTCGCGAATACATCTAATGGGCGATCTGGTGCCACTCGTGCATTCGACTACAATCGTTTCGGATTTCGCAAGCGGAGTTCGCTAACTCCGCCAGAATGAAATGCGGTCGCCGCCATGCGGCTACTGCTTCATCGAAAGGAAACATCCGATGAAACGAGCGATCGCACTTGCCGGCGGCGGGCCGGCAGCTGGCTTGCATATCGGCGCTCTCGAAAAATTCGATAAGGCGGGCATCAAATTCGACGTGTGGGCGCTTTCCTGCATCGGGGCCTGGGTCGGCATTGTCTACAATCAGTGCGATCCCGGTAAAGAAGTCGAGCAGACGCGCCAGTTTTTTCACGACTACGTGTTCCGCGATGACGTATCGTACTCCCGCTTTCCGATAAACAGCGTCTTTGGCGCTGACAGCGCCGCCATAACGCGCGCGCTCGCCGCTTTCGTTCTCGACCCAAACAGTTATCGTAATCTATGGCTACCCAGCCACCTGATGGCCGCCGCACAGGACACGCTTGCGTTCCTGCGCGATCCCTCAAGATGGAATGAAGGCGACTTCAATCGCTGGACGCTCAACAGCGTCTTGTCGGTGAATCCGTTCGTCCGGTACTGGACGTCGGTGATGTATTTAAGCCGCATCAACGGACTTTCGCGCATCTGCTACCCGGACAGCAACTTCATGCGGTCGATCAAGTTTGAGCGGTTGTTCGAGAAGGACAAACCGTTCATCTTTCATAATGCTTGGAATATCAACAAAAGGCGACTGGCTCTCTTTTCGAATAAGCCGTCATTCAAACCCGAAGACTACAGAAGGATCACGCCCACAAGCTTGTGCGCCTGCTCAGCTCTGCCTTATGTGGAAGAGACCGTGGACATAGACGGTGAGACGTATTGTGAAGGCGCGCTTATCGATACGGTGAACTTCAAGCGATTGATCAAAGATCACGATCTTGACGAGATCTGGGTCAGCAGAATCGTTTCGGAAAAGCAGGTTCGTCCGCCGAATACACTCGCGGATGCCTTGGCCAACTTGTGCATGCTATTCGCCGCGACCGTCGGCGAGGATGATATCAAGTTGTTCCGGTTCCATGCAGAGAAGGAGAAATGGCCGGGGCGATTGATTGAGATCGAAGTCGCTGATCAGATCAATTTCGAATGGACGCACTCAAATCTCGAGTATGGCCGCAAGCTTGGCTATCACGCCACCGAACGGGCGATCGAAAAGTACAAACTTGACCAATCGGCGCCGACGACAAAGAAAAAAATGAATTATCGGGCAGTCGCATCAAAGCTCAGCGAGCAACCTTCTGGCGCCCTTTAGGTCCGGCGTTTCCGCGCCCTCATTGAAGGACGAGCAGATCCGGCTCAGCATCTCGCGAGCGGTGTCCGGCTTTCCTTCCCTGATCCACAGGTCGGCAAGGTCGCGTACCACACGTAACTGCAAAGACCGGGCGCCTTGCTTTTCAGCGGTTCGGAGCGCCTGGTGAAGCAGCGCTTGTGACCGATCATCCGCGTTGGCGCCGCTCATTTGCAGCAGCGTACGAGCTTTCAGGCGTAAGAGTTCAGCCTCGAATATCGTCTCGGAGTTGTTGCGCACGACCACGAGCCCTCGTTCAACCAAATCCAGGGCCTCGTCATAGAGCCCCCGGAGCATCAGAACAGGGCACAGGAGTACGTATAGCGCCGTGATACCGAGCTGATACCCCGAGCCACGATATTCCTCGACCGCCGCCTTCACCTCATCGAGCGTGCCCGGGGTTTCCTGCCGCAGCATTCTGCAAATGCCTCTGACCGCCCGCGCAAGACCGTGCCACTGACGGAATCCGTGCGCTTCCGAAAGTTCGATGCACCGTTCGGCGTGTTGTTGCGCAACATGATGCTCGCCGCGAAGGGCATAGAGCACGGATGCGTAATAGCAGGCGTAAGCTTGCGAATGAGCGTGCTCGATGGCTTCGGCGCGCCTCAGGCCGGCATCGATTTTCCTTGCGGCCGTATCCGGATGACCGAGCAGCCAAAGCGTCCACGACAGAAGCGCAAGATCGGCAACGCCCGCGTCCTGGCCGGCGGCACGGGCGGCGAGCCGGTCTTCATCGTTGCTGTCGTTAAAAGCCTCGAGCGCGCGTTCGATCCGTTCGGCAGCTTCGACGAACTCGCCCATAAACATGCAAATCATGCCGCTACCGCGCATGGCATTGAGCAACGCAGGACGATTTCCAAGCGCTTGGACACGATCGAGCAAGGCGATAACCGTCTCGCGCGCAAGCGGCAACTCGCCGCGCATGACGCTGGCGGTAGCCAGCCAGAACATCACCTGAAGGCTCTCGGGCGGGTCGCCCAGTCGGGCACAAAGCGAGCGAGCGTGCTTGAAAGCGGCGATGGCATCGGCCCCTGCCGGACCCTGTGTGGCGATAAGGCATGGGCCGAGCGTCATCGCAAAGTCGAGCGCCATACGATCCCGAACGGGCCCTGCCTCCGTCTGCTCGATCGCGGTCAAACCCTTTTGGAGATGAGCGATCGCCTCCAAATGCGCTGAGCGTTGCGCAGCCTTTTTGCCGGCCTGCAGCCAATATCGAACGGCTCTATCGGTTAGGCCGGCCTCAGAGAGATGATGCGCCAGTGTTTCAGGCTCAGCCTCGACGATTTCAGGCGCTATCCGTTCAAGAGCTTGCGCGATTGCTGCATGCAATTGCGCGCGCCGGCTTTTCAGCAAGCCTTCATAGGCCGCGTCGCGCAAGAGAGCGTGCTTGAAGCTGTAGACCGCATGCGGAATGGTGCCGCGCTCGAAGATCAGCTCGGTCCGCACGAGTTGCTCGAGCGCACTCTTGAGCCTGGTTTCGGGTTGTCCTGCGACCGCATGCAACAGCTCATAGCTAAACTCGCGACCGATGACGGCGCCGATTTGCGCCACCTCCCGAACCGAAGACAACCGATCGAGGCGGGCCATGAGGGAGGCGTGCAAGGTCATCGGAATGGCGAGGGAAGGCAGCGGATGATGCAACTCGTATTGACCGTCGCGTTCGTGCAACTGCCCGCTTTCAAGCACCGTCTTGGTTAGTTCCTCGACAAAAAGCGGGACGCCATCCGTTCGCGCAAGAATCTGCGCCAAGACCTCTTCCGGCAGCGCCTTGCCGCCCGCCACGCGCTGCACGAGGGCCGCGCCGTCGCGCCGGCTTAATCTCGTCAACAGAAGCGTGGAAATGTGGGTGTGGCGCGGCCACGGCGGCGTGAATTCCGGTCGCGCGGTCATAAGCAAAAGTATCGGCGCGGTCGGAATTCGCTCTACCGTGCGCGCAAGCAATTCGAGCGACGTTGGATCGATCCAGTGCACGTCCTCAAAAAACATCAGGACTGGTTGACGCGCCGCCAATCTATCCAGCAGAGATGAAAGAGCCGCGAGCGTCTCCTCCTTTTGTTTTTGCGGGCTCAATGCCGGCAGTGGATGTTTTTCGCTTATTGGCAAGGACAATAGATCCGCCAGCAGGGGGAGCGCGTGACCGGTATCCGCACCTTGGTCCGCCAGCAATCTTTCCAACTTTGCAAAGCGTACAGCCGGCGGATCGGTACGTTCGAATCCGGCCAGGCGTTCGAGTTGCCCGATATAAGGAAATAACGCGCTGTTGGTGTGATGCGAGGAACAGTAGTAGGTCAGCGTCGTGTGCGTCTCATCGGCCAGCATTTCGTCGAGCGCGAGCGCGATGTGCGATTTGCCAATGCCAGGTTCACCCGTCAACAGTACAACGCGGCCCTCGCCTCGCTTGGCGGATTCCCACCGTCGCATCATCAACGTGGTTTCCTCCTCGCGGCCGAACGGAGGCGCCAATCTCGCCTGACGCTTCGCTTCAAACCGGCTCTTGATGCCGAGCGATCGGAGCGGCTGCCACGCCTTTACCGGCTCCGTCCAACCCTTCAGCGTCACGCGATCGAGATCGCGATACTCGAAGTATCCCTCCGTCAGCCGGCGCGTATTGTTACAGACAACGATCGTGCCGGGTTTCGCAACGCCTTGCAGGCGTGCAGCCAAATTCGGCGTGTCGCCAACCACTGCGTGCTCCACGACACCGCTGGCCGCGGTCAGTACATCGCCGACGACAACCATGCCCGTAGCGACACCGATACAAACCTGCAGCGTGACATCGAATCCGGTGCGCAAGCCCGGAATCGCCTCGACAAGCGCAAGACCGGCATGCACGGCCTGCTCGGTTTCATCCTCTCGCGCTTCCGGATAACCAAAATAAATAAGCGCTCCGTCGCCCATGTAACGAGCGATCATGCCGTTGTGCCGTCGTACGACTTCCTCAATTCGCTTGTGGTACGCGGAGATGACGCTGCGCATGTCCTCAGGGTCAAGCTTGGCCGACAGGGCAGTCGACCCGACCAGATCGCAAAACATGACGGTCAGTTGCCGGCGCTGCGCGCCGACATCTGCCAGGGACTGCGGCTGTTGTGAAAGCGGTGATGCAAGCGGAGCCTGCACGCCATCGGCAATTGCCCGCAAAATCTTGCGGCGATGCCCGATGGGAATTTCAAGCTCCTTGAGATCCTGCTCGGTTATTTCGCCGAGGATGGATGCGTCGATTGCATTTGCGACAAAACGGTCGGTGTACTCGGACAGACCGAGTGACGCGAGCCAATCTGCGATTGACGTCATGGGTGACTCGGTTCAGCCCCGCCTTTGAATTCTAGCACCATGCCGCAAAGAATGAAGAGTTACAAAGATCCAATAAGCGATTGATGCTTAATGAATATTTCAGCGCCGCGATGATCCGCTCCCTGTTTTGACACCGGATGCGTCGGATCGATGAATTGCCTTGCGCACTGTGAGCCGGGTCACGGTCGGCCGCCAGGGAAGCTTGCTAGCACTATCGCGACGGCAGATCGCTGCCGAATCCATCGCGAGGGGTGTCATGGCCACACGGGTCGAAAAAGTCTCAACTGAAAACGAAACGAGAAGAAACGAGACTGGCAACGACGCTGTGATCGCCGCACTTTGGTCCGCCTTTTATCTGATCGTCATCATTGCGACGGTGATAGCGCCATTCCTGGCGGGCAGCGTCGACATCGCCTTGCGATGACCGCGAGTTGCCCGCTGACCCTTCCGCATGGGCTTGCGTCGCTCAATGTGGTCGTCGCGTTGGCGGATCGCGCGTCAAATTCTTCGCAGCGAGCTCGTCGAGATAGGCTTGCCAATATTCACTATGCTTGAGGCCGAGCTCGCGCAGATAATTCCAGTCGAAAATGCCGGTCGAGTGCATGTCGTCAAAAATCAGACGAACGGCGTAATTGCCGACTGGAACCACCTCCAGGATCGCGACATTTCGTTTGCCTGGCACCGTTTGGCGCTGGTCGGGTGAATGACCCTGCACTTCTGCGCTCGGGCTTTTTACACGGAGATATTCCGCAGGCAGATCGAAGCGCTCGCCGTTATCAAAGGAAACGGTCAAAGTCTTGCGGTCTTTGTGCAAACGCAATTCGGTAGGCCACGGCTGATTTTCGGCAGGCATTACAGATTCTCTATCTCGGAAAGAAGGCTTTCGCCGATGATGATCCCTTAGCGTGCAGCGTTTTCACGCGCAGCCAAACGCCGCGCGCCGGACAGTCCCGCACCCGGCTGATCTTCTACCATCGCAGCAAGCGCCGCAAAGCGCGAGATGTCGCCGCCGAACGCCGCAGGATCGATCGCGATGATCCGTTGTCCCGTGCCGGGTGGCCCCTTTTAGCGATGAAGCGCCAGCGGGCTCCAGGACCGATATTCTCACCGGTCGGCAAATCGCTGCCCGAGGGGGGCACGAGGCACACCTCTTCTCTTCCTTACCGCGCAAAATCGTCGTCCGGAGGTTTTCCCTGGGCAAGCATGATCTTCATCAGCTGGGCAAAATTATGCGCGCCGAGCTTTTGCATGATGTTGGCACGATGAATTTCTACCGTGCGATGGCTGATACCAAGCCGCCGGCCGGTTTCCTTGTTTGAGGCACCTTCGATCAAATGCTCTAGGACAGCGATTTCGCGACGCGTAAGGCGCGCGCAAATCGATTTATCGACTGAGAGAGGCCTGGCCGCGGTTCGCGTAAGCGGCCATGACGCGATTGCGCGCCTCACGGCTTCGATAAGGTCGTTGCCGTCAAAAGGCTTCTTAATAAAGTCGAAGGCGCCGCTTTTGATCGCATCGACCACCAGCGGCGTTTCGCTGTGGCCAGAGACCATGAGCACCGGCGCATCATAGCGCCGCCGCACAATCTCCTTCAGCACCTCCAGCCCCGTGCGACCGGGCAAGGCGATGTCCAGCAAAACGCAACCCGGAGCAACACCCACCGTCTCCAGGAAGCTTTCTCCGTCCGCAAAGGTGGCCGGACTGTAGCCCGCGATGTGCAGGATCATCGACGTGGATTCCCGCACCAGTGGGTCATCATCGACAATGGCAATTCGCCGGCACGCTTCAGGCGGCAGGCGCTTAAGTGCTCGTCCCATGGCAATCCGGCGTCCGAATCGTCATCTTCTTATACGTGCATTTTATATATTGAACAATCTTTAGTTGTAGCATCAGTACGTGACCGTCACCACGACGGTATCGCTGTAAAGTCCCGAACTTGGCGTCTGTTGGGCCGGCACACGTGCGTACACACCATAGTTTTGGGTGAGACCCGAACCCACGCCGGCGACCGTATCCGAAGCGATCGTATTCCCCCACGGCTGCGTGCGCGGCAGATCCTGGTAGAGCCCATAAGTGACCGCTTCGGCACCCTTCGTCATTTTTCGCGCGGTCGGAGGTCCATTGCTGAGGCCACCATCAAGTCCGATCGTGTAGTTCGTACCGGCGGTGCAGACCGTACTGATGTTCCCAGTGGCGTCGGCATTTGCGTTCAGGACACCATGGCTGCCGAAATCAATCGGCTGCGCCGTCACCATGCAGTTATCGATCACCGACGCCGTAACGTTGAAGGACACAGCCGAAAGCAGCGGCGGAATTTGCAGGATCGAACCACAATCGAATGCCGCAATGATCGCATACGCGAAGGCAACGTTACTGCCGCTGAAGTTTGATGTATAAAGCGCAGGCGGCACCGTTGCCTGCGACCCGAAGATACGGCCGAACATCGGGACGGTGATGCTGGCAGTGCCGAGCACGCTCAACGGCAGGTCGATCTGCGGCGGCCCTCCCGGCAGTCCCCATGTGGTCGAACCCCAGATCACCGTATGGGACGAGTCCTGGTAAAGCTGATAACGAAGAGCATTCGCGCCGTTGAGCAGGAAACGGCTTGTGGCGTCGGCACCGCCGCTGCCGGCGTTGAGATTAAGGCAAATGCGCAGCGTCGTGAGCGGAACGCCGATGCAGTCGATGGTGACCGCTCCCGTTGCATCGGCCGGTGCACCGGACAACACATCGACATTCCCGAACGCAACGTCGCTCGCGCTCATGGTACAAATCAGGGCGTGCGCGGGCGCAGCAGCAAACAGCGGCGTAAGAAAGCTCAAAATCATAAACAACCGGCGCGCTAACGGCATGTCAGCGTCTCCATCCGCGCTGAATAAACACGGGGCAGGACGGCCCGGCAGTTTCCGCCATCGGCGCGCTGAACATCGAGCGTTTCTCCGGGGCTTGCGCGATCAAGATAAATTTCCCCGTCATAGCCGACGATGAATTTCTCCTGGCTCGTTACCGCAGTGCCGCTCGAACCGACCGCGATCGCCTTTCCGTTTTCATCGCGCAGCGTCCCCCGCACCGGCGTCTTTTCGGTCGATACGCCGAAATCGACGAGCACGGCGCCGCGGCGGCTCGGAACGACGCTCGCCTTTGTCCGCGCCACCACCGCGTTCACAGGAAGATTGTTGGGATCGATTGTCACAAGGTTCGGCTCGAAGGCCCGAAGCCCTGTAATCAACATCCGGCCGTGTGCGTCCGTGCGTCCGGCCGGCCGGTTTTCATACGAAACGGAAACGTCCGGCGCTCCCGCGTCGACGACGGCAAAGGTATCATCGATGCGGTTGGCGAGGAAAATTCCGCCACCGGCGGCCGCAATCGAACCCTCCATCTGCCCTGTCACTTGGCTGCTCCGCCCAAACTGTTGAGCGGTGGCGGTAAGCTTTCCGAGCGATGTCCTGTAGCTGATGCCGGCTGCGCGATCGGTGACCGCTCCTTCGTGATCGCGCAAGTTCCAGCCATACGTGCCCGGTTCGGACGATTGAGATTTGCTGATGTCGATGCCGCCTGTCAGCGACTTGCCCGCGCGCGAGATGCTTGCTGTTGCCGATACACCGTCATCGAGCGCGACCGTAAACCCGGCGAAAACGCCGATGTTGCCGCTACCGTGCAGCTCGCCGAATGCGTTCGCAAAAAGCGTGGTGTTCTTCCAAAGGGCTCGCGCATAGGAAGCTCCGACAACGTCCTGCTCAAATCCATCGACGCTGCGCAGTCGCGAATACGTGAGAGTCACTGACGATGCATCCCACGGCGATGGGATGGTTATGCCTGCCTGGTAGAGCTGCCTCGGCGGCAACAAAGTGATGGACGGAGCATCCCTTTGCGCGCGCGGCAACGACGCAAGATCACGATAGTTGCTCCACGTTTGCTGCACCCGCCCAAACAGATGAAAACGGTCGAAGGCAACCTCAACACCTGCGGACACTTGCATGCCCGACCCTTGGCCGCCGCTTCCGGCGACGGCGATCGACGCCACACCGACGTTTCCGGTTGGAAATACGATTCCGGCGCCGCCATTGATGAGCGAGGATGCGCCTTCCGCATGCGCTTCGACCGTAAGCCGATCGGACAATCCGCCGCGGAGTGTAGCGGATGCCACCGGATCGGAATCGTAGTCATTCGATTTGACGCTATATGAATAGCGGCGCACACCGGCTTCAACGGAGAAATCGTAAAGGCCTTTTCTCAACAACTTCGGTGATGCGTAGAAAGGCTGACTGGTCACCGTTTGACGCCCGAGCGCATCGCGAACCACGACACGCTGCATGCCTCCCCCCGCCAACACCGGCAGATTGCTGATCTCGAACGGGCCGGCCGGCACGTTCTGCGAATATGTTTTGACGTTGTTGAAATACACGTCGACGGTGGACGGCACCGCCGCGCTTCCGGTCAGGGCAGGTAGCGGCATGGTGATCAGGTCCGGCCGCAATGCGAATGACCGTTGCACCTGCACGCCCCCCATACGGAAAGGCCGTGTCCAAAGAAGGCCGCCCGAAATGAGATCGCCCGCGCGATAAATCAGCAACGAATGTGGATCGTCATAGCTCCACGTTGTGTCGAGGCGAATCGATTGTCCGGCAGTGCCGGATGCAACGCCAACAATGCCCGATTGCGAGAGCGTCCCCGCGCTGCTGAAGAAATGTGCATCGAGCGCTGCGGAGAAGCCATTCGCGCGGCCGTCGAGGCTGAAAACATTTCGGGAATCGGTCGTGGTCGATCCGAAGACCAGATAATTCAGAACCGCCCCATCGACACTCTTAACCGAGTCGTCGGGCCGTATTCCGCCTCGCAGACGAACGCTTTGCGCGTCGAACTTGCGCCGCACCATTGCGCTGTCGGCAGCGGTGAAACGAATGATTTGTGCCGGCACATCGATGGCATAAGTGACGTCTTTCATCCGGCCGACGTCGATCAGGCCGTCGGTCGTGCGTGCAACCGGCTGCGGGACAAGTCCAAGGCTGCGAAGCTCATCCGGCGCGACAACGAGCGTGCCGCCCCGATATTCGAAATGTGCAACCAGGCCGGTTGGCAACCCATTGATGACTGCCTCAAGATAAGCGTCCCGGCCGCTTCCGGACTGCCCGGCTGCCGATTGCAAGATCGCCAGCATTATCAAAAATGCAGCGCTACCGAGCCGAACGCAGCGCGGTCGCAACATCGATCGCTCCCGCTTCGGTTTTTGCGCTCAACTTTATGAGTCCTTCGCGTTTCGCAGATGAACCGGGCACGGGAAGCGTCCAGCTCATCTGCGAATGCGCGAGCACATAACCGACCAATCCGTCGCGGTGCGCCAATTCCAGGCCATGCGCGTCGCACAGCCGCAACCTGGCGACCCGCATGCGAGACTCGCCGTGGTTGACTGCCGTCACGCGGTACGAATTACGTTCACGCACGACCGACCATGCAACTGCAGGATTACCGGATGGCGGTGCAAAGAAGACCGGGATCGACTGCCGCACGACGAATGAGATGGACCTGTCACGTACGGCCTTCGAGTCGGGCAGTTCATCCACGATCAGCCTGTAGCTTTCCTCACCCGCAAGCGATTGCCTCGAAAGACGAATGACCCGCGCTCGATATTCCGTGTGCGGCGTCAGTGTGATGATCGGCGGACTGACAATCACATCGTTCGTCGGCGTCAGACGGTCCGCGCCGTGATCTTGTGACCAGCGAAAGATTCGCAATTGAGTAATTGCCGGCTTCGGCGTGTCGTTGCGCAGCGTTATGCCGATTGCCGGGCTTTGAGCGTGCGCCTCCAGCAGAACGGGCGAAACTCGCACCGATGCCGCACCGGCAGGACGAACACAGAGCGCGACGCCTGCGATTGAAAGAAAGAGCACAAGGGCACGCATCGACGAACCTCCCGCATCAGAAAGTGACCGTGATCGTGATTGTGTCGCTGTACGTGCCGGCGGCCGGCGTGGTTTGCGCCGGCACCTGACCGAAGACCGTGTAAAGCACGTCCGTGCCGGTACCGGTGCCTGCAACCGTGTCGGTCCCGATGGAGTCGCCCCAGACCGTCAGATGCGAGGCGTCTTGATAGAGGCTGTAGGCAACCGTCGCGCTCGAGGGTCCGGTCATCAGGCGGTTTGCAACCGTGGCTCCTGCGCCCGTGCCGGCATTGAGGCCTATCGTGTACGGAAGATCGGTTGTGCAGTTGACGCTGAACGTCGACGTGGATGCAGTCGCGGCGGCGAGCGATCCTTGCGAGCCGAAGTCGAGGTCGTTCACGCCCGATATGGCGCACGCGTTTGTAATCGTGATTTGCACCTGGAAGTCCGCCGTGGCAAAGGCCGCGAACGCGTTGATCGCGGGGTAAGCGATTGCCGCCGTTGCCAGTGAGACGACGAGCAGAGCGGATTTGATGTGCGGCTTGAATAGCGTGTGTTTCATGCCGCGATGCTGTCGCGCCAGGGTAAACGAATTACATAAAATTTAAGCGTTATTCCGTTCGGACGAATGCTTACGGAAATATACGGAGTGCGCGCTCGCGCGAGCAGGCTCGCTTGCGCGAACGACTCTTCGTGAAGAGAAGATCGTTTAGCGGTCTGTGGCTCGCTTGCGCGGCGGCGGTTTGCGCAGAGGCGGATCAAAACTTTCTGCCGCGCGCGGCACGTCGCGTTTCTTGCGCGTTGCCTCGACGTCCACTTCCAGATCGTCCGTCAACACGACGCCATAATCGCGTTCGGCAGCCGCACGGCTGACATAACCGTCGATCACGTCGTTGCGCACACGCTCGACGTCGCGATCGAACGGATCGCCGTAACCACCGCCGCCATCAGCGAGATAGGAGATGACGTCGCCGGGCCCGAACTCGCCACGAAACATGCCGCAGTAGATCACGTTCTCCGGCTTGTCGTCATAAAGATAGCTATTGTCCGCGTAGGAGATGATGTCGCGATCAAAATGCTCTTTCCAGTCCGGACGTTCAGTGTTCGGAATGAGGATGCTGAGATTGAGCGGCCCCGGCTTGCCGCCTTTCAGCCCCCAGCCCGGTGTGCGGGATTTTTTCAAGATCGTCAGCGCACCGAACGGCGCGAGAAAACGATAATCGCGCACCGAACCCAAACCGCCACGGAAGCGCCCCGGCCCGCCGGAATCCTGCCTTAAGCCGGCACGATCGACCATCACCGGCAGACGCGATTCGACGACCTCGACAGGTATGTTCTTCACCGTGCACATCGACACGTGCTGCGTGGTGTTGATGCCGTCGCGATCGGCACGCGCGCCCCAGCCGACGCCGGCATTGGTCTGGTGCCAGACCTGACGACCCGTATAAGGTTCCTTGCCGTAAAAACCGGGGTCACCGAGATCGCCGCCTGTGCCGGCCCACATCTTCTCCGGCACGGCTTTCGCCAGCGCCTTGTAGATCGTCTCGACTGCGCTCACGCCAGCCCAGATCGTAAAGACCGGCGACGGATAAACCGCGTTGAACAGGCTGCCTTCCGGCGCAACGATTTTCAGCGGCCGGAATTGCCCGCCATTCGAGGGCTCATTCGGTGTAGTCAGGCTTTTGAAGCAGATGCGCGCGGCCGAGCGCGCCATGCCGAGTCCGAGATTGATCGGGCCGTCCACCTTCTGGCTGGACCCGGAATAATCGACCGTCATCTCGTCACCATCGATGACCACGCGCACGTGCACGCGCACGAGATCGTCATTGATGCCGTCGTTATCCATCCAGTCTTCGGCTTCCCATTCGCCGTTCGGCATTGCGCGCACGGCGGCGCGCGCCTTTTCTTCGCCTGCAGAAAGGATGCGTTCGATCGATGCTTCGACCGTTTCGGTGCCGTACTTTTGATAAAGCTCGTTGACGCGCTTGACGCCGACGCGCAGGCACGCAACTTCAGCGTTGAAGTCGCCCATCACGGTTTCAGGCGCGCGCGAATTGGCACGGATGATGCGCAGCAGTTCGTCGTTCGGCTCGCCCCGGCGCACGATCTTCTCGCCGGGAATCATGATCCCTTCCTGGTGCACCGTGGTCGAATCGAGGATATAGCCCGGATCCTTGCCGCCCATATCCGTCCAGTGCGCACGCACCACCGTATACGCGGCGATCGCGTTATCGACGAAAACCGGCGCCACCAGCACGCCGTCGTTCGTGTGGGCGCCGCTCCAGTACGGCACGTTCATGTAAACGACGTCGCCGGGCTCGAGCGGTCCGCATTTGCTGTTCTTGAGCACCTGACGAATCGCGTATTCGTTGGCGCCGAGGAACAGCGGCAAGCCGGTGGCATCCGCGAGAAGATTCAGGTTGCGGTCGAAGATCGAAAGACCAAAATCGTTGATCTCGTAGATGATCGTCGAATAGGCCGTGCGCACCAGCGTGCGCTCCATCTCGGTCGCAGCCGACGAGAGATAGTGCCGGATGACTTCGGCCGTTGCCGGATCGGTGCCCTTGTTCGTGCTCATGCGTTCACCGTAATGAACAGGTGGCCGTATTCGTCCACGCGTGCTTGCTGGTCAGAGAAATAAACGAGCGTGGTCGTCGGCTCCTCAACGATTGCGGGACCGGCGACAATGTCGCCGTCGCGCAAACTCTCGCGATCATAGACGGAAAAGTCAGCCATCGCGCGTTTTGCAAAACAGAACGCCTTGCGTTTGCTGCGAGGAACCGGCGCGCCACTTCCCCGGCGCGGGATTTTCTTCAATTCAGGACGTGGCGTACGGCCAATGCCGCGCACGCGCACGTGAACAAGCTGCACCGGATCGGTCATGGTATGGCCGTAACGCTGCTTGTGCACCGCATCGAAGCGTTCCGCGAGTGTTTCAAGCGTATCGTTTTCTTCGAGCGGCGTATCCAGCGTGTGCTCCTGACCGAAGTAACGCAGAGCTGCAGCGTATTCGAACGCGCGATCCTTTGGAGCGAAGCCTCCGCGTTCCAAATCAGCCGCCGCGTGCTTCGACAGTCGTGCTGTAATTTCGCGTAGACGCGCGAGCCCGACATGCTCGAGCAGGCCGACAGCGGTCTCGGAATATTCCTGCACAAGGTCCGTCATCAACATCCCCCACGCCGAAAATCCGGCGGGCGCCTGCGGTATGATGACTTCCCGCACGCCCATTTCGCGGCCAACCAGCGGCACGAACATCGGTCCCGCGCCGCCATAAGCGAGCATGCTGAACTCGCGCGGATCGAGCCCCTCTTCAACCGTGATTTCCCGGATTGCGCTCACGGTGCGTGCGAGCAGCACATCAAGTACGCCGCGCCCGGCTTCGATGTCGGTGAGCTTGAGCGGTTTGCCGACATATTTCATCAGCCCGGCGCGCGCGGCCTCAGCATCGAGCTTCACCTCGCCACCGAGGAAATTGTCCGGATCGATGTAGCCGAGCACGACAGCGGCATCGGTGAATGTCGGCTGCGTGCCGCCGCGCCGGTAACAGATAGGACCAGGTTCGGCGCCCGCCGATTGCGGGCCGACTTTCAGCAGGCCGTCCTCAACCCGCGCAATCGAGCCGCCGCCCGCGCCGATGGTCGAGATGTTGTAGGCCGGGATCATCAGCGGCAGCTTTTCGAGCTCTGCCTGATATTTCAGCGTCGGCGCGCCGTCGCGCACGACGCAGGCGTCGGTGCTCGTACCGCCGATATCGACCGCAATGATGTTGGGTCGGTTGACGATCTCACTCAATCGCACCGTGCCGATCAGCCCGCCTGCCGGACCCGAAAAAATCGTATGCACCGGCATGGCGGTCGCATCGCGCGCAAGCAGCGCGCCGCCGCCGGAACGCGTGATGTAGAAGGAGCCGTTAAAGCCCTGATCGGCCAGCCCACCCTCGAGCGTGCCGACGTAGCGGCGGAATATCGGCTGGATGTAGGCGTTGATCACCGTCGTGCTGGTACGTTCGTATTCGCGATACTCGCGCACGATTTCACTGGAAATCGAAACGGAAATCTCCGGCCACTCCTTGCGGATGATCTCGGCCGTACGCTGCTCGTGCTTTGGATTGCGGTAGGCGTGCAGATAACAGACCGCGATGGACGCGACTTTCCATTTATTGACCAGCGTGCGGACCGCCTCGCGTACGGCTTCTTCGTCGAGCGGCTGCAATTCCTCGCCCTGCGCGTTCATGCGGCCGGGCACGCCGAGCCGCATGCGTTTGGGCACCAGTGGGGGGCGCACGTCGTATTCGAGCGAATACATCTGCGCACGGTCGCGGTTGTACCGGCCCATCTCGAAGATGTCTTCGAAGCCGGCATTGGTGATGATGCCCGTCACAACGCCTTTGTGCTCAAGTACCGTGTTCAGCCCAAGCGTCGTGCCGTGAATGAATGAATCGAGCGATTTGCCGTCGATGCCGAGACGCTTGATCGCGGCGTTAACGCCCGCTGCGGCATTCTCCGGCGTCGTGAAGCTCTTCTCGAGCTTCCAGGCGCCGCTTTTAACGTCGAACATCACGGCGTCCACGAAAGTGCCGCCGATATCGACGGCGAGGCGATAGCTCATTGTATCCTCATGCGTCGTAAAGCAGCCAATCGCGCAACAGAGCGGTCGTCGCTTGTGGCTGCTCCATAATTGTCATGTGGCCGCATTCTTCGATAATCGACATGCGGCCGCGCGCTGTCAGTCCCGCAATTTCGACGTGCTCGGCGACCGAGATCATCGCATCCTCGCGTCCACAAATCGCACGCACCGGCATGTTTATGCCGCGCAGCAAATCGCGCGCGTCGGCGCGGCTGGCAATAGCTCGAATGCGGCGCGCAAAGGTTTCGGCGCCGACCCGTGCCGCCATTTCGCGTACCGCCTGAGCGAGCGGCGTCTGCTGCCGGTCGGGATGCAACAGGACCTGAATTAGGTCCTCTATGACTTTAGTGAACTCGCCGCGCTCGCACGCGGCGATCGTCGACTGCCGCGACGTCTGTTTCTGCGGTGTGTCGGCGCGTGCCGTGGTGTTGAGTAAAGCAAGTCGCGTCACCCGATCCGGTGCCTGGCGTATGATTTCGAGCGCGACGTAGCCGCCCATGGAGAAGCCTGCGAGCGCGAACCTCGCGGGTGCCTTATCGAGAACCTCGCGCGCCAGCTCGGACATCGTCTCGCCCTCGATCATCGGGGGTATCGAAACCTCAGCCACCTCACGAAGGTGCGTGGCCTGGTGACGCCAGGCCTCGGCATCACAGACCAGGCCGGGGATCAGGATCAGATTTTGGCGATCGCGCATTCCCCGTCCCTGCCCTCGATGGATGCCCGGACGTTAGCCGCCACGCGGCTCTATCGAAAATACATATTATTGATGTATACGATAGAATTCCGGTATATCAGCACATATGAACCTACGGTCTCTCTCGAATTTCCTGAGCGTCGCTGAAATTGGGAGCCTGAAAGGGGCGGCCGATGCGGTGCACATTGCGCAACCGGCGCTCACACGGCAGATCATGCAGCTGGAGCAGGAGTTCGGGGCGCGGCTCTTTCTGCGCCATCATCGCGGCGTCACGCTGACGGAAGCCGGCGAGCAATTGCGCGCGCACGCCGAGCGCATCCTCGCCGAGGTCTCAAAAGCCCGCATCGCCATGTCGGCTGCCGCCGCTACGCCGACCGGCTCCGTTTCTCTGGGGCTGCCAACCGCAATGCGCTACGTGCTCTCGACCGCGGTTGTTTCCGCCTATCACAAGGCTTTTCCAAACGTTTCGCTCACAGTGCATGAAGCTTTCGTGCACGTTATCGAAGACCTGTTGGCTGCGCGGCAGATCGACGTCGCGATCCTCATCCAGGGCGCGCGCGGCCTCGATAACTTCGACATCACGCCGCTGGTGACGGAAGACGTTTACCTCGCCGGTCCGCCTGCCGCCAATTTACGTCTCGACAAACCGGTGCCGCTCAAGACACTCGCCGAGTTGCCCATCATCCTGTTCTCGAAACGCAATCAGCTCCGCGTCGCGGTCGAACATGCGCTGGCACGCGACGGTCTCGGCTTGCAACCGTATCTCGAAGTCGAAGGTCAGCCGCTGACGCTCGATCTTGTGCGATCGGGCGCCGGTTATACCATCATGCCTTATTGCGCAGTGCAGACGGAAATCGCCGCCGGCGAGATTTCCGGTGCGCCGATCCGCGGCCTGACAACGACCTGGGCACTTGCCGTCAATCGGGCGCGCGCTCACGCGCCGGCGTTGCGCGAGCTCATCGCGCTCATCAATCGATCCGTCGACGAGCACGTGAAGCGCGGAACGTGGCGCCCCGTGCCGGCGGACACCGGCAAGCCGCCGCCATCGCGCTCATTCCGGCGAAAACAAGAACCCGGCTGAAGGCTTGCAACGCGCCTCGATCGGCAATTGCGCCGCAGCCCGTTCCTCTATTTGCGCAAATAGCCGCAATGATTGGTCGCGCCGTTATTCCAGCAGCCGCTACGCATGCAGTTTGATTGCGCGGTGTGGCAGTTCGTCACGCAGACCGGAATGTAAGACTTGTTCTTCAGCTTGTCGCAAAAGGAGATGCACGCAGCGTGTTCCGTGCTGCAGCGCATGGAAGCCGCCTCGGCTGGCGCGATCCCAACATGAGCGACGACAAACGGCAGCAGCCACAAGGCAAGCCTGTATTTCATGCCGGAAAATCCTCCGAGCAAAAAGGCCGGTCAGCCTTCGCCGGTCAATCTGAATCGAATCGCGCCGACTTTTCAACCTGCGGAGACGACAAAAAGCGGTCGCGCAACGCGTAAGACGTTGATCGTCGCGTGACGAAAATCGACGGTGCTTACCAACCGAATTCGAAGCGGCCGTAGCAGGCGGCCCAGCATGAGCCATGCGGCAGGCAGACAAGATAGGGCTTCAACCCGCTGCACGCGCCCTGATCCACCAGCCAGGCGGGGCCGCGGCCGGATACTTCGTCGAGATAACCGTCGCGATAACCGTGCACGTAGCCGCGATAATACGCGTGGTGATAAGGCCGATAAGCGACGTTGCATCCGTTGAAGGGACCGCGATGAACGCCAATGCCACACCCTCCCGCAACCGGCAGGATCGTTGCCGGTGGCACGTGATGCCACGAACCGGCTTGAGCGGTTGTCGAGAGAACAGCGGCTGAAAAGAAAGCGGCGGCAAAGAGCTTACGCATCGGTTTACTCCTTTGTTCGCAATCGGGCCGTCACGTTTTTTGCGGAGCCAGCTTAAATCGATCGGAAGGACGTGACACCAAACGTCCTCCGCCTGCCCCGCGTTCCCAAAACCCGGCTTCGGCCATCAGGGACGGCGCTCGCGAATGTCAGTATACTGCGAGGGGGGGTATGCGATGACGATTGCGATGAATCTGGCGGCTTGGCCGCTGTGGCTCTCCGCCCCACTCGTCGTGGGCGCGACCACCTGCATCGCCATGCTCTGTTCATTCATGGTGCGCCGCACAGTCGGCCTTGAGCGGCTGACGACCAACAACGAGGTAGCAGGTTTCAAATTCGGGGTGATCGGCGTGATCTACGCGGTCATGCTCGGCTTTGCCGTCATCGTCGTCTGGGAAAAATATCACGACGCCGATATCGCCGTTGCCAACGAGGCTGGTGCGATTGTCGCACTCTATCGCCTGTCCGATGGCATGACCGTCCAGGGCGGCGCCTCGATCCGCAGGGACATCAACGCCTACGTGCAAGCGGTGATTGCCAACGATTGGCCCTCGATGGCGCGCGGCCAATTGAGCCCACAGGCCAACGATGCCTTAAACAAGCTCTATGCCGCAGCCTTCGCCGCTGCGCCCGCCGGTAACCGCGGCGCAGCAACACTCGCGGAAATTTTCGATCAACTCGATCACGTAACGCAAGCGCGCCGTCAACGTGGCGTGCTATGCGCCGGCATCGTTCCAGGCGTGATATGGGCTGCGCTTTTTCTCGGGGCGTGCCTGACGATCGGTTTTACGTTTTTCTTCGGTACGCGAAATCTTGGCGCGCAGGTGATAATGACGGGACTCCTGACTTTTCTGATCTTCATGGTGCTGCTGGTGATCGTCTCGATCGACCACCCGTTCACCGGCGAGGTGAGTGTCGAGCCCCAAGCCCTGATTGAAGCGCTGCACGAGTTCGGGGGCACCGGTTGACTGCGTCCACCAGGGTTGCCGATGCCGGCGACCGGTCACAAAGCCGCGGTGGGTTCGGGCAAAATACCTTTCTTGCTCTCCGAGTCGGGCGGCGAAACAGATAGGTTCGCAGGCACCGATAATTCAGCCGTCTTTTTCACGAGAGCTCTCGCAATGTCCAAAATCTCCTTCAACGACGAAACATACTCGTCAGCACCCAATTTAGCGATCTTCTCCTGAAACTCCGGTGCAGATTTTCGGATGAGTCCAAAAACGATCTTCGCCCCCGGATTTCGTTGCCTCAAGCGACGGATCAATAGACGCGCATTCGCGGGCACACCGCGCACATCGAGGTAGAGCACGCACACGAGCGCAATATCCTTTATTTCCAAGGAAGACAGCTTCTGACGTGAGGAAGCTTCTTCAATGCTTGTGCTCGCATCGATGCCTTCGCGCGCGATCAGATGCGACAACGTGGCGGCGGCCAGGCCGTCGAAGGGACCACGGCCCGGGAGCGACAAAATCTGAATGCTGCTCACATGCGCGGGCGCCGTGCCAACCGAATCGGGGTCGCCGTTCTCCTTATCATTGATTTCTTCCGCGAATTCGATGAGCTCCTCGAACTTGGCGCGAAGCTCCGCAGCATCGGGGTGCGAGAGCTTGCGCGCGCGAAAGTCAGACGTTGCGATTTGGAGAGCCTCAATGGCGACATTGTCGAAATAGTCGACAATGCCGTGTTCCTCCGACAACTCTTCGAACTGCTCCTGCGCCTCGTCCGTATCGCCCGCAAGCAGCCGCTGATACAAACTTTCCGATGGGCGCAGAGCCGGACGACTCCCCAGCAGCACTTCAATGAATGAAAGCGGTTCAATGTGCCGGCCGAGCACGACGGCGCACAGTGTCAGTGGAGTCGAAATGATCAGCCCGATTGGTCCCCAAAGCCACGTCCAAAAGATTGCGGCCACGACGACGGCAATGGGTGACAGTCCAGTGCTGTGCCCGTAGAGCAGAGGTTCAAGGAATTGGCCGGCGAGGAATTCGGTGACGACGAAAAGGCCTAGCGTCAAAAGCGCCGTCGACCAGCCGGGTTCGACGGCAGCGGCGACCAGGGTTGGCAGCGCTGCCGCAATCCACGCGCCGATATACGGCACAAAACGTAAAACACCGGCAACAACGCCCCAAAGCATGGGATGCGGCAGGCCGATGAAATAGGTTCCGATCGCGATGACAACGCCGAATGCCGAATTGAGCGCCAGTTGCGTGATGAAATAGCGGCTCAGCCGGTGGCCGGCTTCGTCCATCGCGGACGTCGTACGGCTCAAGTCGCCCGATCCGAAGACGCGGATCGCACGATCGCGGATGTCTTCGCGGTAAAGAAGAGCGAATATGGTCACCACGAGCATGATCACCACTGTGGCTGCCGGGTGAAGAATTGGGGTAAGCACCTTTTCCCCCACCTGAACAGGCGACAGTGGAGGCTGTTGGACGATCACCGGCACCGGTTTTGGTCCGGAATCGGAATCTGGGGTGCCGTCATTCTCCGTTGCCGAACTTTGCGGTTTTTCGGACTGCGTGTCGAAACGGGAGATTGCACGGGAAATGGGAGCGAGTGCCGTGTCACGCAGGTTGGCAACTTTGCTTTCCAAGGTGCCGCGATAGTTCGGAAGCTGCGTCGCCAGATCGGCAACCTGCGTACCGATAAGAGCTCCGACCCCAACGATTATTCCAAGCGTGATCAGCACGGTAAAAATAATGGCGGGGATGCGGGGAATTCCGATACGCCTGAGAAGGTTGGCAAACGGCGCAAGAATAAAAGTGAGAAGCGCGGCCAACGTAATCGGGATGAGGACTTCACTCGCAAAATAAAGAGCGGCCACCGTGACGGCGGCAGTGACCATGCCCGCCGCCAGGATGATTTGCTTTCGTTCACTCCACCCTTCGATTGAAGAGTGGGCTCCGGAATCGGGACGAGCTTCGGAGGACATCTGCTCCCTGCTTCAGCAATATGCGTGCGGCAAACAACCAACGTTTTGCACGCGTGCTGAGGAAACGGAGTTCTCGCGATGGCGTTCCGGCATCCAGCGCTTTGGCTGGCCGCAAACGCCGATTTTGGACCCAGATCGCAGCCGGCAGCTCACCAAAAGCCGCAACGGTGGTGCTTTGACGTCGGCTGCGCTCAAACCATTGGCGCTCCCTAGGGGAATCGAACCCCTGTTTCAGCCTTGAGAGGGCCGCGTCCTGGACCGCTAGACGAAGGGAGCTTGCCGGTTAAGGCCCCGGAGATAGCCTCGATCCTGAACCCACGCAAGCGCGGACGGCCTGGCCGTCAGGGTTTGGGCGCCAGCCGGATACGGCCGGCCGGCTGCAGCGTACGCAGATCGAACAGCCTCACTTCCTGTACGCCGCCGGCCTCGACCGTCACCGCAAGCCGCCCCTCACCGATTGCGGTCGAAATCACCCGGGCGCCAGGCGGGACGAAAGCGGTTGCGTCGGTATTTGCGGAAGGCGGACTTCCCCCGCTCTGCGAAACGCGATAGCCGATAATCCCAAGCACGGCCGCAAGCGCGACAAATGTCGTGACGCTGGCAATCAGCATCAGCCGGCGCGCGTTCTGGATCGTCTGCGCCGCAGCAGGATCGAGAGGCTTTTCGCCGGACGTTTGGCTCACATGAATGCTCCTCAAGAGGCCGTGGTCATCACTGCTGATGAAGCCGGCGGCCGCATCGACCGCGTTCTTGCGGCACGGATTCCCGCCCTGTCGCGCTCGCGGCTCAAGGCGCTTATCCTTGGTGGCGCGGTCGCGATCGGCGGGCGCACGATCCGCGATCCCGGCCAGCGCGTCAAATACGGCGACAAGATTATCGTGACGCTGCCGGAGCCCGAGCCGGCCGGACCCGCCGGAGAATCAATCCCGCTCGATATCGTCTATGAAGACGATGCGATCATCGTCATCAACAAACCGGCAGGTCTCGTCGTGCATCCCGCTGCCGGGCATGCCAGCGGCACGCTGGTCAACGCGCTCATTGCCCATTGTGGTGCGAGCCTTTCCGGCATCGGCGGCGTGAAGCGGCCCGGAATCGTGCATCGGCTCGACAAGGACACTACGGGCCTGCTCATTGTTGCCAAGACCGATGCCGCACATCGCGCACTCAGCGCGCAATTCGCGAACAAGTCGGAAAGCGGACTCGAGCGCGGCTATCTCGCGCTGGTTTGGGGAGCACCGTCCCAGCCAAGGGGAACGATCGATGCCCCGCTCGATCGCCATCCATATGCGCGCGACAAACGCGCGGTGCGTGCGGGCGGCAGGACAGCAGTGACGCATTGGAAGGTGCTCGAACGATACGCCGGCAGCGACGGCAAACCGGTCGCAAGCCTGCTCGAGTGCCGGCTCGACACCGGGCGCACGCATCAGATCCGCGTCCACCTCGCCCATATCGGACACCCGGTGATCGGCGATGCCACTTATGGAGCCGGCTTCAAAACGAAATCCAATCGGCTCTCTCCCTCCGCTCGCGCCATGGCGGAGGCTCTTGGCAGACAGGCCCTGCATGCCTATCTACTGGCCATCGCACATCCCCAATCCGGCCAGACCCTGGAGTTCCAAGCGGAACTACCGGAGGATTTCACTCGTTTAAGACATGAACTTGCACGCAGCGGCCCTGTTCGGTCGTGATAGCCTTCGGTCGCCATCCTGGAAAATCCAGGAATGACAACGGTTTGGTTTCTCTTTGGGGGTATGCGTCAGGTCACGCCGACGTGACGGGCGGAACTCTTCAATTCCGCTGAGAGGTCAGATATGCTGCAGTTGCGAAAACAAATGGCGCTGCCGGCTCGGGGAGCGGCAGCGTCGAACGCCCGCCGATCACCCGGGGGCAATATGGAGGGCGCTGTAATGGCCCGTGCTGCCACTTTACCGGTACTCAAGACCGAATCCGGTCTCAGCCGGTATCTCGACGAAATCCGCCGGTTCCCGATGCTGGAGCCGCAGGAAGAATATATGCTGGCCAAGCGCTGGCGCGAGCACGGCGATCGCGACGCCGCGCACCGGCTCGTGACCAGCCATCTTCGGCTCGTTGCCAAGATCGCGATGGGGTATCGCGGCTACGGCCTGCCGATTTCCGAAGTTGTTTCGGAAGGCAATGTCGGCCTGATGCAGGCGGTCAAACGCTTTGAGCCCGACAAGGGCTTCCGGCTGGCAACCTATGCCATGTGGTGGATCAAGGCGGCGATCCAGGAATACATCCTGCGCTCGTGGTCGCTGGTGAAGATGGGCACCACCGCGAACCAGAAGAAGCTGTTCTTCAATCTGCGCAAGGCCAAGAGCAAAATCTCGGCGCTGGATGAAGGCGACATGCGGCCCGATCAGGTCAAGCTGATTGCCAAGCGTCTCGGCGTTACCGAGCAGGACGTCATCGACATGAACCGCCGGCTCGGCGGCGATGCGTCGCTCAATGCGCCGATCCGCGAAGAAGGCGACAGCGGCGAATGGCAGGACTGGCTGGTCGATGAAAGCCCCGACCAGGAGCGGATCCTTGCCGAGAGCGAGGAAAGCGACAACCGCCACAAGGCACTGACGGATGCTTTGAGCGTTCTGAACGATCGCGAGCGGCGCATCTTTGAGGCGCGCCGACTGGCTGACGATCCTATGACGCTTGAAGACCTGGCGGCCGAGTTCGACGTCTCGCGCGAGCGCGTACGTCAGATCGAGGTGCGCGCGTTCGAAAAGGTGCAGAAGGCGGTCAAGAACAAAGTCGCGCAGATGGAAACGCCGGAGGCTGCGCCCGCGTTGCACTGACCGGCAAATGCATCTCGCCCGAATAAATTTGCAGCCGTGCGATAACAATCGCGCGGCTGCGGTGTTTTAGGGCGTAGCGTTGCATCGGAGGCGCCCATGAAACTTATCGGTTGTTCATGCGTCGGCGTGCTTGCAATTGCCGCATCGCTGACGTTCTGGAACCCTGCCTCAGCCTCGGAGCCGGGTATGCGGCACAAACATCACGTACAGCATCACCGCGTCCACGCCCGCGCGCATTCGGCGTATTCCGCGGAAGCGGCGCGGCGGGCCTATTATCGGAGCCTCGAGCCTTATCGCTCGATGGACTTTAGAGGCGAATTTCCCGGCAATTGCGCCGTACAACGCGCCGCCGGCGAATGCATGATCGACCTTGGTTATGGGCGTTGCGAATCCTGCAGCGTCGGCGGACCAAACTGAGCGCCAATAAAAGCCCGGCGCCGGTCTCCCGGCGCCGGAAGTCTTCGCCTCAAGCCAGCGCTTTTTTCACACGCTCCGGTGTCATCGGCGTTTCCCGCAGCCGCTTGCCTGTCAAGGCAGCGAACGCGTTGTTGACGGCGGGGGCGACAAGCGGCGTCCCCATCTGGCCCGCACCGGTCGGCGGGTTGTTCGTCGCGATGACTTCGATGTGCATCTGCGGAATGTCGCGCATCCGCATGACCTGGTAGTCGTAGAAGTTCGACTGCTGGATCGCACCGTCCTTCACCGTGATGCGCTCGGTCAAAGCCATGCCGAGTCCATAGACGATGCTGCTCTGCGTCTGTGCAATGATGTTGTCCGGCTGTACCGGCGTGCCGCAATCGATCGTGCACCAGAAATTATGCACTTTGATCACTCCCGTCCCGCGATCGACGGAAATCTCCGCGATGCCGCCGAGTAGCGAGTCCGAGTAATCGATGAAGGCAAAGCCGAGCGCACGACCATCGGCGGGCTTGCGGCCCCAGTTGGCCATCTGTGCGACCCGCTCGACCACCGCCTTGCCGCGCGGCGTGTGCTTCAGCAGTTCGAGCCGCAGCTTTACCGGGTCGATGCCGCGCTTCAACGCGATCTCGTCGAGGAATGCTTCCGCCACGAATTTGTTGGCGGTGAATCCGATGCCGCGCAGCGACGACGTCCTCACGCCGGTATCGCGATAAATCTGACCGCAATACTGATGGGGAATATCGTAGGTGCGCATCTCAACGCCCAGCATCAGGATAAAATCCTTGTGCTTGGCAATCTGGTAACGCACCGGATCCTGATACGGCGTCACGCGATCGCCCGCGAGCCGTTGATGCCAGGCGACAATCTTCCCGCCTTGATCGAGGCCGGCGCGCAGATAATGAGCCGTGATCGGCCGCAGCCGGCCATTGTGCACATCGTCCTCACGAGTCCACATCATCTTCACAGGGCGCTTTGCCGCTTTTGAGAGCAGCACCGCATCGACGATAAACTCCTCGTCACGATGGCCGCGCCGGCCGAAGCCTCCGCCCATCAACGTGTAATGGAGTTTCACTTTGTCGCGCGAAATGCCAAGCGCCTTGGCGGGAGCCTCGACTCCCAGCGTCTGGCTCTGCGTGCCGCACCACACTTCAACGGACGTGCCGTCCGGCGAGACCGAAGCAATCGCGTTCAGCGGCTCCATTTGCGCGTGATAGGCGTAATCGCAGCGGTATTCGGCTTCGAGCACGGTAGCCGCCTTTGCGAGTTCGCCTTCGGCGTCGCCCTGCTTGAACCAGTCATTCGTCACCGGAACACTGAGATTTTTGGCGTCGGCAGCAAAGGCCTCCATGCCCTTATCGCTGTCAAAACCCCATGCTTTACCTGTGCGATGCCAGCTGATGGATTGTTCGACAGCTTCCCGGCCTGCGAGCACCGCCCAGGCTGTCTCAGCGAGGACACCGACACCGTAAGGCAGGCGCACCGTCGAAATCACGCCGGGTATGGCTTTCACCTTGGCTTCGTCGAATTTGTCCGGCGTGCCGCCTTCCACCGGGCTGCGCACAATCGCGCCGTAGATCATGCCGGGCACCTGCACGTCGATGGAATATTGCGCGGTGCCGTTTACTTTGCCCGGCAACTCGACACGCATCACGTCTTTGCCGATGAGCCGGAAGTCCTTCGGCTGCTTGAGTTGCTCCGGCTTGATATCCGGCGCTTTCGCAGGGGCCTCGGCAAAAGCGGCGATTTCGCCGTAGGTCATCTTGCGGCCCGACTTCGCGTGAATGACAACGCTCGGCTCGGTCGTTAATTCCTCAACCGCGACATTCCAGTGCTTTGCCGCGTTATCGAGCAGCACACGCCGCACCTGCGCGCCAAACAAGCGCAGCTCTTTATAATATGAGCGCACGGCATTGCTGCCCGCGGTGTACATCAAACCGCCGAAACCGGGATTGCCGTAAATTTTTTCCATAACCGGTGCCGGTACGGTACGCACCTTGCTCCAGTCGGCGTCCAATTCTTCGGCCACGATCAGAGGCAGCGAGGTCATTGACCCCTGCCCCATTTCGGTCGCAGGCGACATGATGAAGATGGTGCCGTCCGGCTCGATGCTGGCCCATGGAGACAGCGCTTTGCCGCCGGTTGCGCCGGCTGGCGTCGCGGCATCGGCCGAGCGGCCGAACGCAAACGCAAAACTCAATCCAGCCGCACCGATCATGAAGCGGCGGCGAGAAAATTCAAATTGCGAGGGCGAAAATATCTGGTTCATGGCTCAGCCCTCCCGCGAGGCGCGTTCGATCGCGCTGAGGATGCGTGCATAGGTGCCGCAACGGCAGATGTGCGCGCTCATGTGTTCAACGATTTCGTCGCGCGTGGGATGGGGGTTGCGCTTCAAGAGATCGGCAGCACTCATGATCTGGCCCGATTGGCAGTAACCGCATTGCGGTACTTTTTCCGCAAGCCAGGCCTTTTGAACCGGATGCGATGAATCGTCCGACAGGCCTTCGATCGTTGTGACCGATTTGCCGGAAACCTCGCCTACTTGCGTTTGGCATGAGAAGGCGCGCTTGCCGTCGATATGAACCATGCAGGCGCCGCACAGGCCGACGCCGCAGCCGTACTTCGTTCCGCTTAACTTCAGCCCCTCGCGAATCACCCACAATAGCGGCGTTGCAGGCGGCGCATCGGTCGACGCAGCTTTTCCATTGACAGTGAATTGGATCATCATCCCCTCCCGTTCCCCGACACTCCCTGCCGGGAAGGCGAGCAGGCTAATGAGCGGCGCTGTATTGCTCCATAGGCGCCTGGAGTTGGTCGCAAATAATTTACTGATGGCAAAGTCGCACCTGATGGTGCACCGAATATCGCGCCTGAGCGTGATAGGCGCGGCAGCGTTTGAGCTCTTCACCCTGTCCGTTTCTGCGCTTTTTTTACGTATGGCAGGAACGGAAATCGAAGTGATGCGTTTTGCGGGTCGAGGGGAAAGTTGCCTTGCGGAAGAGCCTCATTTCATTGGAATTTTCAGACTTTTCCTGCTTGAACCGGCGCCCACACGGGCGCACGGTCAGGAATAGTGTCTGGAGTCCGACACAGGCGGGGTTGAACAGCTGATCATGAGCCTCAATGAAATAAGCGCCGTCGCCCTCTCCTCCACGATTAACGTGCGGCGCGATAACAATGCTGCAGTCTTCAAGACTCCTCCCGAATTCATCGACATGCTCCCGGTCGCGATCTACGCCTGCGACGGGAAGGGCCGCGTCCTTTGGTTCAACCGACAAGCTGCCAAGCTATGGGGGCGCGCTCCGCGCGTCGGTGACGACGCCGAGATGTTTTGCGGATCGCACAAGCTTTATTTGAATGGCCGCCTGATTGCACGCGAGGAGACACCGATGGCAACGGTGCTGCGCACCGGCGAGCCCATCCACGGTGTCGAAGAAATTGTCGAGCGCCCCGACGGATCGCGCGTTTGGGTGACGGTACATATCGACCCGTTCAAAAACGACGTCGGCGAAATTCTAGGGGCAATCAGCTGTTTTCATGACACGACGGCCACGCACGAAGCGCAGGCTGCGCTTCAACAACATCAAAAAGACCTGGAAGACTTTTTCGATAATGCCGCCGTCGGAATGCATCTGGTTGACCCCGATGGGACAATTCTGCGGGCAAACAGATCGGAGCTTGATCTGCTCGGATATGAGGCGTCGGAATACATCGGGCGCAATATCAAGGAATTTCATGTCGACGAGTCGGAGGTCAACGACATTCTCGGCCGTCTTTCCGACCGAGAGCAAGTCGACAAATATCCGGCCCGTATGCGCGCCAAAGATGGGAGCATCCGCGACGTTCTGATCAGCTCGAGTGCGCAATTCCGCGACGGCAAATTCGTCAACACCCGCTGCATCACGCTCGACGTGACCTCGTGGAAAAAGGCCAACGAAGAGCTCGCCGAGCAACATCAGCGGTTCGCCGCGACCTACGAGCATGCCGACATCGGCATCACCGAAGTCGACGCCGCAGGCCGGCATCTGCGCGCTAACAAGGCGGCCTGCGAAATTCTGGGGCTGCCGCGGGAAAAATTAGTCGGGTCCTCGCCTTATGAGATGATGACCGCGACAGACGCGAAATACGATCGAGATCAGCACGAACGCATGGTCGCCGGAGATCTCGACCGCTACACCGCGCACAGTCGCTATATCCGACCAGACGGCAAGGTCGTTTGGATCGATATGGTGGGGTCGGCGGTGCGCAACGCGCAAGGCCGCTTCCTCTATTCGGTCCGCGTGTTCAAGGACGTAACGGCTGCAAAAGAGACGGCTCAGGCGTTGGCTGAAAGCAGGCGGCGTTTGATTGCCACCTATGAGAACGCCGGTGTTGCAATTTCCGAGGTCGACGAAAACGGCAGACTACTGCACGTCAACGAAGCGGCGTGCAAGATCACGGGCTATTCGCGCGAGGAACTGCTGAAATTGTCGGTCTTTGACGTCACGCATCCCGAGGACCGCGAGCCGGACATCGAGCGCTTCCGCCAGCAGGTCGACGCCCCCGGACAACCGAAAACAATCGAGAAGCGGCTGATCCGCAAGGATGGCCGGATTGTCTGGGTCGCGATAACGTCATCAACCATCCGCGACGCAGAGGGACAATTCCTCTACGGAATTCGTGTGATGCAGGACATCACCGACCGGCGGCGCGCTGATGAGAAATTGCGCGACAGCGAGCACCGCTTCCGTGAGTTGATTGAGGCGCTGCCGGCCGCGGTTTACACGACCGACGCAAAAGGGCGCATCACATTTTACAACCATGCTGCGATCGAATTGTCAGGCCGTCGCCCGGTTATCGGCAGCGATCGGTGGTGTATCACCTGGAAGCTCTACAACACGGACGGAAGTTTCTTGCGGCATGATCAATGCCCGATGGCGATTGCTTTGAAGGAGGGCCGTCCCGTCCGCGGGATCGAGGCCATAGCGGAACGGCCGGATGGAACCAGAGTCCCGTTTATTCCGTACCCCACGCCGCTGCGCAATTCCGACGGCGAGATCGTCGGCGCCGTGAATATGCTGGTCGATATCAGCGAGCGTAAGCAATCCGAAACAAGCCAGCGCGTGCTGCTCGACGAACTCAATCATCGCGTCAAAAACAACATGCAGATGCTGCACTCGCTGCTGCGTACTGCGCAGCGGGAGGCCGAAGACGCCGGTGCGCGCGCGGTGCTGGCGAACGCGACCGATCGCATTGGTGCAATGGCCGCGGCGCAACAGGTGCTTTATCGGGCCGGCGCGTCGATGGGCTACGATGCGAGGCATTTCCTCGAGGCGGTGTGTGACAGCGCCAGAAGCATGTTGAGCCGCGCCGTCGACTTAAAGATCGTCGCGTGCACCGAAGACATGCTCTCGAACGACACGGCGATGCCGCTGGCCCTCATTATCCACGAATTGATCGTCAATGCCGCCAAGCACGGCTTGAACGGCCGCGGCAAAGGGACCATCCGCGTGAGCTTAACGAGCCCGGACGAATCGTATCATCTCACGGTCGAAGATGATGGCCCGGGCTTCGTGCTCGATCATGTCCGCAAGCGTTCTTCCGGCCTCGGGCTTGTTTTTGGGCTGGCACGACAACTCGGTGGGACGTTGAAGGTTGAAAGGTGCAATGGCGCGCGTTGCACCGTCCAATTTGCTGAAAAAGGACTGTGAGTGAGGGATTTTGCCGGTGGGATTGAACGTCACCTTTCAACCAACTCGTAAATTCGGATTTCCACTTGCTGCCTTCGCCTCCGATGACCGAATGACGGCGCAAGACCTCCCAAAGGATATTCGCGTCTTGATCGTCGAAGACGATTACCTCGCAGCATCGGATGCCGAGGCCGTGCTCACGGAATCCGGCATCGACGTTGTGGGTATCGCCAGCTCCGCCGATGAAGCTGTGCGGCTTGCGAAGAATTTGCGGCCGAGTCTTGTTCTCATGGATATTCGTCTGATCGGAAGCCGCGATGGAGTTGATGCGGCAATCGAGTTATTTCGCAATTACGGAATCCGCTCTGTCTTCGCGACCGCGCACCATGATCCCTATGTGCGCGCGCGCGCCGAACCGGCTGCGCCGCTCGGCTGGCTCGCGAAGCCCTATACGACACATGCCTTGGTTGCGGTCGTGCGCTCGGCGGTAGCCGAGCTCAAGAGATCAAAATAATAACGGCGCATCGCTGCCCGGCGACGTTGCACGCAACGATTTCGGTCGCGGCGTTCGCGTGCGGTGAGCGGTTGACAGCTTATTCAAGAGGCTACCTTCATTCGCCGTAGAAGTCGTGAATGGACTCGTTTGAGGTCACCGCATTGACCTTGGACGCCCGGTTTTTCGCATGTGCAGACACATATTGCTTCGCCCAACGTGGGCAACGTGCCGTAATTGGTTCGCGCCGCCCTATGTTAGATGGGCAAGCAAGATTCGAACGTCAATTCACGAGCGCTATCGCTTTACCATTCTAGAAATGTAGCGAGCGGCGGCGCCGCAATTATTTTCGATGCACGGTGAGATCATACCGTGCTGCCGGAACCTGCGAGCCAAGGCCTCATCCAATACTCACCGTGATCGCGCAGAGCGCTGCTGTTCAGCAGCGAGCGCTCAAATCGTTTTATTTCATTTTGCATTGAGCAGAGGAGGGTCTGATGCAGCGTAAAAGCCTTAGCGTCGCTGCCGTGGGTATCGCCATACTGTCTGCGGCAGTAATTTCCTCGACGGCTGCACCCAAAAAAAGAGCACCCCCTAGAAGCTTCGACGCCACGATCGAGCGCAATGCGCAACATATGATGGAGGAAGGTAAAAAGATCTTCCGTTATGACACGTTCGGCAGCGAACACTTCTGGGGCGATACGCTCCAGCTTCACAAGGCCATCGCCGGCGCGAAGAACGGCGGCGTCGGTCGCGGCGTATCACCGAAAACTGCACTTGCCGTAGGGCTTAAAGTGGATTCCGACGCCCTGCCGGCTTCACTCAAGAAGCAACTCGCCGCGGGCAAAGTCGATCTCGACGACCCGGCCACAACGATTGCATTGCTCAAACTGAACGCGGTTGTCGGCGTGACCGCCTTCACGAACAAGAATGGCAGCATCAGATCGATGGGCATTCAATGCGCGTTGTGCCATTCGACCGTGGATAATTCGTTCGCACCCGGTATCGGCCATCGGCTGGACGGCTGGGCCAATCGCGACCTGAACGTCGGCGCCATCGTATCGCTGGCGCCGAACCTGACACCGTTCACCGATCTGCTCGGCGTCGACGTCGCGACGGTGAAGAAGGTGCTCGCGAGCTGGGGTCCGGGCTGCTACGACGCGGAATTGGACAAGGACGGCAAGGCCTTCAGGCCCGATGGAAAACGAGCCTGTACACTCATTCCGCCGGCTTTGGGCCTCGCCGGTATCAATCTTCACACGTGGACCGGCTTCGGCTCGGTGCCATACTGGAATGCCTATGTCGGCGCGACCGAGATGCACGGTTCAGGGACGTTTTTCGACGCCCGTCTTGGCAACAAGGAGCAGTATCCGGTTTCCGCCAAAAGCGGCGAGTGGAACGCGCGCGGCAAGCCGGACAGGCTGACCAGCAAGCTTGCAGCGTTGCAGTTCTATGAGCTTGCAATTCCTACACCGAAGGCGCCCGCAGGCTCATACAACAAAGCCGCATTCAAACGCGGCGAGGCGCTGTTTGACGGTGCCGCCAAGTGCGCGACCTGCCACGTTCCGCCGCTCTTCACCGAGCCGGGACATAACCTGCATACGCCGGAAGAAATGGGAGTCGACTCCTTCCAGGCTGACCGCTCGCCGACGCACATGTATCGCACCGCTCCACTCGCGGGATTGTGGGCGCATCAGAAAGGCGGCTTCTATCACGATGGACGCTTTGCAACGCTGATGGATGTCGTCAATCACTACAACGATCGCTTCAAGCTGAACCTCACCGAAGCGGACAAAAGAGACCTGGTCGAGTATCTGAAGGGTATCTGACGTCCTCCGCAGGATACGAGACCTGGCGAATGCCGCCGCGAAAGCGGCGGCATTCGAGCATTCGGGCGGCTATTCGCCCCAGGCCTTGAAGGCTTCCTGGAACGCACGGACACCAGCGGGGCCTTTTTCCATCGCAAGAATGGCGCGCTTGCCGCTGTTGTAGACAATCGGAATATCAAACCAGTCGCGCTCTTTCAGGAATTGCACGTTGCGCTGCACGTCGATGTCGACGGCGGAGAGTCCGATCAGGAAATATCCGTTGGTCACTTTTACAGAAAGACCGGCGAGCGGCACGCCGCGCGCCTTTTCGGCGGTCTTCATCAAGACACCCGGAACGTTGGCAATGCCCCCTTCGGAGAAATTCGCCGGAAGCGTGAACATGATCTCGATCGTGTGGCTGGCCGGCAATGCCTTGTCGGTGTTACGCCGCAGCGACCAGGTCATCCGCATGTGACGTTCGGGTACTTCGACATCTGCGCGGACACTAAGCTCCGGGGCAAGGCCGGTTCCGGGCGAAACGGTTTCCGTGCGCCAAACCGCCGAGCCCACATAGCATTTACCCTGCGGATTGTTCGGGTCCTCATCGCAAAGCACGACTTTCTGCGCGACGGCGGCGGCCGGTGCGGTAGCCGGTTTGGCAGGTGCCGGAGTTTCGCTGCTCGGACCGACGCGATCCGTGATCTTCGGCTGGGTCTTTGGCTCTGGCTGGGGCTGCGGCGTGGCAGGTTGCTGCTGGCTTTTGGAGACGGCGGTCGGCTTGCTGTTTGATGAGCCGAACCAGGATTTGACGTTGTTGCGCTGCCAATACCCGACTCCGCCTGCTACGGCTGCGACCAACACCACGAGAGCGACGAGCGCAGGCCGGCGATAAGACCACCCCCGCGTAGTGCGTGCGTCCGGTTCTTCCCCTTCGCGTGGCGGCGGCGGCGGTGGTGGTGGTACGGAACGCGAAGACGTCTGCTTTTTCTTCGGCGCTTCGGCATCGGCCAATTCGCCGGGTGTAATGACGACATCATCCGGTACCGGCGCAACAAATGCCGGCGGTGGACCGACTTCCGGCTCCGAAGGCGAAGGGACGCGTGGCGATGACTTCGCAGCCGGTTTTGACGGCTGCCGCGCAGCAGGATCAGGTGCCAGCTCCTCTTGCGGCTTTTCAGCCGGCGCTGCATCGAGAGCGTCACGCGCCGACTTGTTGGCTTGCGCCGCGGCGCCACCGAGATCGTCGGCTTGCGCCATCACTTCGCGGAAATTACGCAGGCCCTGATCGCGCAGCGAAGCCTGCTGATTGCGATCCTGCTGCGGCTGAGTTTCGCCCGAATTCGGCTGATCGTCGGCCGGCTGTGACTCGGCCGTGCGGTTGGCGTGGATTGCTTCCGATTCTACTCGCCGCACTGCGTCTTCGAGAGCCAGACGCTCGCGCGTGATTTCGGATTCATCCAGCGGCGGATCGGACGCGCGCAATTGCGCGACCAGCGCGGAGCGCGCGCGATCATACAACGTTGCGCGGCTCTCGACGGTATTATTTTCGAGGCCACCTACCGCGCGGGCGATGAGAGGATAGTAATCAGCCATCGGTCGTCAGCATTAAACCGCTTCTTGTCATTTTTCTGTGGTCATTCGAAGGGGTTCTTCATCAAAATCGTGTCTTCGCGCTCCGGGCTTGTGGATAGCAGCGCAACCGGACAGCCGACCAGTTCCTCGATTCGCCGCACATATTTGATGGCCTGCGCGGGCAACTCAGCCCAAGAGCGAGCTTGCGCCGTGCGTTCCTTCCATCCTTCGATCGTCTCGTAAACAGGTTCGACCAATGCCTGCGCGCGTTCGCCGGCAGGCAGATAGTCGATCTCGCGCCCGTCGAGCCGATAGGCCACGCATACCTTTATTTCATCGAGCCCATCAAGGATATCGAGTTTGGTGAGCGCAAGGCCGTCAATCCCGCAGGTACGCACTGTTTGCCGCACCAGGACGGCGTCGAACCAGCCGCAGCGCCGCGCGCGCCCCGTGACCGTTCCGAACTCACGTCCCCTTTCGCCGATAGCCTTGCCGATTTCGTTCGCCTGCTCGGAAGGAAACGGACCCTCCCCGACGCGGGTCGTATAAGCCTTGCAGATACCGAGCACGTAACCGATCGCGTTGGGACCGATGCCGGAGCCGGTGGCGGCTTGCGCCGCTACCGTATTCGATGAAGTCACGAACGGATAAGTACCGTGATCGATATCGAGCAGCGCGCCCTGGGCACCCTCAAACAGGATGCGCTTGCCCTCCCGCCGCTTCGCATCAAGAAGCGACCACACGGAATCCATGAACGGCAAGACTTGTGGCGCGAGCGTCGCCAGATCCTCGTACAGCGTTTTCGGATCGACTTCATTCATGCCCAGACCGCGGCGCAGCGCATTGTGGTGCGCGAGTAGCCGCTCGATCTTGGGTGCAAGCGCCGGCAGATCGGCAAGATCCATGAACCGGATGGCGCGGCGTCCGACCTTGTCTTCGTAAGCTGGGCCGATCCCGCGCTTCGTTGTCCCGATACGTGTCGTCGAGTTCATCGTCTCGCGAAATGCGTCGAGTTCCTGGTGCAGCGGCAGGATCAATGTCGCATTCTCCGCAATGCGGAGATTGTCGGGCGTGATCACGATTCCCTGTTTCTTGAGCTGGGCAATTTCATTGACCAGTGCATGGGGATCGACCACCACGCCGTTGCCGATGACGGAAAGCTTGCCATCGCGCACGACGCCCGACGGAAGCAGCGAAAGCTTGTACGTTACGCCGTCGATAACGAGCGTGTGGCCTGCGTTATGGCCGCCCTGAAAGCGGACGACAACGTCGGCCTGTTCCGACAACCAATCGACGATCTTGCCTTTGCCCTCGTCGCCCCACTGGGCCCCGACTACAACAACATTTGCCATGCGGATTGCTTCCCTGCGCCGATCCCCGGACACTTCCGCCGGCAAGCCGGCCAGGTCCACACCCGGATAAAGGAAGGCGGCCGCAGAGGCAAGGCACGAAAGCCGCCATTTTGCTTGCCGGCAACCCATTTAACACGTTGGCGTGGAACGATATTTCAGGAGAGCAAAGGTTCGCCCGCAGCTGACGCAACGCGAAAACCACGTATAACCGCGGCCTCACACCTTCAGCTTGAGGCGGTATGTATAGAGGTCGCCGCGGAAGAGACCTTCTACATATTCAAGCACCTGTTCGCCCCGGCCGAAGCTTCGTCGCTTGATGAGCAGGCATGGCACCGTTTCGGTAAAGCCGAAAATCTTGCACTCCTGCGGTGAGGGCGACACCGCCTCGATCGCCTGCTGGCAATACACGAGCGGCGTTCCGCATTCAGCAAGCCGAGCATAGACAGACTGCGAGAGATCGCCTTCAAGGAGACCAGGGGCAGCCGCAATATTGTACCAGGCGGTTTCGTGCGACAGCGGAATGCCGTCGCCGAATCGCACGCGCTCGAGCTTGAGAATTCTGGTGGTCGACGGCAGGCCAAATATCGAAGCGATCAACCGATCCTTGACGACCTTCTGCTGAAGGATCTTGGATGACGGCACGCGGCCAAGTTCGCGCATCTCTTCAGTGAAGCCCTTAAGCCGATCCATGCCCGGGCGCAGATAATGCGGACTCTCCTGCACGATGGAGCCAAGACGGCCATGCGCGCTGAGCAGCTTCCGCTGCCTCAAGCCATCGTAGCTGCGTTGCACCGTGACGCGGCTGACGCCAAGCTTCTCGGCGAGCTGGCGCTCGGCTGGAAGCGTCGTTCCCGGCGCGATCGAGCCGTTCTCGATCAACGTTTTCAGCTGCTGCTCGAGCTGTTGATAGAGCGGCTCTGCGGTATCGTCCCGCAAGTGGAGCGAGTCAAAAAGCGAGGGACGACGCTTTACGGAAGCTTTAACGTCCATAATCGTCTCTTCTGTCTCACGCCTCGCTTGTGCAACGAGTAACAGACGCGTCGCGGGCATTGACTATGGCAAGCCATAATAGCGAAGCAAGCGTTTTTGTCCTGGGGAGCTTCGTCGCAGCATGTTCGGCGAAGGTCGCGCGTTTACCACTCGCCGGTGAGTCGCTGCGGGCCGAGGCTTTCACCCTTGAAGCGGGCGGCAAGGGCTTCAATCTCATGGTCGGCGCGCGACGGCTCGGTGCGTCGGTCGATGGTCTGCTTGCGGTCGGCACCGACCTGTTTGGAACATTGGCTAAACCCGCGCTTTCACGCGCGGATCTGCCCGTCGGGATGCTGCGCGGCTGCGACGCGACGACCGGCAGCGGCATCGGCTTTATCGATCAGAACGGCGAGAACTGCCTCGCGGTCCATCCGGGTGCCAACCTGCTGCTATCGGCGACCCATGTTCGCGAGGCGTCCGGCGCAATCCGCGGCGCGCAGCTGGTACTCGCGCAATTCGAGATCAATGATGAACCAATTGCCGAAGCTTTCTTGGTGGCGCGAAGCGCTGGTGTGCCGACTTTGCTCAATCCTTCGCCATATCGCGCGATTGATGCTCGCATCCTCGCACACACCTCGATCCTCGTGCTCAATCGCGTTGAAGCGGCACAGCTTGCTCATGCATTTGGTGTAGACGGCACGGCTGCAGACGATCGCTGGATGAAACTTGCCGCCGCCTTGTTCGATCGCGGTCTGCAAAGTGTCGTCATTACACTCGGCCCCGAAGGGGCATTTGCGTGCAGTGCAAATGGCCGGGCCGAATTCCAGCCGTCTTTTGCAGTCGACGTGGTCGACACCATGGGTGCCGGTGATGCTTTCACCGCCGGGCTCGCGGTTGGGCTTTGCGAGGATCGCCCCTTCAGCGACTGCCTGCGGCGCGCTGCCGCTTGCGGCGCCCTGGCAACCCGCCGGCTGGGCGTCTTCGAAGCCCTACCGACCCGCAAGCAGCTTGAGCAGTTTTTAAAGGTATAAGCCCGGAGAGGTATTGGACTGCTTTTGGTATTTCCAAAAGCGGCGGATGGTATTATTGTGGCTGCTCTTGCGGTTGGCGGACATCACCGCTGTCCGACGGTTGAGCGAAGTAATGTGACCGCCTTCACATCGAGAGCGATAGACTCGGTGCAGCATACCAATGCGGTGCCGGACGCCCGACACAAAGTGCGGCGGGAGAATGCCTGATGCGCCAATGCGAAGACATCTCCGGACTCATCGACAAAGTCTATGATGCGGCACTTGATCCTGACCATTGGCCCCACGCACTCGAAAGCCTCACGCATTTTTTTGATAGCTCGGCGGCACATCTCTCGATCGATAGCCATGCGCTGACGAACGGCCGGCTCATCTCCTACGGAACCGATCCTGCATATACGCGAAGTTACGCTGAATATTACGCCGCCCGTAACGTGCTCTGGCAGCGCATCGTGCGGGATTCGATCCAGGGAGTCGTGACGAACCGGATGATTATGCCGACGGATGAGCTCCGCAAGTCTGAGTTCTACAACGACTTCCTCCGGCCCCAAGAGGGAGAGGAAACGCTCTGCTCTTTGTCGTTGCAGCACGCAGACCCAACGATCAATCTCGTCATCTGGCGTCCGGAGCGCTTCGGTGCTTGGGAATCGAAGCATCTGAAATTGCTCAAAATGTTGACACCTCATGTGCGCGGCGCCCTTCGCATCAATCAGTGGATCGGCGGCTTACGTCTTGCGCAGGTGCTTGCGTGCGAGGCGCTGTATCAACTCGAGCAAGGCGTCATTCTGGTCGACGCCAAAGCCTCGGTGCTGTTCGCGAACAGAGCGGCTGAGGCAATCATGGCCGGCGGCGGATTGCGGCTCGACCGGCAAAGACTGACAGCGCAGCAAACGTGTGAGGCGATTGCCTTGGACCGGATGATCAAAAGCGCGATTCAGAGCAGAATCAAAAGTTCTGTCGCCATTTCACGCGACGAACGTCCGGCAGTGCTCGTCAGCGCCCTGCCGCTCAAAGCAGAAGTCTCGGATTTAACGTGCGATGCACGCGGTGCAATCATTTTCATTGAAGATCGGGAGCGCCGGACAAAACCGCCGGTGGCGCGGTTCGCGAGCCACTTCGGGCTGACGCCTGCGCAGGCTGCCTTGACGCACGAACTGATGAAAGGCGATGGCCTTACCGCCGCAGCAAAACGTCTTGGTGTTTCTCACAGCACCGTGCGCACGCATCTCCATCAAATCTTCCAGAAAACCGCCACGCGACGCCAGGCGGAACTTGTTCGCCT
>DASTSG010000050.1:0-13135 GCA_035760805.1 Pseudolabrys sp.
TGGCGGAGAGGGAGGGATTCGAACCCCCGATACGGTTGCCCGTATGCCGCATTTCGAGTGCGGTGCAATCGACCACTCTGCCACCTCTCCGGACGCTAAAAGGGCCTAAAATCGACATTAATGCTCGGCGCTATGTAGCCAAGCAGCCCGAGACAGACAAGGGTCCGGCGTCGTATTCTACTGGCGCCAACTCTCCGGCCCCGCGCCATTTTGGCAGGTTCAATGCACTTCAACGGCCTCCGTACCGAGTTACGCAACATCGCCTACACCTTGGTGCTGGTCGCGATCACGACGGCCGGCGTCTACTACCTGGTTTGGCAGCCCGGCATCACGCACGGTTCTGTCGTCTTCATTATTCCGGTTGTTATCGCGGCCGCTCAATGGGGAATCATCCCCGCGCTCGTAGCATCCGTTTCAGGTGTGCTTGCGTCGGCGTTTTTCTTTTTCCCGCCGCTTTACAGCATGCGCATCAAGGATCCGCACGAGATCATCAACCTCACGCTGTTTACTTTCGTGGCGATCGTGGTGAGCCAGCTTGCCATGCGGCTTAAGCGTCAGGCAGAGCTTTCGCGTCAGCGTGAAATTGACATGCGCGATCTATACGCGTTTTCACGACGCCTAGCCGTCGCGTTCGACGTTTCGGATATTCATGCCGCGATCGAGGATCATCTCGCTAACGTCACGCAGCGCAAAGTTGTTCTGCTGGCAGGCGGCCGCGATACTGCCGCGGGTGGGCGCCGCGCCGCTCCGCTTGTGCCCGAAATGGTGTTAACAAAAGCCGCAGAAATTGCAGCGGCACAGAGTCAGCCGGCGAGCGGCGTCACTGTGAGGCACGACGACGGTGAAATTTGGCTTGTGCGGGCGGTCTCGCCCAAGACACCCGAGTTCGGCGTGATCGCGATCAATCTCGGTCGCGAGAGCCAGGAAAATTCCAATGCGTTGCGTGCACGTGTCGACGCGGTGCTCGCCGATGCCACGGCGACGCTCGATCGGTTAGGCGTCGCGCACGCCATCAGCGAGGCGCGCATGCGCTCGCAGACCGAAGAGTTGCGCGACGCGCTGATCGGTTCGGTATCGCACGAGTTGCGCACGCCCCTTGCTTCCATCCTCGGCGCGGCGACGGTGCTGAGTTCCGCGCCGGTACTTGAGGGCGAGAGCAAGCTCAAGGCTCTGGTCCACGACGTGCGCGACGAAGCCGAGCGGCTCAACAACGACATCCAGAACTTGCTTGACGCCTCCCGCATCAGCAGTAACGGAATTAACCCGCATTCGGAATGGGCGGATCCCGCCGATATTATCCACTCGGCTATCGAGCGTTGCCGCCGCCGCTTTGGGGCTCGCCGCATCGCGTTGGATATTCCGCGCGACTTGCCATTGGTGCATGTCGACCCGGTGCTGGTGCAGCAAGCGCTGGTGCAGATATTCGACAATGCTGCAAGGTACTCGCCGCCGGATTCACAGGTGAAAATTGCCGCGCGCGCCCGCGATCGCCAAATGATCCTGAGTGTCAGCGACGAAGGCGCCGGCCTGACCGCCGCTGAGAAGGCGAAGATGTGGGACCGCTTCGCGCGCGGCGAGCGCCACGCATTAATGACGAGCGGCTCGGGCCTCGGTCTCTGGATTGCCTACGCCTTTATTGAAGCAAACGGCGGGAAGATAACCGCCGAAAGCGCGGGTCCGGGTTTAGGTACCACCATATCGATCACGCTGCCCATCACATTGGCGGCCGTGTCGCAGATGGAGAGCGACGCAGATGAGTAATCCATCCCCCATCGTCCTTATCGTCGATGACGAGGTTCAGATCCGTCGCTTTCTGCGCACCGGATTTGAGCTGAACGGATTTTCCGTACATGAGTGCGGCACCGGCGCCGAAGCAATTCGCATGGCGACGCTGCAGCCGATCGATCTCGTCATCGTCGACCTTGGCCTGCCCGACATGGATGGCGCAGAAGTCGTGGAGCGCATCCGTTCCTGGTCGGCCGTTCCCGTGATCGTGCTGTCGGTGCGCTCCAGCGAGGCTCAAAAGGTGCACCTGCTCGAGCTCGGCGCCGACGATTACATCGTCAAGCCCTTTGGTATGGCGGAGCTGCTGGCGCGCGTGCGTGTTGCGTTGCGCCGGCAGATGCGCGCAGCAACCGGCGAACCAACGGTGAAGGTCGGCCCACTGACCATCGACTTGTCCGCGCGCGCTGTTTTTCTCAATGAGCAGCGATTGACTCTGACGCCGAAGGAATACCGGCTGCTGCAGGTACTGGCGCAGCACGCCGGCAACGTCGTCACGCACCAACATCTGCTCAAGGAGGTCTGGGGATCGGTCCACGTCAACGATACCCACTATTTGCGCATTTTCATGCGCAAGCTGCGGCAGAAAATTGAACCGAAGCCGGATTCACCGCGGATTCTTATCACCGAACTTGGTGTCGGTTATCGCCTCGCTCAGATGGGCGACAACGAAGCCATGCCATGGAACTCTGCGGCGCATGCCCCGACGGCGCCTGCAAAAACCGATTAAAGCTCCCATCCGGTTGGCCTCTCGCTTTCTTGACAGGAGCCGGCTTTCCCCGCCATAAGCATCGCGCGCGCGGGCCCTCGGGTCCGCGACGCTTTTTGAGGAGCAATTAAGCTCCTGAGAAATAAGCAGAAACAGACTGTAAGAAGCCGGCCCGGGGAGCCCTGAGTGCCGGAAACGGACACAAGGAAAAAACGATGTTCGCAGTCATCAAAACAGGCGGCAAGCAATACCGCGTTGCCGCCGAAGACGTAATCCGGATCGATCGGGTGAACAGTGAGCCCGGTGAGATCATTGAATTTGGAGAAGTGCTGGTCGTCGGGGGTGAGACGCCGGAGATCGGCACGCCGACGGTGGCGGGCGCCACGGTCGCCGGCGAAGTGCTCCAGCACACGCGTGGCGACAAGGTAATCGCCTTTAAGAAACGGCGCCGCAAGAACTCGCGGCGCAAGCGCGGGTACCGCCACGAATATTCGGTGATCCGTATAACCGAGATCCTCACCGGTGGCGCCAAGCCCTCGAAAGAGGCAAAGCCGAGACCGAAGAAGGAACCGAAACCGAAGGCCGAAGGTGAGGGAGCCGAGGTCGAAGCGACTGGGGGAAAGGCCGAAGCGGCGGCCGCGCGGGCCACAAAAAAGCGGGCCGCAAAAAGTTAAAAGAAGTGAGATGATTCCTTCACGGAATTGGTGTACACAGTCAGAGAATTCGAGAGAGAAGAGCGATGGCTCATAAGAAAGCAGGCGGATCTTCGCGCAACGGCCGCGACTCGGCGGGCCGGCGTCTTGGTCTGAAAAATTATGCGGGCGAGATCGTGCTTGCCGGCAATATCCTTGCACGCCAGCGCGGCACCAAATGGCACGCCGGTCGCAATGTCGGCATGGGCAAGGATCACACGCTGTTCGCACTCGTTAACGGAAAAGTTCAGTTCGCCACGAAAGCCAAAGGCCGCACTTTCGTTTCTGTCGTACCGATGACGGAGGCAGCGGCCGAATAGACGGTGGAACCAAATCGAGTCCGCCGGCATTCAGTCAAACCGGCGGGGCTCAATGGGCTCTGAGAAGGGGAGACGGGATGCCGGCTCCCCTTCTTGCTTTTTAACCCTGGAGCCCGTGCCATGACTTTGCTGGAAGAACGACCGAGAGAGAGCTTCCGAGAAGGCAGTATTCCCGTCCTTGAGACCAAGCGGCTCACCTTGCGCGCGCCGCGCCTCGAGGACGCAAAAACGGTAGCGCTGCTCGCTAACGACAAACGCATTGCCGAAAACGCCGCGCGCATTCCGCATCCTTACACGCTGTCGGACGCCGAGAATTTCATCGCCAGCGCGAACATCGCCGGCGGCGAGGTCGTATTTCTGATAACGCACCAGCGCGAGATCATAGGCGCTTGCGGCATTACCACGCTCGATAATCACCCCGAACTCGGCTACTGGCTCGGCGCGTCTTATTGGGGCAAGGGTTTCGCCACGGAAGCGCTGCATGCGGTGATCGATTACGCCTTTACCGATCTCGATCACGCTGCGCTTAACGCCGGTGCCCGCGTCACCAACCCTGCCTCGCGCCGCGTGCTGGAGAAATGCGGCTTCCAGTGGACCGGCGTCGGGCTCTATCGCATCAGCGCGATCAAATCGTCGGCGCCGATCGACCGTTTTCGTCTTGAGCGTGGCATCTGGTCCGCCATCAAAACGTGGGGTCGGGTGAAAAAGGTCATGTGATAGCGGGCAGGCTGCCGTCATCGGGCTGGCGCGCAAGCGCTGTGACTTGGTGATCCCGCAGGAAAAATCCGGCTTTGCTCACCTGAGCGGGAGTATGGGTCAAGGCCGGCTACGACAAGGAACAACCGCCCGCTGGCACCGCCCGCCGTCTTGCGCGAAACTCAGGCCATGACATCCTCGCCAGGGAGTAACGTCATGGCCTACACCCTCGACCAGTTCATCGCCGACACCCGCTCTGCCCTCGCTCGCGATCCCGGCCCTGCCGGACGCGAGCAGGTGCGCGTCAATCTTGAAAAGCTTTTGCACGAAGAAGATTTCATCCGCGACTACTGCGGTGACGACGCGCCACAAGGTTTGAAAGTCCTCTATGAAGACCCGGAGCTCGGGTTTCAAATTCTCGCTCACATCAACGACAAGGCGCGCGTCTCGCCGCCGCACGACCACGGCGACTCCTGGGCGATCTACGGCCAGGCGACGCAGTACACGGACATGACGGAATACGAGCGAACCGATAGGGCCGACGGCAAACATGCCGACCTGAAGCCCATCAGGAGATATCGTCTCAATCCCGGCCAAGCCGGCATTTATCAGGGTGGCGCCATCCACTCGATCGACTATCCGGACATGGCGCGCTTCATTCGCGTCACCGGGACGAATCTCGACAAGATCGACCGCGTGAAATTTGATCCGAAGACCGGCGAAATCCAGCCGATGTATACGCAACGGGCGACGTGAAGCAGACACCCGCAATGGGCTGTCTTCCTCGGGTTGTCCCTGCGATCTTGTTTAGCTAGCCACTTTGGCGCACAGGCGGGATGGTCGGGTCGAGCTCGGCCATGACCAGGAAAGTATCCATGCGCGACAGCAATCTTCTCCATCCGGTCACCGCCCTTGCCCTCAAAGCCATGCTCGGCGACGGGCAAGAGCTTGCGATCGTGGACGTACGTGAAGAACTGATCTTCTCGCGCAATCATCTGTTGTGGGCGCGCTCGGTGCCGCTGAGCCGGCTGGAGCTGCGGTTCGCTCAGCTGGTGCCGCGGCACACGACGCGTATCGTGCTGTGCGACGATGATGACGGACTCGTGCAACGCGCCGCTGACATTCTATGGCGCGCCGGCTACAGCGATATTTCGTATCTGGAAGGCGGTGTTTCTGCTTGGGCCGAAGCCGGCTTTGAGCTGTTCTCCGGCATGCACGTGCCGAGCAAGGCGTTCGGTGAATTCATCGAGCACATGAACGGCACGCCCAACATCGACGCCGAAGAATTGAATCGGCTGAAGCAAAACGGCGCCAATCTGGTCGTACTCGACAGCCGGCCGTTCGACGAATACACGCGCATTTCGATTCCAGGCAGCATCAACGTGCCGGGCGCCGAGCTTGTGTTGCGCGTGCACGACGTTGCGCCATCGCCCGACACGCTCATCGTCGTGAATTGTGCCGGGCGCACGCGCAGTATCATCGGCGCGCAATCGCTCCTCAATGCCGGCGTTCCGAACAAAGTCGTGGCGCTGCGCAACGGTACGATGGGCTGGCATCTTGCCGGGCTGATCGTGGACAAGGGAAAGAGCGTGCGCGCGCCCGACGTTAGTGGTGAAAGCCTTGCCTCGGCCAAACAAAAAACCGAAGCTGTCGCTGTGCGCTTCGGCATCCGGAAGATCGATCGCGTTACCCTCGACAACTGGCGCGGCGACAGCAGCCGCACGCTTTACATTTTCGACGTGCGCGATCCACCGGAATATGAAGCGGGCCACGTTGAAGGCGCGATTTCCGCGCCCGGCGGACAGCTCGTGCAGGCGACCGACATTTACGCCGGTACATTGGGCGCCCGCATTGTGCTGGTCGACGACAAGGAAGTTCGCGCCGTAATGACTGCGTCTTGGCTCAAACAGATGGGCTGGCGCGATGTCTTTGTGTTTGTCGAGCGTGGCGGTGAAAAGGGTTATCCGGCGGGCAAGCCCCTCGGTACGACTGTTCCAGGAACGGAAATCGAATCCGCAGCCCTTGCCGCCTTGCTCGCAAACAATCGAGCAACCGTCCTCGATCTCTCGCGCAGCCCCGCTTACCGGGGTGGCCACATCCCAGGCGCCTGGTTTGCGATCCGCTCGCGCCTGAGCGAAGCGCTCGCCAAGATTCCCGAGCCGCGCGAGCTCGTCCTCACGTCCGAAGATGGCGTGCTGGCGAGCCTCGCGATCGTCGATCTGCAGCCTCTCGTAAGTTGTTCCGTGCGCTGGCTAAAAGGCGGCAATGCGGCCTGGATCGCGGGCGGCTACCCGCTGTCCACGGAACCGCGCATGGCGGACGAGCCGATCGACGTGTGGCTCAAGCCGTACGAGCGCCCCGGCGAGCAGGAAGGCGCCATGAACGAGTATCTGTCGTGGGAGATCGACCTGCTTGAGCGCATCAAACGCGACGGCACCACGCAATTCACCGTATCAGGATGACCCGATGCAGCGCGCCTCCCGATAGGCTATATCGCGCGCATGAAATTCCTCGACGAAGCAAAGGTCTACGTGCAATCCGGCGCAGGCGGAAACGGTTGCGTCTCGTTTCGGCGCGAGAAGTTCATCGAGTTCGGTGGGCCGAATGGGGGCGACGGCGGGCGAGGTGGAGACGTTGTTGTGGAGGCGGTGGAAGGCCTCAACACGCTGATCGATTATCGCTACCAGCAGCATTTCAAGGCGGAGCGCGGCGGCAACGGCATGGGCAAGGACCGTCACGGCGCCAATGGAAAAGATGTCATCCTTAAAGTTCCTGTGGGTACGCAGGTCTACGAAGAAGACGGCGAGACGCTGCTTGCCGATCTGACCGAGGTCGGCGCGCGTGCGGTGATTGCAAAGGGCGGCAACGGCGGCTTCGGCAATGCGCATTTCAAGACATCGACCAACCGCGCACCGCGCAAAGCCAACCCCGGCGCGCCGGGCGTGGAGCTGACGATTCGCTTGCGTTTGAAATTGATAGCAGACGCCGGGCTTGTCGGATTGCCGAATGCGGGCAAATCGACATTTCTCGCCAGTGTAAGTGCAGCAAAGCCGAAAATTGCAGACTATCCTTTCACGACGCTGCATCCCCAGCTCGGCGTAGTCGAAATCGACGGGCGCGAATTTGTTCTGGCCGATTTGCCTGGACTGATCGAGGGCGCGCACCAAGGCACCGGACTGGGGGATCGCTTTCTTGGCCACACCGAACGATGCCGCGTGTTGCTGCATCTCGTCGACGGAACCGGCGAAGATGCCGGCCGAGATTACAAGACCGTGCGTACGGAGCTCGAAGCCTACGGACACGGGCTTGCTGACAAGCCGGAAATCGTTGCGCTCTCGAAAGCGGATGCGATGACGCCGGAACAGATCAGGGTGCAGAGCGCGAAGCTGAAAAGAGCAGCCGGAAAGGCGCCGTTGGTTGTTTCATCGGCATCCGGGCAAGGTATAACCGCCGTGCTGCGCGCACTCGTTCAGGAAATCGATGACGCAGCCGGTGCCGCAAAGGTTCCGTCGAAGGAAGCTACGCAAATACCTTGAATCGGGAAAAAAGCGGCGCTCCGCATCAGCGGTAGTACCCGCGATAACGATCATCCGGCACGACAATCACGCGGCGGTCGTGCCTGCCGAACAGCGAGTCGAATATCGAGGCGTCATCGTAATCGCCCTCCGCATTGCGGATCGCGCGCCCGCGCCGTTCCGCCTCGCGAAAACCCGGCTCTCTATCGCGCCAGCCGCGTACTTGCCTCGGCTCTTGCGGTGGAGCGACGTGCGATGAAGCCACCGTCGTTTTTGTGCAGAGCCGACGCGTGCCCTCATACGGCTGATATGTGCAATCGGATGCGCGGAAAGACCGATAAGCGCTGGCACAAGCCTGAATGTTGCACCGGTTGGAGGCCTGTTGCGCGGCAGCAGTCGCTGAGTCAATCGGCTGTTGCGGCGGCGTGGAACCCGTCGCCTCAGCGCGCGCCGCCGCCGCATCAGGCGGCGGTGTGACGTTATCGTGTTGCACGCCTATCTGTTGCGGCTGCGTATTTGCCGTCGTCTGTTGCGGCGATGAACGCTCCGTCCCGGCATTCGTCTCGTTTTGTTTGGAAACCACAGCGGCAAGGGCCGGATTACTCGGTGGATAGACCGTGCGGATGTCTGATTTGGCGCCGGCGTGTTTGGTCGCAGTTGGCGCGCCGGGCATGGTCTTCTCGGTTTTGTCGCTGCTCGTGGCAACCTTTTTTGCCTGAGGCGCGCTCTGTTTGGCGGGCGCTGCGGCGTCTGCAACCGCAGGCTTGGCCTGGTGCTGCGGCAACGGCGAGGTCATCAGGTCGAGTCCGAAGACAGCGCTCGCGGCGGCAAAAAGCAGCACGGCGAAATAAAACAGGAAAGCCATGACCAAACCTAGCGTGGCGGATGTGTTAGAGGCAACGCCGCGATGCGCTGCCCGTTCCTACCTCTTGCAGCCACCATCATGTGGAACTGAGGCGGATACTGGACGATTCCTCGATTTATGGCCGCAAATTTTTCAAAAATCCGGCGATTTTCATCTGGATAAGGGACGACCTGCAAGGGGTTAACTTCGTTCAAAAATTTAAATTGCGGCCGCGCAGCGTCAAGGTCGCCGAAAATCCGGGGTTTTCGACGAATGCGGCAGCTCTTCTTGCCAGCTTGTGTATCGTTGATGGCGCTGATCGCTGCCGATTCGAAAATAGCGCCGCGCGATTTCACGATCGTTCCGAAAGCAATCGGGAAGATAGTGGCGCGCGTCCCATTCGGCGAGAGCACCTCCGGTCGCCAGTCCCCGCAGGGCGATTCATCGATCAGTGTCCCGGAAAAATTTGCTCGGGCAGATTTGCATCTCAAATCGTCTGGGGAGGACGAGGTCGAATGGCATTCTCGTGCTACGCGGAGCGGCGACATTGACGTCCCGCCGCAAAACAATCTCCTCGACGACAAGGCGTTGCTCGCGTTGATTCCCCCGCCGCCTGATCCTGCTCCCGTTATCGTGAAGCCGGTCAAATATCGTTCTCGCCGTGAAGTCTGCAACACGCTCACAAAAGCGGCCGAGAAAAACGATTTGCCGGTTCCTTTTTTCATCCGGCTTTTGTTCCAGGAAAGCCGCTTCAAACCCGACGTCGTGAGCCGTGCCGGAGCGGAGGGCATCGCTCAATTCATGCCCGACACGTCGGAAAGCGTGGGTCTGGACAATCCCTTTGACCCGCTGCAGGCGATCCCGGCGTCTGCGCGACTGCTTCGGGATCTCTTTCAGCAGTTTGGAAATCTTGGTTTGGCAGCGGCAGCCTACAATGCCGGTCCCAAACGCATCCAGGAATGGCTCGCAAAGAAAGCCAAGCTACCGGAAGAAACGAAAGGTTACGTGCAGACAATCACGGGTAAGCCCGTGGAGACGTGGACGGTTGCCACAGCCGGCGTTCCGGCAATCAAGCTGCCGCCGCGCGCGCCATGCCAGGATGCGGCCGGACTCCTGGCATGGGATGGACCTGATACCATCCCGACTCCGCCACCCTCGCCTCGCATGCTTGCGCAGATCGCTGCCCGTGAGAAACGGGAGGCGGAGGCAAACAGCAAGAGCGCACGACACGGAAGGCACAAGATCGAGGCCGATAAATCAGACGCCGCAAAGTCCAAATCCAGCGACAAATCCGATAAATCCAAAGTCGCTGCCGATCAATTGGCCGCGCGCCGGCAAACAAGCGCAAAACATGCGCGCACTCATAAGCGTACGCATGAAGACGTGGCGACGAACTAACGGCGCAAACTTTTGGCTCGGAACTTCGGTCGTTCCGCGACGCCGCTGCGGCGGAAGAGGGCAGCAACGCGCCTGACCTTTCGTACCTGCCGCAAAGCAACCTGGCGACGCGGAAGAATTATGCGCTTTTTTGCGGCCGACCGGATTGAATTCCTCTCCGCCGCAGTCGCCTGATCGGTCTTGCCGCCACGGATCAGCGGTATCTAACGCTTTAAAAACTTCAGCACTTCATTGAAGAACATCATCCTGTTTTTCTCGAACAGTACGAAGTGCGTTGCATCCGGGATGAGCACGCTTTGCTTGACCGGCGCGTGCACGAGGTCGTGCATCAGGCCCTCGCGGTCTTCCGGAAACGACCACGTGTCGAACTGGCCGGCGATGACAAGAGTCGGCGAATAGATGTTCGATGCATGCCACATCCTCTCTCCGATCGCCTGATAAAACGAATCTTCAAGAACTCCATTCGGCGCGCGCAGGCTTGGCGGCTTGCGTGTGTTGCTGGTCGGATCGGTTGCCATGCATTCCTTCCAGAACTCGACCGGCACCTGCGGGTCGCGATACTGGCTTTTGTCCGCAACCGGAATCTCACCGTTCCAGCGTTTGGTGTTTGCCGCCTCTGACGCATAGCGATAGGCGCCGAGCGCGAAATTGAATTCACCGGGCTTTCGTTTGTTCTGCAAGGCACTGCCGGCGCCGAGATTGGTGTGCTTCGCATAGTGATAAAGCGGCGCATACATCACCAGCTTGTGCACGTTCTCGGTGTGGAGCGACGCGTAATAGCCCGCCATCATCGCACCCCATGACCAGCCGATCAGCGTGACCTGTTTCACCCCGTGCTTTTTCTTGATGTAATTCACCATCGCCTCGATATCGCGCAGCGCCAGGTAGGAGCGCGTCACGGGCTGGTTCTGCGCGGGCGGCTCGTCCATTGCCGCCTCGCGACTTGAATAGCCGTAGTTGCGATAATCGCCCATAAATACAACGTAGCCACGTTTCACCAGCCAGTCGGCCCACGAGTAATCGTTGTACGAAAGATCGAAATCGCAAGTGGAGGGGGCCGTCGCACCGTGCAGGAAGAGAATGATGTTGTCGTCGGCAAATCGCGTATTGCCGTCCTGCATCTTTTCACGCACGAAAAGCCTGATACCCGGGTCCAGTCCGTCGATCATCGTGTCGGTCTTGACGATCTTCACGTCCTGTGCGGCGCTCGTCCCGGTGAGCGCCAAAACAACGGCAAATGTACACCCGAGAAACCATTTCATCGCGTTCCTCCTGTCGATCGTCTGAACAGCTGTGATTTGAATAAATGACGCAAACAAACGTAACGGCGCTTTATCCTCTACGCCGAATCGCGCACTTGCTATGCGTGCAAACCCCCTCGTACCCAAGATTGGCATGAGGTAGCGTCACGGCCCTTGCGCAAAGGCAAACGGTCTATCGATTCCTTACGGGATCATGTCACTCGGGGAAACGCCATGCAAATCTTCAAAGCATCCACGCTTGCTTTCGTGCTTCTGCCCACGCTTGCATTTGCTGCGGATTATCCGGCGCCCAAACAGGGCGAATGGATCGCGCATAACTTCAAATTTCATACGGGTGAAGTGCTGCCTGAAGTGCGACTGCATTACACGACCGTCGGCAATCCGTCGGGCATGCCCGTCCTCGTGCTGCATGGCAGCGGTGGTTCGGCGGCACGTATGCTGACGCCCGGATTTGCCGGCAAACTGTTCGGTGTCGGCCAGCCGCTCGACGCAACGAAGTATTACATCATTCTCACCGACGCGATCGGGCACGGGCAGAGCAGCAAGCCCTCGGATGGGCTGAAAGCTAAGTTTCCGAAATATGATTACGACGACATGGTCGAAGGGCAGCATCGGTTGCTGACCGAAGGGCTCAAGATCAAGCACCTGCGGCTCATTATCGGCAACTCGATGGGTGGAATGCAGGCGTGGATGTGGGCCGAGAAGTATCCCGATTACATGGATGCAATCGTGCCGATGGCCGCACAGCCGACAGCCATGTCGAGTCGGAACTGGATGCTGCGGCGGATGATGCTGGAAACGATCCGCCACGATCCGGGCTACAACAACGGCAATTATACGGAGCAGCCGAAGATCATGCCGATCGCAATCGCGTTCTTCGGCATTGCGACCAGCGGCGGTACGCTGCACTACCAGGATATTGCGCCGACCAACGCCAAGGCGAATGGTTACGTCGACAAGCTCCTCGCTCGTCCGGTCAAGGCCGACGCCAACGATTTTCTGTGGGCGTGGGGCTCATCGGCTGATTACGACGCATCACCCGATCTCGAAAAGATCGAGGCTTCCGTTCTGGTGATCAACGCGGCTGACGACGAGCGCAATCCGCCGGAAACCGGCGTGCTCGATCGCGCGATGAAGCGCGTCAAAGATGGACGCGTTTACCTTATCCCGGCAAGCACGGAGACCCGCGGACACGGCACGACCGGCAGCAATGCAGGGCTTTATGCCAAGCAACTGGCGGATTTTCTGCAATCCGTGCCAAAAAAGGGAATGTAATCGTATTAGGCCGAACCATTTTACAACCTTCCGGCCGCAAACCGTCCGGCCGCTGTGATCTGAGGCATTGGGCCCTCGTCTTGCGCCCGAAAACCGGATATCGGGCGCAAGACTTTCATCTTCATGCCGCTCGCCAACGAGCACGGATGGCGAGGTCCGGCGCGGCCGAATGAGAAAGCAATGCCCATCGTCTACGACAAGCTTTTAGCGCTCAAGATTCCCGAAATCGACCACACTTACGGGCCGAAAGATTGCATCCTCTATGCTCTCGGGCTTGGCTTCGGTCACGATCCGACGGACGAGGACGAGCTTGCATTCGTCTACGAGAAAAATCTGAAAGCGCTGCCGACCTTTGCGCTGGTGCAGGGCTACACGCCCTACTGGCTGCGCAACCCGGAGACTGGCGTCGACTGGACCAAGGTCGTGCATGGGGAGCAGAGCTTCGTGTTGCATAAGCCAGTCGCGACGCAAGGCGTCGTCATCGGCCGTACGCGTATCGTCGATGTGATCGATAAGGGCGCAGGGAAAGGAGCGCTGGTCTATTCCGAACGACTGGTGGTCGATAAAGCGAGCGGCGAAATACTCGCGACATTGCGGCAGACGACGTTTTGCCGCGCAGACGGTGGCTTTGGCGGCCCGAAA
>DASTSG010000051.1:0-54284 GCA_035760805.1 Pseudolabrys sp.
GCTGAGGCAAACGTCGACGGCAGTCGTCCCCATCACCGAAGAGATCGGCCATCTCGCCGTCGTGGCTTTCGAGCGCTACGGCAAGGGGCGGGGGCGCGCCAGACTGAACTTCGGCGACTGTCTCTCTTACGCCTGCGCCAAGGCGTATGGTGCGCGCCTGCTGTTCAAAGGCGGCGACTTTGTGCACACCGATATTGCGAGGGCATGAGGCAGTTCGGCCGCGGCGTATGCAAGGGGTGAAGACGCAGGACTGGGCGCCGGTGGGAGGAACCCCGCGTTGTCGCTGGACTTGCCCTCTCGAGCGTTCAGTTTAAGACGCGCAGAGGGAAAGCAAGAAATGACCTCATCCTTCGAGATGGCCGGCTGCGCCGGCCTCCTCAGGATGAGGTCTATCGTCGCGATCCTCATGGTGAGGAGCGTCGCGAAAGCGACGCGTCTCGAACCATGTGGATCGCGGTTACACCAAACGAGAGCCAATGGCCGACGACCTTCCCTTCTGGCGCACCAAGCGCATGAGCGAGATGACGCAACGCGAGTGGGAGAGCCTCTGCGACGGCTGCGGCCGCTGCTGCCTCAACAAGCTCACCGACGAGGACACGGGCGACACGGTGTTCACCTCCGTCGGCTGCAAGCTGCTCGACGGCGAGACCTGCCGCTGCACCGATTACAAGAACCGCCAGCGCAAGGTGCGCGATTGCGTGAAGCTGACGCCGCGCAACGTGCGGCGCATTCCCTGGCTGCCGCCGACCTGCGCGTATCGCCTCGTCGCGCAAGGCCGCGACCTCTACTGGTGGCATCCGCTCGTCTCCGGCGATCCCGACACGGTGCACGCGGCCGGCGTCTCCGTGCGCGGGCGCGTCGCCGCGAGCGAACGCGACGTGCCGGACGAGCGGCTGGAGGAATTTATTGTGCAGTGGCCGGGGAGAGTGCCGAAGAGGGCGAAACGTGCGAAGCGGTGAAGGGACTGCGCTTGGCCGCCATAGCTTTGGCAAGACGGAAGCTTCAGCGGGGGAATGAGTTGGTCGGCAAAGTCCGACTATCCGATAGCGGATTGATTTCAACCGTTACGTGCTATAGAACGAAACACGAACACGTACGGGTGAACGATGTTGGACGATGATGGGCTGTTGATTGATGACGTAGGGCCTTGGGCCAGACAAAAGCACGAGCGGCTTCGAAAATATATCGACATCACATACGCGACCCGGCGGAAATGGGTGCACGGTCCGGGCGGGGCGACCTACATCGATCTGTTTTGTGGAGCCGGCCGCGCCATCATTCGTGGGACCAATAAAAAAATCGATGGCAGTCCGCTTGTGGCATTCAAGACCGCCCGCGATCGTGGCGTACCATTTTCCAAAATCTATATTGCTGACGCGTCCGAAGAACGCTGCCGCGCTGCTGAGCAACGGCTCACAAGGTTGGGCGGCTCACCGAACACAGAGATCGGAAGCGCGGACGTGACGGTCGTAAAGATTGCGCGGAGGCTAAATCCTTACGGCCTCCATTTCGCGTTTCTCGATCCGTACAAACTTGAAGCGCTGCCGTTTTCGGTGATCGAAGCGTTCGCCAGGTTCAAATACGTTGACTTGCTTATCCACGTCAGCGCCCAAGATTTGCAGCGCAATCTTGATACCTATTCAAAGTCGAAAAATGGACCTTTAGACCGATTTGCCCCCGGCTGGAGAAAGGCTGTCGACGTCAGGCAATCGAGGTCTGCGACGCGGGCCGCTTACGTCGCCTATTGGGCGGGAGAAATGGAGAAACTTGGGTTTAAGCCGGTGCGCTACGAACTCGTTCGGGGGCCGACAAAAAATCAACGGCTTTATTGGTTAGTAATTGTCAGCCATCATAAAATCGCACAGGAATTTTGGGACAAGATTCGGAATATCTCAGGACAAGGCGAACTCCTTTAGCGCAAAGGACTAATTCAGTGGCTGCCTCCGATATTGAATGGACCGAAGCGACCTGGAACCCGATTGCGGGGTGCTCGATCGTCTCGACGGGCTGCAGCAACTGCTACGCCATGCGGATGGCTGCTCGGCTGCAAGCGATGGGAAAGACGAAATATGCCGGCACCACGCGCAAATCCGGAAAGCGGCACGTTTGGACAGGACGCGTCAACATCGATAACAGTGCGCTGGCACTTCCGCTTTTGTGGAAAAAGCCGCAGCGTATTTTCGTCAATTCTATGTCCGATCTTTTCCAAGATCGTGTGAGCGAGGCTGTCGTCAAGCGCGTGTGGCGCGTGATGGAAAAGGCATATTGGCATTCATTTCAGATTCTGACCAAGCGCCCAGAGCGGATGCTTGCTATCTTGTCGCAACCCAACTTTCCGGTTCTCCCTAATGTATGGCTCGGCACATCGGTTGAGAACGAAGACCATCTTGACCGGATCAATATCCTGCGGCGCGTCCCGGCTCGCATTCGCTTCGTTTCCTTCGAGCCCTTGCTAGGTCCGGTTATCAATCCGAATTTGAGTGAAATTCACTGGGCGATCGTCGGGGGCGAATCCGGCCCGCACGCCCGTCCGATCGACAGTCGCTGGGTCGAGTATTTGCACGAAGCCTGCGAGCGTCAGGAGGTTGCGTTCTTCTTCAAACAATGGGGAGGAAAACGAAAAAAGAAAACGGGCCGATTATTCATGAAACGGACTTGGGACGGATACCCCGCCACGGCGGTAGCCAGATAAAGGAAAATAATCCTAATTCCGTAGTTGACACCACAATGAGAACATATAGAGGTAATGCCGCCGATGCTCCGAACGTGGAGAGGGCTGGCGCGCCCGGTAATTCAGTCACGGAAAATAGAACTGGTTTCTCCCCGATTGCGGGGAAACCCAAATCGTTTGCCGAGTTCGACGTAGCTCTCAAGCCAGTCCTGACAATCAATCAGAAACTCGTCGAGTTCGGGAGCCGTTACGAGACGCCCACGAATTATCTCCGCCCGTTTCCATCCGAAGGTATTGATTAAACAGGTGTGGGGCTCGCATCCGGTGGGGTCCCATATCCCGTGAATAAACTCGTTTCTTTCAATTCTGAGCTCGTCGGCTTGTTCAACCATCTCTCGAACTTCTTTTAGGGAGGGGTCCTTCGGCTCATGGAGTGCAATGACGGTTTTAATGGCATCTATAATTGCAGATGCTCCCATTTGGGCGGTGATAATGGAGAAGCCACCGGAATCGGCATCAATTAAGGTTGCGAGCAGATGGCCTAACCATTCCTCGATGCATGCCCAGTTGATGGTTATCTGTCCGAGTCTCGATGTAAGTTCGTGGTCGATGACCGCAAATTCCGTAGTTGGCATGGGGGCCTTCCGTGGCTGCTGAAAAAGGCGATAAACGCGGCTCCACAGAAACTGAAGCGCGGCTGCGATCCATTTTAAGAGGAGCATTTTCCGGCCCCCCAATACCACTCAAGGATATTCCGAAAAGGAGCGGCGAGCCCCGCGCTGTTAAACGCAAACGTGGCAAGACAGCCACGGGAAGCAAAGCAAAGAAGCACAAATGAGCTTTATTCAGCGAGAGATTGACCGGATTGGAGAAGCACTTAGACATCCCCAATCCGGCAGCCATTATGCTGAGCTTTATGCCGCGCAGCAGGCATTGGCATGGGCGAGCGAGCCGACTGGCTTTGCTTCACCGTTCGTAATGATCATGGGCATTCCGGAAGGCTTAAAAGATTGTCCTTCCGCGTCGAATCCGGAACCGTCTTGATGTATTTCCGCGTGTGTGCCGTGGCAGGAACCACAACTACGTTGGCTTCCGAATTTCCAACGTGAACATAGAATTCTTCATGGTCGGGGCCAGTTGACTCTATTCGCCGAATGACTTCCTGGACGCTTAGTTTCCATTGGCTACTGCCGAAACCACCGACGGCAGTAATGTGTTCTACAGGACTGTTCCTGTCTGGTTTGTTGATGCACGTAATTCGAAAGCGGCCAGCCATGTGGCTCACTCCTTCTTTGAAGCGAGCTGGTCTTGACCTTCAATGCGGAATCGGAGTCTGATCCGTTTGCTTTCTGCACTGCCCCGCCGCCAGCCCTACTGACGCGGGAATTCGCGAAGATGGCCGTCCAGATGTTTGACCCATCCGGACGGCCTTTTCGCGAATCGGTTGTAAAAACATCCTCTGAGTCTTTGAGTTGTGCAAGCACGGATCGTGAACGATCCGCAGTTAAGTACTGTTAGCCACAGGGCTTTCGCGACTGCCAATAGCGCACGAATTTAGGCTTCGGTTTGGGCTGTTTTGCGCGCCAGTTGAGAAAGCGCGCGGCCTGAAATTTGAAATCCGGCTTAATGAGGTTGCCGGTACGTCAGCCGCTTGCCAACGCCAGACTGAATAGCAAGGACTGCACGTTCACCGTCGTCTAGGGTGCGCGTGTTGTAGCGGAAATCGAATTCCGCCAGATAGCGATGCAAATTCTTTTCGGCGCAATGCTGGTAGTTGCCGCGCATCCCGCGCTTGAAGATCGAAAAGTAACCCTCGACCGTGTTCGTCGTCACGTCGCCGCGAGCATATTCCTTAGCGGCATGGTTCACCGTTTCGTGGGCTGCGAATTCCTTGCCGATTGCGGCATAGAGCCTACTTTCATCAGTATGCAGTCGGCTTTCAGCATGGACGTTCTCGCGCACGATTTTGGCGACCGTCGCGGCGTCCGCAGTCGGGACATGGAATGAGCGCACGTTACCAGCGTTGCGGTCTACCAGAGAGATAATAGCGCGCTTCTGAGCGGGGCCACTCTTGCCGCGCTTGGTCGGCGGCGGCAGGTACTTGTTGCGCGGGCGCGGCGTGTTGATCTTGCCGTGATACGCCTCATCGACTTCCACGGGTTGCCCCGGCCCTCCCATCGGAGGCAGGTCGAGGCCACCACGGCGCATCGCTTCCATGACGCGATGATGCAAAAACCACGCGGTGTTGTATTCGCAGCCCAAGTGGCGCTGGAGCTGCATGGCTGTGAAGCCTTTCTTGGAGGCCGCATAGAGGCAGAACGCAGCGGCCCACTGTGTCAGCTTGGCGTGGCTGCGCTCCATGACGCTCTTGGTCATGACGGTAAAATCCTTGCGGCATTCAGGCTCGCCGCAGCGATAGCGACCTGCTTTTTTGGTCGCGTAGTGCTTCAGGCTGCCACAATGCGGGCATACAGGGCCTTCCGGCCAGCGAGCGGCTTCAAACCAAGCCCGTGCGGCGTCCTCATCGTGAAAGTGTTTCTGGGCAAACTGGTTCTTGGCCATGTCGATCTCCTATGGCCACCAATACAGCATATTGGGTTTGTGGTGTCAACTACGTAATTGGGAAAATAATCCTTGACCACCGCAGCGCTCCTCCGCTAGTCTTCCGGCATCTTCCCCGAAAACCAGATCCGTTATCCCCATGTCCCGCCGCTCGTCGCTGCGTGCGCAGGCGCAGGAGATTTTTTGCGCAGGGAAAAGCGCGGCGCTCGCTTCGCGCGATCTCACCGCGCAGGGTCCCGCCGGGCAAAGTCTCACCGAAAAAGTGCGCGCGCTCTATGAAGGCAGCGCCGTGCCGGTCGCCGAGATCGCGCGGCTCGCCGGCGTCACCGAGCGCACGATCTACAAATATGCGCGCAAGGGAAACTGGAAGCCGCGCTATGCCTGGAACGAGGAGGGCGCGCGTCCGCAAGGGCGCAACGCGCGCACGCGCCGGACGGCGCTGCGGCCTCTCAAGCGCGCGCAGCGCTTTGCGCCGGTGAAAGGCGCGGGCGGCCGTTTCATCCGCCGCGCGGACAAGGGCAAGCCGTATGCCGTCGGCTTGAAAGCGACCGATCCGACCGCTGCAGCGCGTGCCGCCGCCGCGTGCGAAAAGGCCGATGCGCTCGCGCGCGCCGCGGAGGAGGATGCCGCGCGCGCACATTGGCAGGAGGAGCGCCTGCGCGCCTGGCGCGCCGTCAACCGCGCGGCGGGCAAGCTCGCGCAATTTCGCGAGACGCTGCGGAAAAAAGCGGGCGCGCGGAACGAGGCGGAGCTGGAGCGCCTGCTTGACGCGGACCCGCTTGGGCGCGTGCTCAAGCTTACGCTTGCCGCGGCGCTCGACTGGCTGGAGGCGCTACCGCTGGCGTAAGCGGGCAGACGCAATCAACAAGCCCTTTGTCATCATCCGCGAAAGCGGAATAATCCAGTTTTGCCCTGCGTCGGACATAGACTGGCAACAGCGCAGGATTGTGGATGCCCGTGTGTGGGGCATGACAGGTGGCGGATTGGCCGGCATACCACCCGCGCAAGCGCGGCCATTGTGTTTCGTAGCGCCCTGCGCCATTTAGCGCGCAGTTGTGGACCATAGGCTGCTCCTTCCGCTCATTCGGGTGGATAACGAACCGATGCTCCAACGCAACAGTCAGCAAACACGATGGCGAAGGCAAAGACGAAAACGCAACGCGCGCCGGCGAGCTTCGAGCCGGAGCCGCTGACGCATCCCGAGATCAGGGGAATCGTCTTCGGTATCATGCTGGCGATGTTCCTCGGCGCGCTCGATCAGACGATCGTGGCGACCGCGCTGCCGACCATCGGCTGGGATTTCAACGCGCTCGACAACATCTCGTGGGTCGTCACCGCCTATCTGCTTACCGGCACGGCGGTGACGCCGCTTTACGGCAAACTCTCCGACATTCACGGCCGGCGCGTCATGATGCTGATCGCGATTGCGTCGTTCGTCGCGGGCTCGCTCGTGTGCGCGCTGGCGCAAAGCATGCTGGCGCTGATCCTCGGCCGCGCGCTGCAGGGGCTCGGCGGCGGCGGGCTGCTGGCGCTCGCGCAAACGATCATTGCCGACATCGTTTCCCCGCGCGAGCGCGGGCGCTACTCGGGCTATATCGGCGCGGTGTTCGCGACGGCTTCGATCGGCGGGCCGGTGCTCGGCGGATTTCTGACCGAGCATCTCGGCTGGTCGTTCATCTTCTGGATCAATCTGCCGCTGGGGCTTGCCGCGGCCGGCATGACCTCGTCGGTGCTGCGGCGCATTCCTCACCATCATCGCCCGCACAAGCTCGATGTGATCGGCGCCGTGCTGATGATGACGGCGGCGGTCGTGCTGCTGCTCGCGTTGTCGTGGGGCGGACACGTGTACGCGTGGGCGTCGCTCGAGATCGTCGCGCTGTTTTTGGGCTCCGCGATTTTGTGGGGCCTGTTCGCATGGCGGCTGACCGCGGCGGCCGAGCCGTTCCTGCCGCTCTCCATTCTCGCCAATCCGGTCGTCCGTTGCGCGGCGCTTGCCGGCGCCTGCATGATGTCGGTGCTGGTCGGCATGACGATTTACGTGCCGCTTTATTTCGAAGTCGTGACGCATCTGTCGGCGAGCGAGTCAGGCCTGGCGCTGATCGCGCTCGTTGCGCCGACACCGATTTCATCCACGCTGACCGGCCGCATGATGGGGCACGTGAAGCATTACAAGCGCATGCCGCTTATCGGACTTGCGGTGGCGATCCTCGCGCTCGGCGCGCTCGCCGCCTGGCCGGCGTCGCTGCCGTTGTGGCTGGTGCTGACGCTGCTGTGGATCGTCGGCGGCGGATTGGGCACCGTCTTTCCGGTCTCGACCGTGTGCATGCAGAACGCGGTGCCGCACGCGCAGATGGGCATTGCGACCGGCGCGGCCAATTTTTTCCGCGCGCTGCTTTCCTCGCTCGTTGTTGCGATCCTCGGTGCGATCGTGCTGACCGGGTTGGGCGGCGACACCGGAGTTTCGCTCGATACGCTCGCGCACGCGGCTTCCGCCGATACCGCCGCGCACGCGTTTCGTTATGTGTTCATGGCCGGGGCGCTGATCCTCGGCTTCGGCATGGCGTTTCTGATCGCACTCGAAGAACGCCCGCTCAAAGGCCCGCGCGCGCAGTCGCCGTCGGCCACGCAGCCAACCGCGCCGGCAACGCCGATCGCGGCGGAGTAGGGCGCTGAAAACAAAAACCCCGGCACAAGGCCGGGGCTTTCGTTTTGTTCAGCGCACTGTCATTCGCAATATTTGCACGGCGGAAAGTCGCGGCTGTAGGCCGGCTGCTTTTTGAATTCCGCCGGGTCATATTTCCAGAACGTGCTGACGTCTGTGTAAGTCTTGATCACGGTATTCCAGAGCTCGTCCTTGTCGTAGCCGAACATCTTTTTCTTCTCGACCTTCTTGATGTAGATGTTCTGGATCGGGCTCTTGGTCGCAAGGTCGAGCTTGACCGGACCGCGCGGCGGGTGGATTTCGATGCTTGCCATCGCCTTGATGAATTCCGCCGGGCCAGGATACTTGCCGTTGAATTTTGCCATGGTCTTGTCGATCCACATGGCGGTCGCGTAATTGCCTTCCGAATAGTACGACGGCACCTTGCCGTATTTGGCTCGATACTTCTTCACAAAGGCCTCGTTCTCCGGCGTCTGGATCGCCGCGCTATAAACGTGCGCCGAAACATCGCCGATGACATCGTCGGGCATGAAGGGCAGTGCGAACTCGTCATAATTGGTGCTGCCGCCGAGAATGATCGTCTTGTTGCCGGATGCGCGCAGTTGCTTCGGGAATTGCAATGCCATCGGGCCGACCATCAAGGCGAATATGGCATCGACGTCTCTTTTGATGCTCGGGATGTACGGCCCGAAATCCTTGTTGCCGTAGGGCACCCAGATTTTCTGCACGACCTTCCCGCCGCAGTCCTCGAATGTTTTCTGGAAGCCGCCAACCTGTTCGTAGCCGAAGGCGTAGTCGGTGCCGATCGCAGAAACGCGCTTGTAGCCCTGCTCGCAAGCCCATTGCCCGAGTGGATGGGTCGGCTGCGAGGAAACCCATGTGGAGAACACGGTGTACGGATGTTTGTCGGACTGGCGCTGGGCAAGGTCGTCGCCGGTGGTGATGGTGCCGATGAAGAGCGTCTTTTCCTGATCCGAGATCGGCGCCAGCGCGTAGGACGCCGACCCAAGCACTGCGCCGACGACCATGTCCACCTTGTCCTGAAGGATGAGCTTTTTGGCCATGGTCACGTCGCCGTCGACACTGCCTTTGTCGTCCGCGACGATGAAAGTCACCTTGGCGCCACCGAGCTTGCCGCCATGCTCGTCGAGATACATCTGGAAGCCGTTGACCATATCGGTGCCGAGCGCCGTGATAATGCCGGTGCGCGGCGCGAGAAACCCGATCCTCAGTTCCTGTGCGTGCGCACTCTGTGCCGCTGGCAGCATCGGTGCCGCCAGCGCAATCGCGGCTCCGACGAGCAGCGACGAAACAATACGTCCGTTGGTGCCGGTCATTGATTTTTTCCCTCCCGCTCGGCCGCGGCGGCTGCTCCGCCGCGAACTTACCTTGTGACGGTAGCCTTTCACCGTCGAAAGCGGAAGGTGGCGAAAAGAACGCAAAGCCGTATGCTTCGTGGGCAGCCGCCCCCGAAACGCAAGCCGACTCAGATCGCAGCGCGATCGGATTCAACCATGAAGCGCAAGAGGCAGCCGGCACGCCCTCTCAGACCGCTTCTTCTTCTTCTTCTTCTTCTTCTGCTTTTTGATTGAGAACTTCTCGCGCGAGTTCCGTCAGCTTGTTGTCCGTTTGCTTTTCCTCGTCCAGGGTTTCCTGGAGAAGTGAAGCCGCTTCATCCAGCTCGAGCTCTTGCGCCCAGGCGCGCAGCGTGCCGTAACGCGAGATCTCATAATGTTCGACCGCCTGTGCGGCGCCCACCAGCCCGGCATCGAGCGCCGGCGAATTCTTGTACTCCTTGATGATCTCTTCGCCCTCGCCGATGATGCCCATGATGGCAGGGCAGTTCTTCCCGCGCGGCGTCTCATCAATCATCTTGAAGACTTGTTCCAGCCGCTTCACCTGTTCTTCGGTCTCTTCCTCATGCTGCTTGAACGCTCCGGCAAGCTCCTCGGAGCCGGCCGCCTTCGCCATTTTCGGCAAAGCGGAAAGTATTTTCTTTTCAGCAAAGTAGATGTCTTTCAAACCTTCGTGGAAGAGTTCATCCAGCTTCTTGGGTTGTTTGGCCATCGCCACCTCCTGCATTGCGGACTCAAAAGCAACGCCGCGCCGATGCGCGTGTTCCCCGCGCGCGCGAACGGTGATGATGGAGTGCTTGCAGAGCGAGGTGCAGGTCGCTGCCTGAGGGTCCGGGCAACGAAACATCGCCGGTCATTCCGTACGTTGCCGGCGGGAGCCCGCGCGAGCCCACCCGCGCGGACGCCGCCTGTCGGCGGCTCCGGACTGACGACCTGTCAGGCCGGCTTGATGAACGTGCCGTTCTGCAATTCCGAGACAGCTTGCCGCAGTTCGGCTTGCGTGTTCATCACGATCGGCCCGTACCAGGCGACCGGTTCCTCGATCGGTTTGCCGGAAACCAGCAGAAAGCGGATGCCATTATCGCCGGCCTGCACGACCACCTCGTCGCCGCGATCGAACATCACCAGGGCGCGGTCACCGACCGGCTCGCGGAACAAAATCTCTTCGCCATCGACCTGCTTTTCAGTGAGCACGCCGAACGGCTTCGAGGCATAGGCGAACTTGCCGTCGCCTTCGAATACGTAGGCGAAGGCGTGGCGCTCGACCTCGACCTTGAGCGTCTTGCGCTTGCCCGGCGGCACGTAAATGTCGAGATAACGGGGATCGGCGGCGACGCCTTCGACGGGACCTTTTTTGCCCCAGAATTCGCCGCACACGACGCGCGCGCGCGTGCCGTCGTCGTCCACGGCTTCCGGAATCTCCGCAGCCTTGATGTCCTGGTAGCGCGGCGCGGTCATTTTCAAGGAGGAAGGCAGGTTTGCCCAAAGCTGAAAGCCATGCATGCGGCCTTGTTTGTCGCCTTGCGGCATCTCCTGATGCATGATCCCGCGTCCGGCCGTCATCCATTGCACGTCGCCCGCGCCGAGCGAACCGCGATTGCCGAGTGAGTCGCCGTGCTCGACGGTGCCGTTAAGCACATACGTGATCGTCTCGATGCCGCGGTGCGGATGCCAGGGGAAGCCCGCAAGATAATCGCTCGGCCGGTCGTTACGGAAATCGTCGAGCAACAGGAACGGATCGGTTTCGGCCGTTTCGCCGAAGCCGAACGCGCGGCGCAGCTTCACGCCGGCACCTTCGATGGTTGGCCTTGATTGTGTGATGCTCTTGACCGGTCGGATGGACATTGGTTTCACCTTCGACGGAATTATAGCAGCGTTTTTGCTGTCATCGGGACCGCGCGAAGCGGCGGGCCCGGAATCATACTCGGCAGCACGGGGTTATGAATTCCGGGTTCGCGTCCTTCGACGTGACCCCGAAAGACATCTAGGCTGCGAGCTCGGAGACGGCCGTGTTTGCAAATCGTGCGGCGTAAGCGGCGAACTGGTCCATGAAGTTTTTCAGAAACGTGCGGACATTCTCGTCGGCAACGTTCTGCTGCGCGTCGATCAGCTCCGGCCTGAACGCGATGTAGGCTTCGCCGCCCATTACGTGCATGCCGATGTTGCCGAGAATTTGCCGCAAGTGCTGTTGCGCGAGCGCGCTCGACATCGCGCCGCCCGACGTGCCTGTGGTCGCCGCGGGTTTGCCGATCCACGCGCTCGTGCCGTAGGGGCGGCTGCCCCAGTCGATCGCGTTCTTGAGCAGGGTCGGGATGGAGCGATTGTGCTCCGGCGTCACAAACAGGATTGCATCGGCTGCTGCAATTTCCGCCTTGAAGCGTTTCACAGTGGCAGGCAGGTCAGTTTCGAGATCCTGGTTGTAGATCGGCAGATCATCGATCTTGAGAAATTTTGTCTCGAACTTATCAGCGCCAAGACGGGCGAGCGCCTGCGCCAGCTTTCGGTTAATGGAATCGCGGCGTGCGCTGCCAACGACGATACCAAGCTTGAGTTTTGCCATGGGAGCACCTACTGTAGTTATGCTTTGATACTAAGGCTACATAGATGACCACGGCGCGGACGCAAGTAGGCACATCCCGTATACCGAGGAACCTCGAAGTGCCTGAGGATTGCCGGGCGGTGAGCGAGATTCTGGCGCGGGTCGGCGACAAATGGACAGTGCTGGTGGTTTCAACGCTCGGCGAGGGACCCAGGCGCTTCAACGAATTGCGGCGCTCTCTCGGCAGCATCTCGCAACGGATGCTGACGTTGACGTTGCGCGGGCTCGAGCGCGACGGGCTGGTGACCCGGACGGTCTTCCCGGCGGTGCCGCCGAGGGTCGAATACGAATTGACGAGGCTCGGCCGTTCGCTGCTCGAGCCGGTCAGCGAGTTGGGATTGTGGGCACGCAAAAATCGCGCCGCCATTCAGGATGCGCGGCGCAAGTTCGATACGAAAGGATAGAAGAGGAACCCTACAAGCAAGGGAATGGTGTCGCCTTCGCCATTGAAGAAGAGGGACAGGAGAACATCCTGTCCCTTTTTTTGCTGCAATCGCGACAGCGCCTTACGACGTCTTATTGAGCGGCACAGCGATAAAGCGCGTATTCTGGGCGGTTTTCACCCGCATCAGCACTGCATGCTTGCCACTGTCCTGCGCCTGCTTGAGCGCCTTGCTCACATCGGCAGCCTTGCCGACCGACTTGCCGCCGACATCCAGGATCACGTCGCCGGCGCGGAAGCCTTGCTGGGCTGCAGGTCCGTCCGGATCGACGCCGAGGACGACCACGCCCTTGCCGCCGGCACCCGCCACATCGGTTGCCGGTGCGACGCTAAGGCCGAGATGCGGCACGCCCGATTGCTGCGTCCGATTATCGTTCTGCTCTTCGTTCTGTTCGTTGCTCGCGGTCTGCTGCTGCGAGGGCATCTTTGCCAGCGTCATGGTGACCGTTTTCATGTCGCCGTCATGGAGCAGCGTGACTTTCACCGAGCTGCCGGGCTTCATGTTGCCGATCGTGCGGGCGAGATCGCGCGAGTCTTTCACCGGATCGTCATTGACCTTGGTGATCACGTCGCCGGCGACAATGCCGGCTTTGGCGGCCGGGCTGCCGTCCTGGGTATTGTCGACGATCGCGCCCTGCGCTTGTTTCAGTCCGAGACTCTCGGCAATGCCCGGAGAAACAGGCTGCACCGTCACGCCCATGTAGGCGCGCACGACTTTGCCGTGCTCCTTGAGCTGGGCGATGACGTTCTTCGCGGTGGCAGCCGGAATATCGAAGCCGATGCCGACCGAACCGCCTGACGGCGAAAAGATTGCCGTGTTCACGCCGATCACTTCGCCTTCGACGTTGAAGGCGGGGCCGCCGGAATTGCCTTTGTTAATCGGCGCGTCGATCTGAATGTAGTCGTCGTAAGGACCCGAACCGATATCGCGGCCGCGCGCCGATACGATGCCTGCGGTAACCGTGCCACCGAGGCCGAACGGATTCCCGACCGCAACCACCCAGTCGCCAACGCGCGGCGCCTTGTCGGCAAACTTCACGTATGGAAACGTCTTGTCGGTATCGACCTTGATGAGCGCGAGATCGGACTTCGGATCGGTGCCGATCACTTTGGCTTTGTAGACGGTGCCGTCGTCGGTCTTCACCTGTACCGTCTTGGCGTGATCAACGACGTGATTGTTGGTCACGGCATAACCGTCGGGGGAGATGAAGAAACCGGATCCTTCGCCCGTTACGATTTGCTTGCCGTGAGGCGATCCCTGTCCGAACTGCCGGAAGAATTTTTCCATTGGGGAGCCGGGCGGGAAGGCGTTGTTGTCGTCCCCAAGGCCGACTGTTCCGGCCTCGGCAATGCGCACACGCACCGAGATGACCGCGGGCTTCACCTTGGCGACGAGATCGGCAAAACCAGCGGGCGCCTTCGCCTCGCTCGCCTGTTCGGAAAGGTTGGCCGCTTGCGCGGACGTCGTCGGTGCAATGTTGGAAAGGTTGAAATGGCCCGAACCGCCGGCAAGCACGGCAATGCCGAGCACGGCGACAGAGCCGAGCAGCGCGGCACGCCCGGCGCTCGGCACTTTTCGTTTGCCGGATTCGCGTCTGTCGGATTCGAATGGATGGTAATCGCTCATGAGGGTCGTCTCCATAAAATTGAGGGAATGGCCAGGCACGCTGCCCTTCACGCTGTTAACGCCTGTCATAAAGGACGTGCCTTACGACGACCTGTCTTGAAGATTTAAAGTTCGTAATCGTGGACGTTTGGTAATGCTTTGCCGGCCACAGCGACGGGGTGAAATAGGGTCAGGCACGCTCTCGCGGCTATCAGGAAAATAATCCTTGACAGCGTGACGCTGGTCCGTTACAGATAATGCACGCTTCACACTTGCGCCTCGGGGAACGGGGCAGTGGGAAGCGGCAACCCCAGGAACAAATGCAACGCGCCGGAACGGCGCAGGGCTGCTTCGCATTGTCTCCCAGCGGCGGACGTTTGCTGCCGCAGGGAGAACGCGGATGCCCGATTACGAGAATGCAAACGATCGCAGGATTGTCGAAACCAAGACTGAAGCGCGCGCCGGCGTCACCGGTCATAATGTGCGCGCCGTCCTGGCCGTGAGCACGCTCGCGGTTATCGTTCTGTTCGCGTGCGTTTACTTTTACTTCTTCGGCTAGGCGTCACAGCGCTGCGGCGGCGCGTTTAATGCGCGCCGGACGGAGCAACCGGCGCAGCCAATCTCGCACCTGCGGCTGAATTTCAACGTGTATCCCGACGCGTCAACCGGGACACGTGAGGAGACGGATTTGCTTGCATACATCAAAAATCTTCTTGCTCCCGCCGAACGCAAGTCCTCCCGTACCGGGAGGCTGATTTCGCTTGAGAGCGGCGGGCGGGCGCGTTGGACGCCGCGTGATTACGCGGCGCTCGCCCGCGAGGGCTACGCGAAAAACGCGGTCGTCTATCGCGCGGTTCGGTTGATTGCGGAAAGTGTCGGCACAAGTTCGTTCATTGCATACGAAGGCGCCGCCGAGCGCGACGCGCATCCGCTTCTTGCGCTGCTTGCGCGTCCCAATCCGCGCCAGGACGGCGCCTCGTTCCTTGAAACGCTCACTGCCTATCTGCTTCTTGCCGGCAATGCTTATGTCGAGGCCGTCACGCTCGATGGCAAGACCGTGCGCGAGCTCTACGCGCTCAGGCCGGATCGCATGAAAGTTGTCCCCGGGCCGGACGGTTGGCCGCAGGCCTACGAATACACGGTCGGCGGCTCGAGCGTGCGTTTCGACCAGAATGCGGCGGTGCCGCCGATCCTGCAGCTCGCGTTCTTCAACCCGGTCGACGACTATTACGGGCTGTCGCCGCTCGAAGCAGCAGCCATTGCCGTCGACACACACAATGCGGCATCAAGCTGGAACAAGGCGCTGCTTGACAACGCGGCGCGGCCTTCAGGCGCGCTGATTTACACCGCGGAAGAAGGCTCGATCCTTTCCGATGCGCAATTCGAACGGTTGAAGAAAGAGCTCGGCGACCAGTATCAGGGCGCGGCTAATGCCGGCCGTCCGCTGGTGCTTGAGGGCGGGCTCGACTGGAAACCGATGTCGTTATCGCCGAAAGACATGGATTTCATGGAAGCAAAGCACGCTGCCGCACGCGAGATCGCGCTCGCCTTCGGCGTACCGCCGATGCTGCTCGCCATTCCCGGCGACAACACCTATTCGAATTACCAGGAAGCGAACCGCGTTTTCTGGCGACAAACCGTGCTGCCGTTGGCAAACCGGATCGGCGCGGCGCTCGCGCAATGGCTTGAGCCGGCATTCGGTAACGTCACGCTCGCGGTCGATATCGACAAGATCGACGCACTGTCGGCAGACCGCGCCGCGCTGTGGGATCGTGTCACCAGGGCGCCGTTCCTGACGCTGAACGAGAAGCGCGCGGCGACCGGCTACGGCGCGCTTGAAGGCGGTGATGTCGTGCAGGTGTGACGGCGAGAGGAACAACTGTCGGCACCTGCGGTTGCCATCAGAACCCAGCATCGCAGCGAGTTCGATCAATGGAACCGAGGTGAAAACATGATCAGGAAACCGATGCTTGCGACCGGCATGGCGGCCTTTAGTTTTGCGTTCGCCGCAGCCGGAGTGCAGGCGCAAACGAATACGCCGCCTTCACAGATGCAGTCGACCATGCCGGCGCAGAGTCAGACGAAAGCCAGCCGTGCCGACCAGACGTTCATGAAGCAGGCCATTCAAGGCGACCTGGCGGAAGTGCAGATGGGCAGGCTCGCTCAGCAAAACGGGCAAAGCGATGCCGTCAAGCAATTCGGCCAGACGCTCGTTTCGGATCACAGCGCCAACGCCGAAAAAGCCAAGCAAGTGGCCGAACAGATGGGCATGACGCCGCCGAGTGAACCAAGTGCAAAGCAGCAGGCGGAATACAAGAAGATGAGCAAGCTTTCCGGCGCCAAGTTCGACCGGGAATTTGCGCAGGGCATGGTGAAGGACCACAAAGCCGAGATCGCCAAGTTCAAGAAAGAAGCGAAAAAGAGCGGTCCGGTGGCGAACTTTGCCAAGCAGACGGTGCCGGCACTGGAGCAGCACCTGCAGATGGCGCAATCGATCGAGAAGAAGAAGCAGACGACCGGCAGCGATTAAGAGCGGAGCTTTGGATTGCTTTTCCATTCAAGGACGCCCGGTGGATCGCCGGGCGTCGGTGTTACGGATGGCAATCAGAAAAGCGCTTCAGCCCGGCGGCTTGCCTGACGGCGCGTCAGTTTCGGGCACGGCAACTTCGGTCGGCAAGAAGCAGCCGGCGATGACCGCAGAATAGACGTCGGTGCCGGCGTTGATGTCGGTCATGCAAAGGTCGGGCTTGTAGTTGAGATGAAAAGTGAACCGGCCGGCGCTGTCGCTTTTGGTCTTGTACTTATTGTCCAGGGTTACGGCCTCGTTCGGGTCGGTCGTTCCCTCCACTGTCAGTCGCCCGTTTTCGTAGCGTGACACCGAAATTCGGATCTCAGCCGATGCGGCGCTCACGCCGAAAACAAGAAGAATGAAGATGCAAAGGGTTCGCATAACGGTCTCCGCACGCCGACACGTGCCGCCTCATAAGCTCATTTGTAAGCCCGTGAGGGTTCCGCCGCAATCCAAATGAACGGACTTGTTGCCACATTCGCCGAGCGCGGCGATCTCGCGCATCTCGCGCTTTTCCTGTGGGCAAGCATGGCGAGCGCGCTCTGCTGGTTCGCGCTGCGCGAGCTCGCGGCGGCAAGCCGGCGGTTCGACGATTTCGTGCGCGAGCTTGCGCGCTTCAACGACATATTCAGGAGCAAGTGATGGATACACTTCATACGGTATTGCGCTCGATCCGCCGCGAGACCAAGTCCCGCCGCGACCATCTCGATGTCTTTCGCGAATTTCTCGATCATCTCGGCCGCGCCGCCAGGCGGCGGAATGGTTCGCGCGCGGTGAGAGGCGAGAGGGCGAAAGCGAGGCGAGGCAACCGCTAGCCTCAGCCATTCTCGAAGCGCCCTCTTTTCCGTCTCCCGCCTCTGCGGGAGAGGGTGGCAAGCAGCGCCACCTGCGAGCCGGGTGAGGGGCCTTCCGAAATTCAAGAATTTGCACGCGACGTCCTCGTTTCGTTCGGACGTTGACCTCTTCCGAGCGGGAGAGGTGAAGGACGAGACATGCTTCCATCCGATTTAGAACCGACCATCGCCTCGGTGTTCGCGCCGCGTACAGCGTTCGGGCCGGACGGTACCGTCGAAGGCTATGCGAGTCTCTTCGGCGAGATCGACCAGGCGCGCGACATGGTGATGAAGGGCGCGTTCGCCGAGACGCTGCTTCGCCGCAATGTGCGCCGCGTTCCGATGCTGTTTCAGCACGATCCGTCCGAGCCGGTCGGCATATGGTACGAATTGCGTGAGGATGAGCGTGGGCTTTACGCGCGCGGCAAGCTCATTCCGGACGTCGCGCGCGGTCGCGAGCTGCTCTCGCTCATCCGCGCCGGCGCAATCGACGGTCTGTCGATCGGATTCCGCACGGTGAAGGGCCGCGTCGACCCGCGCACGCGCATAAGGCGGCTGTTCGCGGTCGACCTTTGGGAAATTTCTATCGTCACGTTCCCGCTGCTCGCGGGCGCGCGGGTGCACGCGGTGAAGCAGGCACTCTCTCGACCGAAGTCTTCAGCCGCGCGTACGTGCCGACCCAAGCAGGTTCTAGCCGACCTGGGCCGATCCAACCCCGATCTCCGGCAAGCCCGAGATCGATCGGGAGTGTGGCGGGCGAACGCAGCGCGATAATTCTGAACAACGGTTGGATCGAGCATCAGCGGCGGCGCTGGATGCGCAACGCTGCGCATCTGCACGTACGTCACGACGCGCATCGCTTTGCGCCGCCGCGGCTGGCGCACGCGAGACACTCGTGCGACGCGCGTTGGGATCCGCTCGGAGTTCCTGAGCGCAAATACAATCCGGATCAACCGCGCGTACCCGCCGGCAATTCGGTTGGCGGGCAGTGGACGACCGTGAGTGCCGGCGGCGGGATTTCGATCGCTGTACCGGTTGGCCATACGCTTGGCGGCATCGACAATGAATCGGGCTTCGGCGGAGATTCCGGTGCTCATCACACTGTTGAGAGTGCGGAGAGCGGAAACCGACCTGACTTCCCGAGCCGCAGAGCTTTTCGAATGAGGCTCGCGCATTGCGCGGGCTTTTTCTTTTCACCCCACTTCCAACCAAACAAGAGGATCAGAATGGACACGCAACTTCCCGAAAGTCGCCTTGGCGAGCTCGAAACCAAAGCCGGCATTCCGCCTGAAGCCGTCGTTACGCACGGCGACATGATGCGCGCCTTCGAGGCGTTCAAGGACGCCAACGACGAGCGGCTCGAAAAGCGCAGCGATGTCGTGCTGGAGGAAAAGCTCGCACGGATCGATGCCGCGCTTGACGCCGCGCAGCAAAAGCTCGACGCCATTGCGCTGAAATCGGCGCGGCCGCAGATCGGGCACGACAACAAAGCAGCACGCTCGCAAAGCGCGATTGAGCACAAGGCGGCCTTCGAGGCCTATGTCCGCTCCGGAGAGAGCGCAGGTTTGCGCGCACTCGAAGTGAAAGCGCTTTCTGTCGGCTCCAATCCGGACGGCGGCTACCTGGTGCCGCCGGAAATCGAGACGCAAATCGGTGAGCGGCTGATCGCGATCTCGCCGATCCGTTCGATTGCCGGCAACCGCACCATCAGCGGCAACGTCTACAAGAAGCCGTTCATGACGGCGGGCCCGGCGGTCGGCTGGGTGGGGGAGACGGACGCGCGGCCGCAGACGACGTCGCCGACGCTCGACGAGTTGTCGTTCCCCGCGATGGAGCTCTACGCCATGCCGGCGGCGACGGCGACGCTGCTTGAGGATTCGGCCGTCAACATCGATCAGTGGATCGCACAAGAAGTGGAGCAGGTGTTCGCCGCGCAGGAGGGGACGGCGTTCGTTTCCGGCGACGGCAGCAACAAGCCGAAGGGCTTTCTCTCTTATACGACGGTTGCGAATGACTCCTGGACGTGGGGCAAGATCGGATACATCGCGACCGGCGCTGCCGGCGCGTGGCCTTCGTCCGATCCGTCCGACGTGCTGGTCGACCTGATCTACGCGGTGAAGGCCGGCTATCGGCAGAACGGCGCGTTCGTGATGAACCGCAAGACGCAAAGCGCGATCCGCAAATTCAAGGACTCGTCCGGAAACTATCTCTGGCAGCCACCGGCAGTGGCGGGCGGCCGCGCGTCTTTGATGACATTCCCTGTCGTTGAAGCCGAAGACATGCCGGATGTGGCGGCGAATTCGCTCGCGGTTGCGTTCGGCGATTTCAACCGTGGCTATCTTGTGGTCGACCGCGCCGGTGTCACGGTGCTGCGCGATCCTTACTCGGCGAAGCCTTACGTGCTGTTCTACACGACCAAGCGGGTCGGCGGCGGCGTACAGGATTTCGACGCGATCAAGGTGTTGAAGTTCGCGGCGAGCTGACGAAAGGCCGAATGCGTGCGCTCGGGTGACTCGTCGATGTCACTCGAGCTCGAGTTGCCGCTTTGTCGAAGCTCCGAATGGAATCTGCTCCTCGGTCGAAGTTCGTGTCTTGTTCCGTTCTCGACTTCGCGAGGAACGATGCCGCCGCTTCGAACGTTGCCTAAAAGTTCGAGCAGCGAAGGAGGTTCTTTATGCGGAAACTTGCAATCGGGCTGGTGGCGGTAATGGGCATTACTGGCGCTGCGTTGACGGTCCCGGCGAACGCGCAAAGCTTCGGTGTATACGTCGGAAGCGGCCATCATCACCGGTATCACCACCACTGGCGGCACGGGTGGCGCGGCGCCTATGCGTACGATCGTCGATGCCGTACGATTGTTCGTTCTCACATCAATCGTTGGGGCGAGCGGGTGCGCGTGCGCAAGCGTGTGTGCTATTAAGCGCTAAGTACACAGTACACAATTCGTTTCAATTGTTACGAAAAGCGAGCCTGGCCTTCTGGTCGGGCTCGCAAGCGTTTTGGTTCCGGAGTTCGATTTAATCAAAATCATCGTCGTTAGCGATGAGAGCCGCTCGTAGAAAATCGTTGACTGGCAGCAAAACAGAATACGTGCGGGATTAGCGCGATCATTTCGTTGCCGGCTCGAATTTCTGAATTACCCTGTCGATCCACGGATGATAGCTCAACAGCGGCGTGACGCCCGTAAGCCCGCCGCAACCTTCGTCGTCGTTGGGTGCGGTGGACCAACTGATGACGCCGATGATGTTCGGGCCGCCGAGCTCGAAGACGGGACCGCCGGAGTCGCCGGTGCAGGCGCCGAGGCCGTTGCGCTCGTTGCGTGTTACCTCGTCAACTAGACGAACCTGCAGTGAACCAGGGTGGCCGGTAACGGTGAGCGTCGCCGCACGCGGAATACCCAAACCGAATTTGGTGCCGGCAAGCGTGACGCCGAAGCCCGCGATGACGAGTTTCTCGCCGACGCTGACGCGGCGCGCCGGCGCGAGTGTCGCCGGCACGACAATGTCGGGCAGGGGCGCGGTAAGCTTGAGCAAGGCCAGATCGGCTGTGGCGCGGGCGCGCAGGTAATTGTTGAAATTGAATTGCGGGTGAATGGCGTAGCTTAGCACGCCGATCGTCTGGCCGTTCTGAAAAACTTTGATGCGGTTGTCGCGCTTGCGTGACACGCAATGCGCGGCGGTAAGCACGAGGTCGCGAGCAATCGCCGTGCCGGTGCACAGATCGCCGCGCGGGTCGATCACCATTACGATCGCCTGCGCACTCCAGCCGTTCGCAGCCGGCGCGTTGCCGGTGATGGCGTATGCGGGCGCGCAGAAAACAAAAGAGGCGAGGGCGAGGAGCAGTCGGCGCATGGATGCGCCGCATGAACCTTGCCGCCGGCGTTTTGTCAACGAATGAGCCGGGATTGCTCTTTCGCTTTCTGAGCGAGAGGGCGGGGGCACTTGCGTGAACGATGGCCCCTCATCGGCTCGTGCTCGCTATCGCGCCGCACTCGCAACTCTCTCAGGGGAGAGGGAGGCGAGTCTGCGGTGCTTCCGCGGTTTCAAGTCGCAGCCAGGAAATCAATCTCATGCCGTCCATCTTACTCACCGCGCCTGCGGTCGAGCCGGTGTCGCTCGACGAGGCCAAGGCCTTCCTGCGAATCGAAAACAGCGACGAAGACGATGTCATCGCCGCCCTTGTCGCGGGCGCGCGCATACACGTCGAGACGCAGACACGGCGCGCCCTGATCACGCAGAGCTGGCGGCTGTCGCTCGATACATGGCCGCTCGAAGGGCGCTTGCCGGTGCGGCCGGGGCCGCTGCGAACGCTCGATGCCGTTCGCATCTACGACAGCGACAACGTCGCCCGTACGATCGACACGAGCGTCTTCGTGCTCGACCTTGCCAACTCGATGCTGGCGTTCGCTCCCTGGGCGATGCCGGCGCCGGGCCGCGCGGCCGCCGGCATCGAACTCGACGTGACCGTCGGCTATGGCGGGGCAGCGGCCGACGTACCGGAGGCATTACGGCAGGCGATCCGCTTGCTTGCGGCCCATTGGTACGAGCACCGCGGTCTCGTCGCGAGCGGTGCGGTCAGCACCCTGCCGGGTAATGTCGCGGCGCTGATCGCGCCCTATCGGATGCTTTCGCTATGACCGCGGCTGGCGAGCTCAATAGGCGGCTCGCGCTGAATGCGCCGGTCGACATTGACGACGGTGCGGGCGGCGTCTTCACGACCTACCAGCTGGTGACGACGCTCTGGGCGCAGGTGACGCCTGCCGGCGCCAGTCCTGACATTTCCGCCGACAGCCTGGGCGCCGCGCGGCGCTACGTCATCGTCATTCGCTATCGCGATGACGTGACCACGCGTCATCGCTTTCAAGACGGCGAGCGGATCTTCCGCATCGTCGCGGTGCAAGAGAGCGCCGATCGCCGCTTTCTCGAGATTACCGCCGAGGAACGCACAGCCTGACTCTTAATCTTTCCCGAGCCTGGACAAGATCATGCCCACTCCCGCTGCCGCCGCATTGCGCGCCGCCGTTCACGATGCGCTCATCGCCGACGTTCCGCTCACATCGCTTCTCGGTGGGCCCAAGGTCTACGATCAGCCGCCGCCTGGCGCGGCGCTTCCCTACGTGACGCTTGGCGAGATGCGCATCCATGATTTCTCGACCGGCGATGCAAGCGGCGAAGAACATCAGCTCGTGCTGCATGCCTGGTCGCGGCAGGGCGGGCACAAGGAAGCGCACATGATCGCCGGCGCTTTGCTCAACGCGCTCGATGACGCGCCGCTCACGCTCGCCGATCACCACCTCGTTAATTTCCGTTTCGCGGTCGCCGATGTGCGGCGTGAAGCCGATGGACGCACGTATCATGCGCTCGTCCGCTTTCGTGCAGTGACCGAGCCAGCAATTTAGCGGCGCCGCTGCACTTCTCACGAACCAGAGATAAGCAAAGAGGACAATATGGCTGCCCAAAAAGGCAAGGACCTGCTCATCAAGATTGCGGACGGATCGGATTTCGTGACGGTTGCAGGCCTGCGCACGCGCAGATTGGCTTTCAACGCCGAGACGGTCGATATCACCAATGCCGAATCGTCGAACCGCTGGCGCGAGTTGCTGGACGGTGCCGGGATCAAGCGCGCGTCCGTTTCCGGGCGCGGGCTTTTCAAGGACGAAACGTCCGACACACTGATGCGGCAAACGTTCTTCGACGGCACGGTGACGAACTATCAAGTTGTCATTCCATCGTTCGGCACGGTGCAGGGTCCATTTCAAATTGTCAGCCTCGAGTTTGCCGGCGAGCACAACGGCGAGGTCACCTATGACGTCTCGCTCGAATCGGCCGGCGAGCTGACCTTCACGGCGGCTTGAAATGGCAAACGGACATCGCGGCGAAATCGAAGCCGAGATCGGCGGGGCAAAACGCACGCTTGTCTTGACACTTGGCGCGCTGGCTGAGCTCGAAGCGGCATTCGGTGCGGACGATCTTGTCGCGCTCACGGAGCGCTTCAGCGCCGGAAGGATGAAGGCGCGCGATCTTATCCGCATTATTGCAGCCGGCTTGCGTGGGGCGGGGGAGTCCGTGAGCGACGATGAGGTCGCGCGGATGGAAATTGCGGGAGGTGCGCAAGGTTATGTGCGCGTCGCCGCGGCGTTGATCGAAGCAACGTTTGGATCGGCCGCGTGAATCCGTTTCCCTGGAAAGAAGCGATCGCCTTCGGGCTCGGCGTCTTGCGCCTGCCGCCCGATCAGTTCTGGCGCATGACGCCGCGCGAATTGGCGTACGCGATCGAGGCGGTGAAGGGGCGTGCCGTGCCGATCGACCGCGCGGCATTTGCCGAGCTGATGAAAAGGTACCCGGATGGCCGACAACATTCTCGATAGCAACGTGGACGACTTTGCCGACGTCGAAGCGGGTTTCGGTACCACGCTCGGAAGTTTGAGCGCGCAAACGAACGCGCTTGTCGTCAGCACAAACAGCTTTGCCAACGCGATGAGGCGTGCGTTTACGCAAGCGACAGCAGGCGGCAAGCAACTCGACGATGTGCTCAAGGGATTGGCGTTACGGATCTCCAACCTGGCTGTAACGGCGGCGTTCAAGCCGATTGCAAGCGGCCTTTCCGGCGGCATCACCGGCGGGCTCGACAAGTTGTTCAGCGGATTGTTCGGCTCCGGCGCGGGCAATGCGGCATCGGGGCATGCTCTCGGCGCGATCAAGCCGTTTGCAGCAGGCGGGGTGATCGGCACGCCGACCTATTTTCCGTTGTCATCGGGCGGCTTGGGCCTGGCGGGCGAGGCAGGACCGGAAGCCATCATACCCTTGGCGCGTGGACCCAACGGGCAGCTCGGCGTCGCCATGCACGGCAGCTCCGCGCCGGCGAACGTGACTGTCCAGATTTCGACTCCTGACGTTTCAAGTTTCCGCCGATCGGAAGCCTACATCACCGGACAGATCGCGCGTGCGGTGGCGCGTGGCCAACGCAATCTTTGACCCATGACAGCCTTCCACGAAGTCCTGTTTCCGCTCGACATTGCGCTGAAAAGCGCGGGCGGTCCGCAACGGCGAACCGATGTGGTCATCCTCGGTTCGGGCGCGGAAGAGCGCAACGCAAGATGGGCGCATTCGCGCCGCCGGTACGATGCCGGTTACGGAATCAAGACCTTCGAGGCATTGGCCGAAGTCGTCGCATTTTTTGAGGAACGGCGCGGGCGGCTTTACGGGTTTCGCTGGCGGGACCGGCTTGATCATTCCTCTGCTGTATCGGATGTCGTTTCACCATTCGATCAGACGATCGGTGTCGGTGACGGCACGACGGCTTCATTCCAATTGATCAAGACGTATGGCTCCTTGTACTCGCCGTATCAGCGGCCGATCAAAAAGCCTGTCGCCGGAAGCGTGCGCGTCGCGGTCGCGGGCATTGAAGTCGACGAAGGAACGGCGTTCACCAGCGATGCGACGAGCGGCAACATCACATTCCTGCCCGGCCATATACCGCCGAGCGGCGCAGCCGTGACGGCCGGCTTCCTGTTCGATGTGCCGGTGCGCTTCGACACCGATTATCTCGAAGTGGACCTGTCCGCTTTTGCAGCCGGCGCAATTCCGAAGATTCCGTTGATCGAGATCAACCCATGAGAACGATTGCGCCAGGCTTGCAGGCCAAGCTCGACAGCGGCGTCACAACCCTTTGCCGATGCTGGGTCATCACACGCAACGATGGGCTCCTGCAAGGCTTTACTGATCACGATGAAGACATTGTGCTTGATGGCGTGACGTGTCGCGCGGCAACAGGTCTCACAGGCTCGGAAGCCACACAAAAACTGGGCATGGCGGTCGATGGCTCGGAAATTTCCGGGATACTCGCCGACGAATCGCTCAATGAGCACGATCTTGCGGCCGGCCGCTACGACGCCGCCGCCGTCGAAATCTGGCTCGTCGACTGGAGCGAGCCTGATCTACGCGTGCTGCTCGCGAAAGGCACGCTTGGCGAAGTCAAGCGCGAGGGAGTGGGGTTCACGGCCGAAGTGCATGGTCTCTCCAGTCGTCTTGCGGAAGAATCGGGACGACTGTTCACGGCAACCTGCGACGCCGATCTTGGTGACGCGCGCTGCAAGATCAACCTGGACGATCCGGCGTTTCATGGCAGCGGCGTCGTCACGGCGCTTGAGGGCACATCCACCTTTGCCGTCTCGGGCCTTGATGCGTTTGCGGATGGCTGGTTCTCGCAAGGCAAGCTTACGTTCAGCAGCGGCGAGAATGCCGGGATCGCAATGGAAGTGAAGAGCCACGTCAACGATACGCGCGGCGTGACGATCACGCTTTGGCAAGCCATGCCGGAGCCGATCGCGGTCGGCGACACGTTTAGTGTGACGGCCGGATGCGACAAGCGCTTTTCGACCTGCCACGACAAGTTCAATAACGTTGTCAATTTTCGCGGCTTCCCCTTCATTCCGGGGAATGACTTTGTCATTCGCTATCCGGTGCAGGGCGAGCCGGGAAATGACGGATCGAGCCTGCAATCCTGACATGTTGTCGATGAGAGAACGGATCGTCGCCGAAACGCGCACGTGGATCGGCACGCCCTATCAACACCAGGCGTCGGTCAAAGGAGTGGGATGCGATTGTCTCGGACTGGTGCGCGGCGTATGGCGCGCCGCCATCGGCGCGGAGCCCGAACGAGTCCCGCCTTACGGGGCCGATTGGGCGGAAGCATTGCGGCGCGAAACGCTGGCGGATGCGGCCGCGCGTCATCTGGTTCCAATTCCTCTCGATGAATTTCGCGAAGGCGACGTGTTGCTCTTTCGCTGGCGCGCTCAACTGCCGGCAAAGCACGCAGCGATTGTGACGTCGCGCGATCTGATGGTGCATGCGCACGACGGCGCCGCGGTCGCGGAAGTCTCGATCGCGCCCTGGTGGCGCCGCCGACTTGCCTTTGCGTTCCGGTTTCCGGGCGTGGACTGATCATCATGGCCGCTCTTCTTCTTTCCGTCGCCGGCGGTTCTGTCGGCGGGACGCTCTTTGGATCGGTCGGCGCGATTGCCGGTCGTCTCGCCGGCGCGCTCGTAGGCAACGCAATCGATCAATCGCTGTTCGCGTCACGCCGGGATGTCGCGGTCGAAGGGCCGCGGCTGTCCGATCTGACGGTGATGGCTTCAACCGAAGGCGCGCCAATTCCGCGCGTCTATGGCCGCACGCGGCTGTCCGGCCAGGTGATCTGGGCGACCAATCTCGAGGAGGTCGTCACCACCAGCACCGAGACCAGTGGCGGTGGTGGCGGAAAGGGAATGGGCGGCGGAGCAACCGTCAGCACGACGAGAACGACCTATTCGTATTTCGCAAACTTCGCGGTCGGATTGTGCGAGGGCCCGATCGGCGCCGTGATGCGTGTATGGGCGGATGGCAAGCCGCTCGATCTTTCAAGCATTGCCATGCGCGTCTACGTGGGCGACGAGACGCAGACGGCTGATCCGCTGATTGTAGCCAAGGAAGGGGACACGCCGGCCTATCGAGGCGTTGCGTATGTCGTATTCGAGCGGTTGGCGCTGGAGAATTTCGGCAATCGGATTCCGCAGCTGTCGTTCGAGGTCTTGCGTCCCGTCGGCGAGCTCGAGCGGATGACGCGTGCGGTTACGCTCATCCCGGGATCAACCGAATTCGGCTACGAGCCGGCGACGGTGACACAGCAGCTCGGTCCCGGGCAATCCGCGCCCGAGAACCGGCACATCAGTTATCGCGCATCCGATGTGATCGCGGCGCTCGACGACTTGCAAGCCACATGCCCGCTGATCGAGCGCGTGGCTATTGTTCTTGCCTGGTTCGGCACCGACTTGCGCTGCGACAAATGCCGCATCGTTCCCGCCGTCGACAATCGCGCGAAGTCAACGAACGGCGCGACGTGGTCTGTTGCGGGCGTCAATCGCAGCACAGCGCGCCTTGTGTCGCTGGTCGATGGCCGCCCCGCTTACGGCGGCACGCCGTCAGATCAGAGTGTGCGGAATCTGATCGCCGAATTGAAACGCCGGGGACTGAAGGTAACGCTCTATCCATTCGTGATGATGGATATTCCGACTGACAACACGCTACCGAATCCGTGGACGGGCGCGGTGCCGCAGCCGGCGTTCCCGTGGCGAGGGCGCATCACCTGCGATCCAGCGCCGGGGCAGGTAGGTTCGCCCGATGGAACGAGCATCGCCGCCGATCAGGTGAATGCATTTTTCACCGGCGGCAGCGACGGATGGAATTACCGCAATTTCATTTTGCATTACGCGAATCTGGTAGACGCCGCTGGCGGCGTGGATGCATTTCTCCTCGGCTCTGAACTGAAAGCCCTGACCCGCGTTCGCTCCGGCTCGGGCGTTTACCCGGCGGTCGACGCGCTGACAAATCTGGCAGGCGAGGTCAAAGCGATTGTCGGCGCAGGAACTGTTGTGACTTACGGTGCCGATTGGACCGAATACGGCGCGCATGTTGTCGACGCCGCCGCGCATGAAATGCGTTTTCCGCTCGACAAGCTTTGGGCTTCACCATCGATCGGTGCGATCGGCATCGATTACTATGCGCCGCTCGCCGACTGGCGTGGCGTCGCCGATGAAGCCGACCGCGCTGTTACCAACAGCCCATACGCCATCGATTACCTTTCCGGCAATCTGGCGCGCGGCGAAGCTTACGACTGGTTTTATGCAGACGATGCAGCGCGTACGGCGCAAATCCGCACGCCGATCACCGACGACCTCGGCAAGCCGTGGGTTTTCCGTCAGAAAGACATCTGGAATTTCTGGTCGCAGCCGCATTACGAGCGCGTGGGCGGCGTTGAACTGGCTGCGCCGACACTCTGGGTCCCGGAATCCAAACCGATCTGGTTGACGGAAGTCGGCTGTCCTGCGGTCGACAAAGGCGCCAATCAACCCAGCGTGTTTCCTGATGCAAAATCGTCGGAAAATGGATTGCCGTATTTCTCCAACGGCAGACGCGACGACCTCATGCAGCGGCGTCATTTGCAGTCCGTGCTGGGCGCATTCGATCCGGCATTCGGTGACGGCGCGCTCAACCCGGTTTCCGCAGTCTATGGCGGGCGTATGATCGATGCGTCCGCCATTCATTTATGGACGTGGGATGCACGGCCGTTTCCCGTCTTTCCCGCCGCAGCGGATGTGTGGAGCGATGCCGCAAATTGGGAAACGGGACACTGGCTGACGGGGCGATTCGGGGGCGCGCCGCTCGATGCGCTGGTGCCGGCCATTTTGTCCGACTGCGGCATCAGCAACGTCGACGCAAACGGCCTTGGGGAAGGACCCGACGGCTATCTTGTCGATCGTCCGATGGCACCGCGCGCGACGCTCGATCCGCTGGCGCTGGCATTCGCCTTCGACGCGACGGAAGACGGCGGAATATTGCGCTTTCGTGCGCGGGGTGGCGATGTGGTGGCCGAGATTGACGAAGACGCTCTCGCGCTGACCGGGGATGACGGCGCGCCCGCCCAACTCACGCGCGCGCAGGAAACGGATCTGCCGCGCCAGGTTTCGCTCACGTTCACGAATATTGCCTCCGACTATCAGCGGGCCGCTGTCATGTCGCGGCGGCTGGTAGGCGGTTCGGCGCGCGTCGCTAGCGCGGATATTGCGATGACGGCTGACGATGCCGAGGCCAGACGCCGCGCGGACATCTGGCTGCAGGACTTGTGGGCGGGACGGGAAGCGGCGGCGTTTGCCTTGCCGCTGAGTCGGCTCGCACTCGCGCCCGGCGACGTCATCGGACTTACTGTCGGCGGGCGGCGGCGACTCATTGAACTGCAGGAGGTTACGGACACCGAAAGCCGTGCCATCACGGCGCGCACGATCGACCCGGAAGTATTCGACCTGGCGCTGCCGGCGGCGGCGCGGCGTGCGTTCGCGATACCGGCGGCGCTCGGACCCGCGCATGCCCTGACGCTCGATCTGCCGACCCTGGACGACAAGCAGCCCCCGGTCTTGATGCGTGTTGCAGTTTTCGCCGATCCGTGGCCCGGGGCGATGGCCGTTTGGGCCGCCGCAGACGGCGTAAGCTTCCAGCGCGCCGCTCTCGTTGCGGCGCCGGCAACCGTCGGACAAACGCTCGATGACTTGCCCGCGGGGCCGACCGCGCGCTGGCACAATTCAAGCTTTCGCGTTCAACTTTACGGCGGAGTGCTTTCGTCTCGGCCGGAGAGCGCGGTTCTTTCAGGTGCGAATGCCGCAGCGTTGCAGCGCGCAGACGGCGCCTGGGAGATCATTCAATTCGTGAATGCCGAACTCGTCGGTGAACGCACCTATATGGTATCGCGGCTGCTACGCGGGCAGCTTGGCAGCGAATGGGCCATGGGCGCGCCGTTGGCCGCTGGCTCTCCGTTCGTATTGCTCGATGCAAATCTCGTCCCGACCGCGAGCGGCGCTGACGCACTCGAGCGACCCTTGCAGCTTCGCATTGTTGCCGCCAACCGCGACATCGCCGATGCGAGCGCCGTCGCGCTCGAAGCGACGCCGCAAGCGACCGCCCTGCGTCCGCTTGCTCCGGTTCATGTGTCGGCGAGGCGCGGCGATGACGGCGTTACATTCAGCTGGATTCGCCGCGCGCGTTTCGACGGCGACAGCTGGGTTGGTGAAGTACCGTTGTGTGAGGCGAGCGAGGAATACAACGTCGACATCCTGTCAGGCGACAGTGTCGTGCGAACGCTTGGCGTTTCGTCGCCGAGCGCGCTCTATGCGGCCGGCGATGAACTGGCCGATTTCGGAATGCTGCAATCGTCGTTGACGATAAGAGTGACCCAGCTCTCCGCGACGGTCGGTCGAGGTTTCGCGACGAGGGCGACGCTCGCCGTGTAGGAGAATTCACTCATTATTCCTTCTGAAACAGAAGCGCGGGTCGCAACCGCCCGCGATTGAATGGCCGTGGCTGTTTGCATTTTGCTACGACGGCGCGAGGACGCTTATGACGAACACGACCAATCTCAACTTGCCCACTATCGAAGTTTCGCAGGCGCAAAAGCACGTCACGCACAACGATGCATTGCGTATGCTCGACGCGCTGGTGCAACTCGCCGTCGCCGACCGCGACTTGAGCGCGCCGCCGGCTTCTCCGGCGGAAGGACAGCGCTGGATTATAAAATCGCCCGGAACGGGAGATTGGGCTGGCCATGATAATGCAATTGCAGCCTGGCAGGATGGCGCCTGGGCGTTTTATGGGCCACAAACCGGCTGGCTTGCTTATGTGCTCGATGAAGGCGTGATAGTCGGCTGGAACGGCAGCGCATGGATCGACGCGATCGCAGCGCCAACTGCCCTCGATAATCTGACGCAGCTCGGTATCGGTACAACGGCCGACGTCGTAAACACGTTATCGGCCCGTCTCAACAATGCTTTGTTTGTCGCGAAACCGTCCGCCGAAGGCGGCGACGGCTCCTTGCGGTACAAGCTGAGCAAGGAACATGCAGCCGGCACGTTGTCATTTCTTTTCCAGGACAATTTCTCCGGCCGCGCCGAGATAGGCCTTACCGGCGACGACAACTTCCACTTCAAGGTGTCACCGGATGGATCGACCTGGCTCGATGCGCTGGTCCTTGATGCCAGCACCGGCGATCTGCAGATGGGCGGTGCAAACACCATCATCAGTGCCGATCGGCATCCGGTCTTGCGCAGTTATACGGTCTCGACGCTTCCGAGCGCTGAAGTCGAGGGGCAGCTCATTTATGTTTCGGACGGAGCATCGAACAAACACCTGGCGGTGTCAGACGGCACAAATTGGCGCTGGCCTGATGGGAGCGTCGTTTCCTGAGCACTGACGCGGCCCAACGAACGTGCCCTCCCGCAACGCGCGCAGTCACCCAGGGGATTCTTCGCGCTTTGCCGGAAATGCAGCATTCCGAGCCGAGCGTGAGCGTCTGATGGCTGCGCTGCCGCTGGATCACGTTCGTTAGTTTCAAACACTATCTTCAGGAGATCGCATGTCCGCGTCGTCTTACGACGCCGCGCTCGCGCGCGTGCTCGCGCACGAAGGCGGCTACAGCAATAATCCGGCTGATCCTGGCGGCCCCACCAACTTCGGCATCACGATAGCGGACTACCGTCGCTACGTGAAGCCGAAGGCAACCGCAGCCGACGTGCGCGCGATGAAAATCGACGATGCAAAGGCGATCTATCGCGCGCGCTATTGGGATGCGCAGCGTTGCGATGAGTTGCCCGCCGGTGTCGACTATGCCGTCTTCGATTACGGCGTGAACAGCGGGATTGGCCGCAGCGGCAAGGTGCTGCGTCGCATCCTCGGGCTACCAGACAGCACCAGCTCGGTGACCGATACGGTCGTCGCGGCTGCGACAAATGCCGACGCGGCAGCGCTTGTTATCGCGCTCTGCGATGAACGGCTGCGCTTTCTCAAGTCGCTGAAGACCTGGAAGGTGTTCGGCAAGGGCTGGAGCGCGCGGGTGGCCGACGTGAAGGCGCTTGCGCTGGAGCTTGCGGCGAACGCGCAGCCGAAGCCGATGCCCACGCCGCCACCATCTCTACCGACGGCGAAAGGCGTTGTGCCTCCCAACACGGTGGCGCAACGGAGCTCGATTGCAATTGTTGCGGCATCCGGCGTGCTGGCGGTGCAGCAGGCGCGTCGTCTGGGCGCATCGCCGGGAGTTCTTTGCGCCATTCTCGCCGCCGCCGCGCTGGTCGGTTTTGCCGCCTGGATGTTCTGGCGCCGCCGGCAATCGACACAACAACACGCACCGGCATGAAGCCGAAAGGAGGACATTGAATGTGGCACAAGGTCAAAAGCTGGTTCAAACATTCGCTCACGATTCTTTGGGCGCGTCTTGTTGCGGTCGGCGGCTTGTTGCTTGCCAGCACACAAACGTTAATCGCCGATCCGAGCGTCAATGATGCGATCCATTCTCTGCTGCAGCCGAAATACGTTCCCTACTATGTGATTGCCATCGGACTTATCACCGAGATTGCGCACCGGCGCACGACGGGGAAAGTTTGAATGCTGGCGCCCCTTCTTTCATGGCTCGGCAATCTGCTCGGCGGCTCTTTTGCGAAAGCGGCGGTTGACGCTTACCGCGCAAAGCTTGCCGCCGATAACGATGCAGAGAAGATTGCGGCCGATCTTGCGGCTCGCGAGCTTGCGGTCGAGCAGCGTGAGCGCGAACTCGCGACGCAAATCGTGATTTCAGAGCAGGGGCGGTGGTACACGGCGCTGCCGCGGCCGCTGTTTGCGTTTGCCTTCGTGATTTATGTCTGGAAGGTCGTCGTGTGGGACAAGGTGCTGGGATTTTGGACCCACGGCATCACCGATCCGCTCAACGGCGAGGTTGGGCGATGGGCTATGATCGTGCTTACAGCCTATTTCGGCGGGCGTTCGATCGAAAAGGTGGCGAAGATTTTGGGCAACAAGTAGTCCACGCTCCGCTTGGCAGCGTCAGCGTGCATCGCCACACTCTCCGCATTCGAAAAGCGGAGAGTTTATATGGACGTCTTTGAAGCGGTCGCGTCGCGCTATTCATGCCGCGCATTTTTGCCGACGCCGATTCCCGAAGCGACCATACGCGACATCATCGAGCGCGCGTCGCGTGCCCCGTCGGCCGGCAACATGCAGCCGTGGCGGATCTATGCGATTGCGGGTGAGCGCGTCGAGGCTTTGAAGGCGCTGCTCGCGCCGCGCATGAACGAATTGCCGAAGGGCGAGGGGGGCGACTACCGCATTTTCCCTGAGGGCATTGCCGACACCTACCGGGCGCGGCGGTTTGCGGTCGGCGAGCTGCTTTACAAGTCCATCAACACCCCGCGCGCGGACAAACCGGCGCGCTATCGGCAATACGCGCGCAATTTCCAGTTTTTCGGTGCGCCGGTCGGCATTTTCTTCGCGCTCGAAAAATCCTTCGGCCCCGCCCAGTGGGCCGACATGGGTGGCCTCTTGCAGACCGTGACGCTGCTCGCACGCGGCTACGGCCTTCATACCTGCCCACAGCAGGCGTGGGTGTCATGGCACCGGACGGTGCGCTCCTTCCTTAATCTCCCCGACAACCTCATCATCTATTCGGGCATGGCCATCGGTTACGCCGATGAAACCGCCCCGATCAACGGCTGGCGCTCCCCGCGTGAGCCGCTTGATGTTTACGCGACCTTTACCGGCTTCACGAGCGAGTGAAGTTGCGGCAGAAGGGTTCCGCGTTCACCCCGCGTTCACCGGCGCGCGCATAGACCCCTCTCATGCCGGGCTCCCAAACATTGCGACTTCTTGCGCTAGGCGCTTGGCTGCTGGCTTTCGCCACGCCGGCCACGGCTGCCGAGCACAATCATCGCAACTGTCTGACCAAGGCCGAACAAAGGGCCGCCGTCGCCACCCGCAGGGCCATACCGCTTGCGCATGCAATCCGGACGGTGCGCGCACATCGCCACCATGTGGAGGTCGTGCGGGCGCGATTGTGCAAGACACCCAAAGGCTTGGCCTATGTGCTGACTCTGTTGGCCCGCAATGGCAAAGTGATACGCGCGACCGTTGACGCCGCAAGCGGGATCGTTATCACCGGCGGCTGACCGGAGATTTGACAGCCGTGCGTCTTCTCGTTGTCGAGGACGACCCCGATCTCAATCGCCAGCTTGCCACCGCGTTGACCGACGCCGGTTACGTGGTTGACCGCGCTTTTGACGGCGAGGAAGGGCACTATCTCGGCGAATCGGAACCTTACGACGCCGTCATTCTCGACATCGGTCTGCCTAAAATGGACGGCATATCGGTGCTGGAGGCTTGGCGCCGCGCGGGACGCTCGATGCCGGTCTTGATGCTGACCGCCCGTGACCGGTGGAGCGACAAGGTGCAAGGGTTTGATGCGGGTGCCGACGACTATGTCGCCAAGCCCTTCCATCTTGAGGAAGTGCTCGCGCGTGTGCGTGCACTGTTGCGCCGCTCGGCCGGGCACGCCAAGAGCGAGTTCAATTGCGGTCCGGTGCGGCTCGACACGCGGACCGGCCGTGTCGCGGTCGACGGAAACCCGGTCAAGTTGACCAGCCACGAATACCGCTTGCTCTCCTATTTGATGCATCATGCCGGACGCGTCGTGTCACGCACCGAGCTGGTCGAGCACCTCTATGATCAGGACTTCGACCGCGATTCGAACACCATCGAAGTGTTTGTCGGGCGTATCCGCAAGAAGCTTGGCGTCGAGATCATTCAGACCGTCCGCGGCCTCGGCTACCTGCTAACGCCGCCCGATGCGCGCTAATTCGCTCGCGCTGCGTTTGTTCCTGTCGGCTACGGCATGGACCGTGGCGATTCTGCTCGTCACGGGCTTTGTCTTGTCGTCGCTTTATCGGCAAACCGTCGAACGCGCGTTCGATCGCCGTCTCGATGTCTACCTGCGCACGCTGGTTGCGGACGTTGCTTCGCCGGAAGAAGGCAACGAAAAGTTTCCTCAGTCCATCAGCGAGCCGCTATTCGAACTGCCGTTGTCGGGTTGGTATTGGCAGGTCACTCGCACCGATCCCGGCAAGCACGATGTACGCTCCTCCCGTTCGCTTTGGGATGGCGGCTTGCCGCATCTGCAAGACCAGGGGATCGCAGCCGGCACGAACGGTGCGCGGGAAGGCTACGTCGATGGTCCCGAAGATCAGCGCCTGCGTCTCGTCGAGCGCAACATCGACCTCGGCGACGAGGGCCATTATCTCGTTGCGGTTGCAGGTGATGCGGCTGAGATCGTCAACGAGACGCGGTCGTTCGATCGGGCGCTGATCATCACCTTTGCAATCCTTGCGATTGTGTTGCTGCTGACCACCATGTTTCAGGTGCGCTTCGGCCTTGCGCCGCTCAAGCGCATTACAAACGGGCTTGCTGCCATTCGTGCGGGCACTGCGGAAAGTCTTGGTGGCGAATTTCCCGTCGAGATTGCGCCGCTCGCGCGCGAAACCAACGCACTGATTGATGCAAACAGAGAGATTGTCGAGCGCGCACGCACCCATGTCGGCAATCTCGCGCATGCATTGAAGACGCCGCTCTCGGTCATGGTCAACGAGGCTTCAGCGAATCCGGGCGATCCGTTGGCCAGGAAAGTGCTCGAGCAAACGGAGATCATGCACGATCAGGTCGCGCGCCATCTTCAGCGCGCGCGGCTGGCGGCACGGCTTACGACATTGGGTGCAATGACCGAAGTCGCGCCGGTCGTGATCGCGCTCTCGCGCACAATGGAGAAAATCCACCACGACCGCGCGGTCGCCATTGAGTTGCGCCTCGACAAAGCAGCGCGGTTTCGCGGCGAACGCCCGGATTTGGAAGAGATGATCGGCAATCTTGTCGACAATGCCTGCAAGTGGGCCACGTCACGTGTTGTTGTCGAGGTCGTCTGCGAAAGGCCGCCCTCAGGCCCACCCATTTTGCGCACGATGGTCGACGATGACGGCCGCGGACTTTCCGCTGCGGAGCGAGAGCAGGTCGCAAAGCGGGGCCGACGGCTCGACGAAACCAAGCCCGGCTCGGGTCTCGGCCTTTCGATCGTCGTTGAGCTTGCGGCGCTTTACGGCGGCGAACTCAAGCTAAGCAACGCACCACTTGGCGGCTTGCGCGCGGAACTGGTCCTGCCGGCAGGCTAGCTGCCGGACTTTTGCCCGAATCCGCCGTTCTGAGTACAATAGCGATCGATTTGTCGGCCATTTTTATTCGGGGGGTCACGATGTTCCCAGCCAAAACTGCTGCCGCCCTTGCGCTCGGATTGACGCTTTGCGCGTGCGCAGGCAATCCGGAAACCGGCACCGGCCCGAAGGAAAATACCGGTACGTTGCTGGGCGCCCTCGGCGGTGCGGCCATCGGCTCGCAGTTTGGCGGCGGTGTGGGCGGGCATGTCGCTGGTGCGCTGGTCGGTGCGGGGCTTGGCGCCCTGATCGGTAACCGCATCGGCGCTGCATTGGATGATGAAGACCGGCAGCGCGCTTACGATGCCCAATTGGCAGCTCTAAACGAAGGGCCGGCAGGGGCTCCGGTTTCCTGGCGTAATCCTGATTCCGGCCGCTACGGTACCGTGGTGCCGGGGCCGGTTTATGTGGACGACGGCCGCAATTGCCGCTCGTACACACACACTATCTATATTGACGGGCGGCCGCAGACGGCGCGCGGGACGGCTTGTCGGAATCCGGATGGCAGTTGGACGCCGCTGTCCTGACGCGGGCCAAATACGCGCATTGCCGTCACCATTGCGGCTGATGTAAGCCCTTGCGCGCTCGTCATGAGGACGGGCGCGGCACTCGGATCGATGCTGCAATGACGTTGTGGTTTGTGTTTGCGCTGATGACGGCTGCCGCCATTTTCGCCGTGCTGTGGCCGCTCGGCCGTAGCCCCGCCGTGCGCGCCGGCGGCGATCTGGCCGTTTATCGCGATCAACTTGAAGAAATCAAACGCGACCGTGCCGCCGGTCTGATCGGCGAGGCGGAGGCCGAAGCTGCGCGTGTGGAAGTTTCGCGGAGACTGATCGCGGCTGCCGACGCCGCAGATGCGGCGAAGCCCGCTCCTCAATCGTCATCGTTGTTGCGTCGGCGAGCGACCGCGGTGGCCGGCCTCGTCTTGCTGCCAGTTGGGGCGACCGCAATCTATATGATGCTTGGCTCGCCGCAATTGCCCGGTGCGCCGCTTGCTCCGCGTTTGAAGGCGGCCGCGCACGCGAACGAGTCTATCACGACACTCGTGTCGCAGGTCGAGGCTCGGCTCGAGCGGAATCCGCAAGACGGACGCGGCTGGGAAGTGCTCGCGCCGGTCTACTTGCGGCTAGGACGTTTTGACGATGCAGCCAAGGCCTGGCGCAAGGTGATTGCGCTTAATGGAGAAAGCGCCGACCGTCAGGCCAATCTCGGTGAAGCGTTGGTCGGTGCAAACAACGGCATCGTCACGGCCGACGCGAAATCGGCTTTCGACCGCGCGCTGGCGCTCGACCCGCATCAGATCAAATCGAAGTTTTTTGTCGGCGTTGCTGCCCAACAGGACGGCAAGCGTGACCAGGCCGCGGAAATCTGGCGCGGCATGCTCAAGGATGCGCCGCCGGACGCGCCATGGAAGGAGACAGTGCAGCACGCATTGGCAAGTCTTGACCAGCCGGCGTCGCCCGCAGCGGCGAACGGCTCCGCAGCGGGACCGAGCGCTCAGGACATTGCGGCGGCAAGCCGCATGACGGCGGAAGAGCGCGGCAACATGATCCGCGACATGGTGGCGCGCCTTGCTGACAAGCTGAAGCAAGACGGTTCGGACGTCGACGGCTGGTTGCGCCTCGTGCGCGCCTATGTGGTGCTCGGCGAGCGCGACAAGGCGACCGCCGCCGCCGCCGATGCGCGGCGCGCGCTTGCCAGCGATCCCGGCAAGGTGCATCGAATTGACGAACTCGCCAAGGGACTTGGGCTTGCGGGCTGACAAGAATGGCAATGACCCGCAAACAGCGACGTCTCGTTTTGATTGGCGTGAGCCTCGGGGTTCTCGGTATCGCGGTGGCGTTGGTGCTCAGCGCGCTGAGCGATTCGATCGTGTTCTTCAACTCGCCAAGCGACATCGTGGAGAAACACGTCGCGCCGGGAACGCGCGTCCGGCTTGGCGGGTTAGTCGAGGAGGGCAGCGTCAAGCGCGGGGACAACTTGCGGATCAGCTTCAAGGTCACTGACGGCAGGACTGATATTCCTGTCACCTATCAGGGAATCGTGCCCGACCTTTTTCGCGAGGGGCAGGGTGTCGTCGCAGAAGGAATCGTCGAGCCGGGCGGGACCGTCAAAGCCGATACGGTGCTCGCCAAGCACGACGAGCGCTATATGCCGAAGGAAGTGGTTGAAGCGTTGAAGAAGACCGGCCACTGGAAGGAAGGCAATCAGGATTTTGCAGGGGGCAAGGCGCGATGATTCCCGAGCTTGGTCATTACGCGCTGGTGCTGGCGCTGGGCCTGGCGCTCATTCAGGGGATTGCACCGGTTGTCGGCTTCCGCCGCAACGATGCGAGCCTGATGCAGCTCGCGAATTCAACTGCCTTTGTTCAATTCATTTTTGTTGCGATCTCGTTCGCCGCTTTGACTGCCTGTTACGTCAGTTCCGATTTTTCGGTGGCGACCGTGTACGAGAATTCGCACTCGATGATGCCGCTGATCTACAAGTTCACGAGCGTTTGGGGCAATCACGAGGGCTCGATGCTCTTGTGGGTATTGATACTCGCGCTTTTTGGCGCGGCGGTTGCAGTGTTTGGCGTCAACCTGCCCACGAGCCTGAAAGCGCTGGTGCTCGCGGTGCAATCATGGATCGCGGCGGCCTTTTACCTCTTCATCCTTTTCACCTCGAATCCCTTCCTCCGCCTTGCCAATCCGCCGTTCGAAGGACGCGATCTCAATCCAATTTTGCAGGACCCCGGTCTCGCCATTCATCCGCCGCTTCTTTATCTCGGCTATGTCGGCTTCTCGATTGCGTTTTCGTTCGCGGTTGCCGCTCTGATCGAGGGACGGATCGACGCGGCATGGGCGCGATGGGTGCGGCCGTGGACGCTTGCCGCCTGGATGTTTCTCACGGCCGGCATCGCGATGGGTTCTTATTGGGCCTACTACACGCTCGGATGGGGCGGCTTCTGGTTTTGGGATCCGGTCGAGAACGCGTCCCTGATGCCATGGCTTGCCGGTACGGCGCTGCTGCATTCCGCTGTCGTCATGGAGAAACGCAATGCGCTGAAGATCTGGACGATCCTGCTTGCGATCCTGGCATTCTCATTATCGTTGATCGGCACTTTCCTCGTTCGTTCCGGGGTGCTGACATCCGTACACGCCTTCGCCACCGACCCCACGCGCGGCATTTTCATTCTCGTCATCCTGGTCCTTTTCATTGGCGGCGCCCTGACGCTGTTCGCCTGGCGTGCGCCGGTGCTCAAGCAGGGTGGCCTGTTTGCGCCGATTTCGCGCGAAGGCGCGTTGGTCCTCAACAATCTCTTTTTGACGACGGCGTGCGCAACCGTGTTCGTCGGCACGCTCTATCCGCTCGCACTCGAGGCGCTGACAGGCGCCAAGATTTCGGTCGGCGCTCCATTTTTTAACCTGACGTTCGTCCCGCTCTTCGTGCCGCTGATGCTCGCCATGCCGTTCGGGCCGCTCCTGGCCTGGAAACGCGGCGACCTTTTGGGCGTGGCGCAGCGGTTGACGGCCGCATTTGCCGCGACGGTCGTTGCGATTTGCGTCACGTTTGCTGCCATGGGCGTAAAATCGGCGCTCGCGCCGCTAGGTGTCGGACTGGCGTTTTTCGTGATGGCAGGAGCTGCGGTCGATCTTTGCGAGCGCAGCGGTTTGTTTCGGGTGTCACTCAAAATCGCATTGCGACGAGGCCTCGGGTTGCCGCGTTCCGCCTTCGGTACGGCGGTTGCGCACTTCGGACTCGGTGTCACGCTTCTCGGAATTGTCTGCGCGACCACTTGGGGGTCGGAACGCATCGTGTCGATCAATCCCGGGCAGACGGTTTCGATCAGCGGCTATGATCTAACGTTCGACGGCTTGGTCCCGCGCGCTGGCCCCAATTTCCGCGAGCTGGCAGCGAAGTTCACCGTGCGTGAAGGCGGTGTGCCAATCGGCGTTATGCAGCCTTCCAAGCGGAGCTTTTCAGCGCGCGGCATGACAACAACCGAAGCAGCATTGATGACACGCGGTGCAAGCCAGCTCTACCTTTCGCTGGGCGATACTGAAACCGATGGATCGATCGCGATCCGCCTCTACTACAAGCCGCTGGTAATGCTCACCTGGCTAGGCGCTGTGATTATGGCGCTGGGCGGTGCCCTCTCGTTGTCGGATCGGCGGCTGCGTGTCGGTGCGCCGAAGCCGGCGGCGAGGCCGGCGATGCAACCGGCGGAGTAGAACTCGTGCGTTGGCTGTGCCTGTTCGCGTTCCTTTTCGCGCTGGCGGCACCCGCCGCCGCCGTCGAGCCGGATGAGATGTTAAAGAACCCGACGCTCGAAGCGCGCGCGAGAGATATTTCACGCGAACTACGCTGCATGGTTTGTCAAAACCAGTCGATTGACGATTCGGCTGCGCCGCTCGCTCGCGACCTGCGTCTCCTGGTTCGCCGCCGCCTGGTAGCGGGTGACACCAATCAGCAGGTGATCGATTTCCTGGTCTCGCGATATGGCGAGTTCGTTTTGCTCAAGCCGCGGTTCGAGCCGCAAACATTCTTGTTGTGGGGGCTGCCGCCAGCGGCGCTGATCGGCGGCGCTATCGGTGTGTTTTTCTGGATGAGGCGGCGTTCTCCGGCAGATGGGGCGGGCGCAACTCTAAGTGAGGCCGAGCAGGCCCGCCTTGCGGCGTTAGTCGAACGTTCGACGGATCAAGCAACGCACTGAACCTGGAACCTGTGTTCCCTCAATCGGGCCGGAACAAACAGCCAGTACGAACCTTACAAATTTGTAATGCGCCCGACAGGGCGCTGTAAGGCTTCGCACCCCATCTTCGTATTTGAAAACGGGGTGCGCAAAGCGCCAACCAACCGATATGGAGATCGCTAAAATGGCTTCGGGCAACACTCCCGCCCCGCGCTGGCGCAAACTATCTGTCCGCCGCGCAATCCTGCTTGCAACCACCATAGCAGGCCTCGGTACTGCTGCAGTGGTTTTCGCTCCCGCCTTCGAGCCGAATGGCTATGAGCCGGTGCTTGCGCAGAACTTGAGCGAGCAGGCTCACCGTCTAAACGCCCCGGTCGGCTTTGCGGACATTGTCGAAAAGGTGAAGCCGGCTGTCATCTCGGTCCGCGTCAAGGTCGACGGCGGTTCGGATATGCCGACGTTGGGTGATCGGGATCTTCCGCCCGGCCTGCGAGAATTTTTCCGCCGCTTCGGCATGCCGGACATCCCACATGGCGGAGGCCGACATAACGTCATCACCGGCCAAGGCTCCGGTTTCTTTATTACGGCGGATGGTTATGCGGTGACCAACAACCACGTCGTGGAGAAAGCTGAAAGCGTTCAGGTTACGACCGACGACGGCAAGATCCATAAAGCGAAGGTCATCGGCACCGATCCGCGCACCGATCTTGCGCTCATCAAGGTCGAAGGCGGACCCTTCCCGTATGTGAAGCTTTCCGATCAGACGCCGCGCATCGGAGATTGGGTTATTGCCGTCGGCAATCCCTTCGGCCTCGGAGGTACCGTTACCGCAGGTATTGTTTCGGCGCGCGGTCGCGATATTGGCGCGAATGCCTATGATGACTTTATTCAGATCGATGCGCCGGTGAACAAAGGAAATTCGGGCGGACCGACTTTCGACACGTCAGGCAATGTGATCGGCGTCAATACCGCGATCTTCTCACCATCGGGAGGATCGGTCGGCATCGCATTTGCGATTCCGGCTGACACGGTCAAGACCGTCGTCGCACAACTCAAGGAGCATGGCTCGGTCACACGCGGTTGGATCGGCGTCCAAATTCAGCCGGTGACGCCTGAAATTGCAGACAGCCTCGGTCTGAAACAGGCGAAGGGCGCGCTCGTTGCAGAGCCGCAATCCGGCAGCCCGGCGGTTAAAGCAGGCATCGAGGCCGGCGACGTCATTACCGCTGTCGACGGCAAGGAAGTTAAGGATGCCCGCGATCTCGCCAAGAGGATCGGCGCAATGGCGCCCGGCACAACCGTCAAGCTGACGGTGCTGCACAATGGGTCCGAAAAAACAATCAACCTGACGCTTGGCACAATGCCGCAGCAGCAGGAAGCACGCGCCGACACCAACAACAATGAGGATTCCTCCGGCAGCACGGATATGGGGAAACTCGGCTTGACGCTTGCTCCTGCCGACCGTGTCGCCGGTGCCGGAGACAAGGGGGTCGTGGTCACGCAAGTCGATCCGACGGGTGTTGCCGCCGACCACGGCTTCTCTTCGGGCGACATTATCCTTGAGGTTGCGGGGAAATCGGTCTCGACGCCGTCCGACGTGCGCCGGGTCATTGCCGATACGCGTTCCGCAGGAAAACACACCGTGCTGGTGAGGGTGAAGTCTGGCGACAACACGAGGTTCGTCGCGCTCCCTGTCGGCAAAGGGTGAACGAGCTTGGGAGAGTACCGCTGGCATCCGTCGCCCCCGCCAGCGGCACGAACCCAGCGGGACGGGCCCTGTGCCCGTCCCGACCGATAGCCGGCCGGGTGGCGTGCGCGTCGTTCAGCCGGCAAGTGAACTCCGACCCTGGCATCCGTCGCCCCCGCTGGGGCGGGGTCGTTGAGGGGGTGGCGGTGAAGCCGCCACCCCCTCGCGTTTGTCCGGCGGGCGCATACGCGGTCGTTCGGGAACTGCAGGCCTCTCCTGGTTTCGGGGCTGGGACGTGACGACGAATGGTGTAGCCGATGTCCACATATACGGATATTCACGGGCAGAACGCGCGCGGCCGGATGGCCGACGCGCAGCCGGATCGGACCACCATGCGCCTTCTTATCATCGAGGATGATCGCGACGCCGCCGATTATCTGATCAAGGCGTTTCGCGAGGTCGGTCATGTTGCCGAGCAGGCGAATGACGGCGAAGAGGGCTACGAGCTGGCGCTCGACGGCCAATACGACGTGCTCATCGTAGACCGCATGCTTCCCAAACGCGACGGACTTTCGCTGATCGGAGCCTTGCGCGAAAAGAAGGTCGACACGCCTGTGCTTATTCTCTCCGCGCTCGGTCAGGTTGATGACCGCGTCAAGGGATTGCGTGCCGGCGGTGATGACTATCTCTCAAAACCTTATTCGTTTTCGGAATTGCTTGCGCGGGTCGAAGTTTTGTCCCGTCGCCGCGGTGGCCGCAATGAAGAGACCGTATACCGCGTCGGCGATCTCGAACTCGACCGTCTGTCGCACCAGGTCAGGCGCGGCGGGGAAGAAATATCGCTACAGCCGCGGGAATTTCGCCTGCTCGAGTATCTGATGAAACACGCAGGTCAGGTGGTCACCCGCACCATGCTGCTGGAGAACGTGTGGGATTATCATTTCGATCCCCAGACTAACGTTATTGACGTGCATATCTCGCGTTTGCGCTCGAAAATCGATAAAGGTTTTTCCCAGCCGCTTTTGCACACGGTCCGCGGCGCGGGATACATGATCCGTGACGGCGCTCGGTAAGCTATTTCGCACGACCACGTTCAAGCTCACGCTGGTCTATCTGATTGTTTTCGCGCTGTTCGCGGCCTTCCTGCTGGCGTATTTCGCCCTCAATACTCGGCGCCTGATTACCGAGCAGATTACCGATACCGTTAACGCTGAAATCACCGGGCTTTCCGAACAGTATCGAATCGGAGGTATTCGCCGCCTGGTGCTTGTCATCGACGCGCGGGCGCGCAGGCCGGGATCGAGCCTCTATCTTGTCACCACCTTCGCCGGCGAGTCGCTTGCCGGCAACGTCGGCTCGCTGGCACCTGGTATCCTCGACAACCCGGGCTGGTCCGAATCCGCATACCGCCGCCTCGACGAGACCGATGGCCCGGTACACCACGCACTGGTGCGCGTGTTTCAACTTCCCGGCGGATTTCGGCTGCTGGTCGGCCGCGATCTCGAGGAGCGCGAGCGGCTCTATCACATCGTCCTGTCCGCGGGACGCTGGTCGATTGCCATCGTGGTCATTCTGGGACTCGTTGGCGGCTTCTTCGTCACGCGTCGCGTGCTGCGCCGCGTCGACGCGATGACGGAAACCACGCGCACGATTATGACGGGCAATCTGGAGGAACGGCTGCCGGTCGCAGGCACAGGCGACGAACTCGACCGGCTTGCCGAAAATCTCAACGTGATGCTTGAGCGCATCGAAGCGCTGATGCGCGGGTTGAAGGAAGTTTCCGACAACATCGCGCATGATCTTAAAACGCCGCTCACACGGCTGCGCAATCGTGCCGAGGAAGCGCTGCGCACGGCGAAAAACGAGGCTGAATACCGCGATGTGCTCGAAAGCATGATCGACGAGTCGGATCACCTCATCAGCACGTTTGATGCGTTGCTGATGATCGCACGGGCGGAATCAGGCCAGGCGCGCGACGACATGAAGGATTTCGACGCAGCCAAGATTGCCCGCGACGTCGGCGAACTGTACGAGCCGCTGGCGGAAGAGAAGGGGATCGCGCTCACGGTCGACGCAGCCGCTTCTGCTCCGGTGAAGGGCAACCGCGAGTTGATCAGCCAGGCACTCGCCAATCTGGTCGACAACGCCATTAAATATGCCGAACCGAAGGAAAAGGCGATCAACGGCGAAATGCCGAGCATCGTGGTGAAGGCGTTGAACGACGGTGATCGCATCCTGCTCACGGTCGCCGACGCGGGCCCAGGCATTCCTGAGGCCGACCGCGCACACGTGGTCGAGCGCTTCGTGCGACTTGAGCAGAGTCGCTCATTACCGGGTTCCGGCCTGGGCTTGAGCCTTGTTTCAGCCGTGGCGCGGCTGCACGGCGGCGAATTGACGCTGGAGGACAACAATCCGGGCCTTAGGAGTACAATCGTGTTGCCGCGCAACGGGCCCCTTGCGGGACCGTAGGGCAACCAATGCGTCTTGTGCTCTCCCTTTTTGCGGCCCGGTAAGATATCGCTGACAGCATGAAACGAACTGCGAGAGCGCCGGAGCGGCAATCCGGTGAAGCGCTGGCGGCGCGCATTGTCAGCGCGCCCGAACTTTTCAAGCCGGAAGCGGCGCGGGCGCGCATTGCCCAATGGCTGAGCGAGGAGGGCGCTGCGGCCGAACCGATCAGGGCCATGCTGAGCGCTCACCCAGGGCTCGATGCCTTGTTGACGGCGATCGCCGACCATTCGCCTTTTCTCTTTGATCTGGCGACGTCGGATTCCAACCGCCTCCTGCGCGTGTTGCAGGCCGACCCCGACCTCCATCTTGCCGCCCTGCTCGAGAGTGCTGCCGGTGCGGTAGCCGCCTGCAAGGATGAGGCGCAGGCGATGCAGCTTTTGCGCCGAATGAAATCGGAAGCGGCGTTGCTGATCGCGATTTGCGACATCGGCGGCGTCTGGCCGGTGATGCGCGCCGCGCGGGCCCTGACCGACGTGGCCGATCACGCGGTCGGTGCCGCGGTCCGCTTTCTGCTGGAGGACGCCGCGCGGGCCGGCAAGCTCAAGCCGCCCGATCGCCGAGAGCCCCAGGACGGCAGCGGCTACATCGTCCTGGCGATGGGAAAGATGGGCGCCTTCGAGCTCAACTACTCGAGCGATATCGACCTCATCGTATTTTACGATCCCGCGGCGCCGGCGTTGCCGAAAGATCTCGAACCTGCACCGTTTTTCGTGCGCATTACCCAGCGGCTGGTCAAGCTGTTGCAGGAGCGCACGGCCGACGGATACGTATTCCGCACGGATCTCAGGCTGCGCCCCGATCCCGCCTCAACCGCCATCGCTATCTCGACCGCGGCGGCTTCGACGTATTACGAAAGCGTCGGGCAGAATTGGGAGCGCGCGGCGTTTATCAAGGCACGCGCCTGCGCCGGCGATATTGCCGCGGGCGAAAAAATTCTCGGCGAGATATCACCCTTCGTGTGGCGCAAGTATCTCGACTTCGCGGCCGTCTCCGACGTGCAGGCGATGAAGCAGCAAATTCATGCGTATCGCGGTCACGGCGAGATTGCGGTCGAAGGGCACAACATCAAGCTCGGCCGCGGCGGTATACGTGAAATTGAATTCTTTGCGCAGACGCAGCAGCTCATTGCCGGCGGCCGCAATCCAAATTTGCGCGACCGCGATACGCTCACAACGCTTGCGAAACTGGCCGAAGGTGGCTGGATCGGTGCGGACGCACGCGACGAATTGACCGAGGCTTATCGCTTCCTGCGCACGGTGGAGCACCGCCTGCAAATGGTCAACGACGAGCAAACGCAAGGTTTGCCTGCGGAACGACAGGATCTCGAGCGGTTTGCACGCTTTCTCGGTTATGACAGCCGCGACGCCTTCGCGCGGGTGCTGATAACGCATCTCACACGCGTACAAGGTCACTATGCCCGCTTGTTCGAGGCGGCGCCGGCAGCTGACAAGCCTGCGCTGCATTTCCCTGCCGATCATGACGACCACAAAACGCTCGATCGTCTTTCCGAATTGGGTTTCCGTGCGCCGCTCGAAGCTTCGTCCACGGTGCGTCAATGGCTTGCCGGCGAGCATCGCCTGTTGAAGGGGGACGTTGCGCAAACGCAATTGCGGGAATTGTTGCCCGTTCTCCTGGAGGAGATCGCGCGCGCCGAAAACCCGGACGCAGTACTGATTTTGTTCGATCACTTCCTGGCCAACCTGCGCGGCGCCGGCCGTCTGCTGTCTCTTTTACGGCAAAATCCGGATTTGATCGGACTCATAACGCTGGTGCTTGGCACGGCTCCGCGTCTTGCGGACACGCTTGCGCGTCATCCGCATGTTATCGACGCTTTGGTCGATCCGAGCTTCTTCGGCGCGCTGCCGGACGAAGCGGAACTGCGCGCGCGGCTTGACGCGGCGCTGGCGCAATCGAGCTACGACGAAGACTTGCTCGAGCGCGTGCGCATGTTCGGGCTTGAATATATGTTCCTGATCGGTGTCCGCATTCTTTCAGGGACGGTGACGGCGCAGCAAGCGGGCGAGACGTTTGCGCGGATTGCCGACGTGGTGATCCAGGCCGTGCACCGCGCGATCGCCGAAAACTTTTCGCTGACTTATGGACGTTTGAAAGGGCAGGAGACCGCCGTGCTCGCCATGGGTAAGCTCGGCGGCTACGAGATGACGGCGACGTCCGACCTCGATCTTATTCTTGTCTACGATTTCGATGCGCAGAATCCGGAGTCGGACGGCGAGCGTTCACTCTATGGTGCGCAATATTTTGCGCGGCTCACGCAGCGCCTTATCAATGCCTTGACCGCACAGACGAATCACGGCGCGCTTTACCAGGTCGACATGCGCTTGCGCCCGTCGGGACGTTCCGGGCCGGTCGCGACCAAGATCGATGCATTTGCCGCGTATCAGGAAAACGAAGCCTGGACGTGGGAGCACATGGCGCTGACGCGTGCAAGGGTGGTCTCCGCTTCCCCATCGTTTGCCGCTGCGGTCGAAGAGGTCATCTGTCGCGTCTTGCGCCGGCCGCGCGATGCCGCGCTTATCGCTGGCGATGTCGTGGAAATGCGCAGTGCCATTGCGGCGGAAAAGGGCGATGGCGACCGCTGGGATATCAAGTATGCGGCGGGTGGGCTGATCGATATCGAGTTCATCGTTCAATATCTACAGCTTGTGCATGCCGAGAAAGCGCCGGACATTCTGGACACGTCCACTTCGCGTGTGCTGGAGAAGGCCCGGCGGCTCGGCCTGCTGGCGGTCGAGGATGCCGAGGTTCTGCGTCCTGCAGTACGGCTTTACAACGATCTGACGCAAATCTTGCGATTGTGTCTTGCCGGAAAGTTCGATCCGAAAACGGCCGGCAGCGGCCTGCTGCGCCTGCTCGCACGCGCGGCCGATGTGCCTGATTTTGCCACGCTCGACGCGACGCTGATCGAGACGCAAGCGCAGGTGCGCGCGAGCTTCGTGCGCATTCTGGGCGAAACGCCGGAGCCGCGACGCATGGGTGCGAACAAGATCAGGGTATAGCAGCGCTAAGCGGCGGCACTTTGCGTAGCGGCGTGCCAGACTATCGGCAGCTTGACCACAACGATCGTTCCCCGCCCCGGGGCGGAACGGATGCGCATCACGCCGCCATGCAATTCAGTCAGAGACTTTGCGATGGCAAGGCCAAGGCCCGAGCCCTGATGGCTTTTCGTGAGCTGGCTCTCGACCTGCTCGAAGGGCCGGCCAAGCTTCGCAAGCGCGTCTGTGGGAATACCGATGCCGGTGTCCATGATCGCAATGCGGACGAAGCCGCCGGCGGCATGACCACGCACCTTGATCTGCCCCCGCGCCGGCGTGAACTTCACGGCGTTCGACAGCAGATTGAGAACAATTTGTTTGAGCGCGCGACGGTCGGCGCTGAGCCGCAATCCTGAGTCGATGTCAGCCTGAACCAAAAGATGCTTGTCGTCGGCGCGTCCGGAAATTACCCGCATGGCCTCGGCGAGCAGCTTGTCCAGTTCAAGCTCTTCGATGCACAGCCGAATACGTCCCGCTTCGATCTTCGACATGTCAAGAATATCGTTGATCACTTCGAGCAGATACTGTCCGCTCTGGTGAATGTCGCTGCAATATTCCTTGTATTTTTCGGCGCCGAGCGGCCCGAACATGCCCGATTGCATGATTTCGGAGAAGCCGATGATCGCGTTGAGCGGCGTTCGTAGCTCGTGGCTCATATTGGCGAGAAACTCAGACTTCGCGCGGTTGGCTTCCTCAGCGCGGGTTTTCTCTTCGGCATAACGTTCGGCAAGCTCGGCCAGCCGTTGCTCGGACGATCGCACTTCGGCAATGGTGGCGATCAGGCGCCTTTCGCTCTCGATCAGCTTCTCTTCATTCATTTTAAGAGCGGTGATGTCGGTTCCGACGGAAACGTAGCCGCCGTCTTTGGTGCGGCGCTCGCTGATGTGCAGCCAACGGCCGTCATCGATCTGGGCTTCGAACGTGCTTGCGCCCGGTGAAGCGCTGCTTTCGGGCACCACCTTGTGAATGACCGATCTGCGGCCGGCGGCGAAGACTTCCTCGTAGGACGTCCCCACCGTAATCGCCTCGTCCGGCAAATCATGCAGCTGCTGGAAATTTGAATTGCACAGTACCAAACGATTATCGGCGTCCCAGAGGACGAAGGCTTCCGGAATCGTTTCGATTGCGTCGCGCAGGCGTATATCTGCCGCCGTCGTCTTCTCGATGAGGCTTTTCTGCTCCGTCACGTCGACGGCGATCCCGATCAGATGGGGTCCCGCGTCGCCCTGCTGATGAACGAGTTCGCACCGTGCCCGCAGCCAAACCCAGTGACCGTCGGCGTGGCGCATGCGGAAAGCATGGTCGACGGTCCGCGCTTCGGCCTCGATCAATTGGGAGGCCAGCTCGTAAAGCCGCACATCGTCCGGATGGACCAGCGCGCTGACGTCGCCGAAGGAAAGGAGATCTTCCTTGGCCGGCAGCCCTAAAATATCGAACATCGACTGCGACCAAAAGATACGGCCGCGCGCAATGTCCCAGTCCCAAAGACCGCAGCGGCCGCGATTGAGCGCGGTGTCGATACGTCGGCGGACGGTTTCATAAATGCCGTCCGCCTCGCGTGCGCGCATGGCCTGCCAGTGAAAGGCGAAGCCAAGGATCAGCACCACAAAGCCGGTGGTGGCCGACAGCGTGATCGTGAGGGCCGTCGCCGAGCGCCAGGCCGACAGTCCTGCGCTACGGGCCTGCACGATAGCGATCTGGCCGAATGGCGGATCGAGCGTGCGCACGGTGGCGAGCGCTCGTGTGCCGTCTGGCATTGTGATTTCCATGACTCCGGCATTGGCGCCAAAGGTGGTTAGCGCTTGAGCGGGTCCGAGAATGTCAATGAGCGGCCGTCCGACCGCCCCTTGATGGGCGGGCTGCTCCGCCACGACCACGCCGGCTGCATTCGAAAGCAAAAATTGGCGGCCCGGCGTGAGTGCCCAAGCAGGGACACTGTCACCCAAAGATTTTGCTGCATGGCGATCTGTATTGCTGTTTCCGGTTAAATGCGCTTGCAGGCGCTGCGCTGCAATATCAGCCGCTGCCAGAAGCTCGACCGCGAGATGATTCAGCGTTTGCCGCCGCTGATTAAGAACCTGTACGCCGGCGCCGACGCAGATGGTGATGAGAAAAGCGATGATGAGCACTGGAACTGCGCGGCGCAGCATCGGCTCGGCCGTCAGCAGCCGACGATAAGCCGGCTTCGCGATCGACTGCGCGAGGCCTCTGATCGAATCTGAACGCGCAGACGCACTCGCCGCCACGGCGCGCGCCATTCTCGGCCTCCGCTCGGATTGTCCCCTGCCACCTTCGAAACGGAAGGATGTGCCGCATCTCTCCGAATCACCGTCGATTGGAATCGATGCGCGGTGATTTGTCGAGAGTCGTTAAGTCAATATTTGCAATTTCGCGAGCCACAGGATTCTGCACACGATTCGACGCCGCGCGTGGCCCGCGATGCCGACTAACGTCAGGAAAAGGCTGGCGTTTCAGTTTGTGTCGAGAGCGCGCTCGACGATGTCGGATACGTCTCGCGAAAGCGTATCGTTGTCCTTGATGCGCCGCAGCGCGGCCTCCGCCTTGGCGCGGCGGCCGGGCTCCAGCGTGCGCCAGGTGCGGAAGGCGGTGGCAAGCCGCGCCGCGATCTGCGGATTTTTCGGATCGAGTGCGAGCACGGTGTCGGCGATGAATTCATAGCCGCCGCCGTCGGCACGGTTGAACTGGGTGTGATTGCTGTGCGCGAATGCGGAGATCAACGAGCGCACGCGGTTTGGGTTCGCCATTGAGAAGGCTGGGTGTGCGGTCAGGGTGCGCACGCGTTCAAGCGTCGTGTGCTCGGGGATCATCGCTTGCAGCGTGAACCATTTGTCGACGATCAACGCATCTCCGGAATAGCGGCTGTAGAAGTCGGCGAGCGCGCGCTCGCGTTCCGCCGTATCGTGAAGCGACAGGACGCTCAGGGCGGCCATGCGGTCGGTCATATTGTCGGCGTCGTTGTATTGCTTGGCAGCCCGTGCGATGGCGTCCGGATTGCCGTCGGCTGCGAGCAGATCGAGGCTTACGTTGCGCAACGAGCGGCGGCCGGTGCCCTCGGCATCCGGCGAGTAGGGGCCATGCGACACCAGGCGGTCGTAACCCGCCGCGAGTTGGCTGCGCAGCGTTTTGCCGATTGCGGCCCGCAAATGCTCGCGTGCGCGATAAATGCTGTCAGGGTCGATGTCGTGGCCGATTTCCCGCGCGAGGTCGGCTTCGCTCGGCGGCGTCAGCGCGAGCGCCACGAATGCCGGCTCGAGTGTGCTGTCGGCCAAGACTGCGGCCAACGCCGCCATCAGCTTCTCGTCGGTTTTAGGCTCCTTGCCGGCGCGCAGGGCGGCCACATTGTCGATCAGCAGGCGCAGCGCAATCGATTGAATGGCTTCCCATCGGTTGAAGGGGTCGGAATCGTGGGCGGCAAGGAAGGCAAGATCGTCGGGCGAATGATCCGTTTTGAGCTTGATGGGCGCGGAGAAGCCACGGTTGATCGAAACGACGGCACGTCGGGCGACATTGTTGAACGTAAAGCGTTGGCGTGGCTTGCTCAGCACGAGAACGCCGCGTTCAACCGCCGTGGGGTCATCAAGCGACAGCGGAAGGTCCCGCCCATCGTCACCGACAAGTCCGATAGCAAGCGGAATGACCATCGGCTCCTTCGTCGGCTGGTTTGGAGTCGGTGGAAGCGTCTGTGCGCAATCGAGTGTCAGCGTCTTCGCGGCGGCATCATATGTGGTGGTAATGGACACCTCGGGCGTGCCGGCTTGCGAATACCAACGCATGAATTGCGTCATGTCGCGGCCGCTTGCATCGGCGAAGCACTGGATGAACTGCTCCACGGTCGCCGCCTCGCCGTCGTGGCGCTCAAAATACAGATCCATGCCGGCGCGGAATTTCTCCGGACCGATGAGCGTCTTGACCATGCGCACGACTTCCGCGCCTTTTTCGTAAACGGTCGTCGTGTAGAAGTTATTGATCTCACGATAGATTTCAGGCCGCACCGGATGCGCCAAGGGTCCTGAGTCCTCGATGAATTGCGTGTTGCGCAGATTGCGCACGTCGGCGATGCGCTTGACGGGGCGGGAGCGTTGGTCCGACGTGAATTCCTGATCGCGGAAAACGGTCAGCCCTTCCTTCAGGCAAAGTTGAAACCAGTCGCGGCAGGTAATGCGATTGCCCGTCCAATTGTGGAAGTATTCGTGCGCGATAACGCCCTCGATGCGCGCAAAATCGCCATCGGTTGCGGTTTCTGCGTCGGCCAGCACGTATTTGTCGTTGAAGACGTTGAGCCCCTTGTTCTCCATCGCGCCCATGTTGAAGTTCGACACGGCGACGATCATGAAGATGTCGAGATCGTATTCGCGGCCGAACGTTTCTTCGTCCCAACGCATCGAACGCTTGAGTGAATCCATCGCATAGCCGCAGCGCGCTTCTTTTCCCGGCTCGACATAGATGCGCAGCACCACCTCGCGCCCGGACATGGTGCGGAAGCGGTCCTCGATGTGGCCGAGCTTTCCCCCGACCATGGCGAACAGGTACGAGGGCTTCGGATGCGGATCGTGCCACACAGCGAAATGGCGGCCATTCGGCAGATCGCCGGACTCGATCAAATTGCCGTTGGACAGGAGCACCGGCGCTTCGTTCTTGTCCGCTTCGAGACGCGTCGTGTAGACAGCCATCACGTCGGGCCGGTCCTCAAAATACGTGATGCGGCGGAAACCTTCGGCCTCGCACTGGGTACAATAAGTGCCGTTGGAGCGATAAAGGCCGGAAAGCTGCGTGTTCGCGGTCGGGTTGACGAGGGTCTCGATCTCCAGTGTGAAGGGGCCGTTGGGCGGCTGTGGGATCGTGAGCTTGTCGGGTGTAGCAACATAGCTTTCCGCGGGAAGCGGCGCTCCATCGAGCTTGAGCGACACGAGCGTCAGCTCGTCGCCATCCAGCACCAGCGGTGCCGCGGCGCCGTTCGGATTCGGTTTGACGGCGAGCGCGGCTCGCACGGTGGTTTGCGTCGGATGCAGCAGAACGTCGAGCGACACCGTCTCGATCAGCCAATCGGGTGCGCGATAATCTTTCAGTCGAATAGGCTGTGCGGTGTCAGTTCGCATTGACAGGTCCTGCTTATTTTTTCCGTTGGTTTATCGGTTCGGCATGGCCGATGACGCGCTTGATGGAAGGAGCACGCTTCTGCAGGGCGCGCTCGATGTCATCGACCTTTTGGTGCACGTCGTGCACGCTCAAGCGCGGATCGACGCGGCAGTGGAAGTTGACAATCTCTCCCTCGTCGGTTTCCCGCACGCGTACGTCGTGCACGTCGCGGATGGTGCGACCCTCTGCAGCAATCTCGGCGAGCGCAAATTGCACCGCCTGCACGCGCTCCGGTGGTGCTTCACGGCCAAGCGCGTCATGCGCCTGCAACGGCTCGATATGGGTCTCAACTTCCACGTCAGGACCGAGTTCGGCTGCGATCGCGTTTTCGAGTTGGTCGGCCAGCTCGTGCGCGGCTCCGAGCGACAGCTTGCCGTCGACTTCGAGGTCGAGCGAAACCGACAGCTTGTCACGCAATTCGTGCACGGTCACGTGATGGACGGCGAGCGCCTTGTTGCGTGCAATCACCATTACGCGCTCCATGACCGACTCGTTGCTGAGTGCAACCGGCTCGGTCATCACGGTGATTTCAGACCCTGGAATCTGCCGCTGAAGCGCCGTGGTGACGGCATCCTTGACGGCGCTCACGCGGTCGAGCGGGAGCATCCGGCTGACCGCGAGCACGAGATCGATGAACGTCTGCTCGCCAACCGCGCGGGCGCGCACCTGTTCCACGGCCACCACGCCCGGGACCGAGCGAAGAATCGTCCGGACCTTTTCGGATATTCCCGCCGGCGCCGTGTCGGTCAGCGTTTCGACCGTGCGGCGGCCGAGTCGCCAGCCGGCAACGCACACCAGAATTGCAACGACGAGCGCAGCAAGCGAATCCGCCCACCATAATCCGAACCGTACTCCGGCAAGCCCGACAAGCACTGCAAACGAGGTCCACAAGTCCGAAGAAAAATGCAATGCGTCGGCTTCGAGCGCCTGGCTCGAGCTGGCATGCGCGGCATGCGAAAGCGCGCGCGAGCGTAGAAAGTCGACGACGATGGAACCGGCAATGACCGCGAAGGCCCATACGTTCGCATCGACCGAATGCTGTTCATGCGCCGTCAGCCGCTTGACCGCTTCCCAGATGACGATGCCCGACAGGACGAACAGCAGCCCCGTTTCCACAAGTGCGGATACGCTTTCGACCTTGCCGTGACCGTAATGATGTTCGGCGTCGGCGGGCTTACCGGAAATCCGCACCGCCAAGTAGGTCATCACGGTGGCGCCCAAGTCGATCAGCGAATGTCCCGCTTCCGACAGAATCGCCAGCGAGCCGGTCATAAATCCGACGACGCCTTTTGCGGCCGTTAGGC
>DASTSG010000052.1:0-25455 GCA_035760805.1 Pseudolabrys sp.
CAAACGAGCGGCGGCGCAAGCGAATGATGGGAAATGCGAGGTTCTCGCATCTCCAGCGGAGAGACCCAGTCGCCGACCACAATCGTATCTTCATTCTGTGCGCGCACGCGGCCGCGATGGGTGAAGGCGCAAACATGGGCAACAATCAGCATTGCGTTGCGAGCTTAACAGCGCCGGATGCGTCCGGCACCGACGGAACTTGCTCCTCGCCCTGACTCCGCCCCACTTGGCGCTATCATTTTTTTTGGCGAGGCTGACGGGAGCGCTCCGCAAGCCTGTCACCGTAAGCGAAGGTTTCCGTCGGCCCGCATACGGGAGGAAGCCTCATGCACTTCAAAGCGAAAAACGTCGCCGCGCTGCAGACGCTCCTCGAAGGCTGGCCGGATGGGATGCGTGTCGAGGCCGATCCCGGCCTTGGCGTGTCGGCAAAGACCGTTGGCGAGTTGCGGAAAGTGTTGGACTGGCCGGACAATCTCACCATCACCACGCCGCCGGACTACTCGCCGGGAAAAATTATCAGGGTGAGCCGCGCGAACCATTCGTCGCGTTACGCGCCAAAGCCCTAGCGTCGCGTGACGAATTCTATCGCGCCTGCCTGCCGACTCGCCGTCGTTCCGGCGAGGATCGCTAAACTTTTAATCGCACTTTAACCGAAAGCCGCAAAGCTCAGACCTTCACCGAAGTACCCGCGGACGTAGCGCTCCGGCGTGTCCGGGACGGCGTGATTGAGTTTTGCGTATGGCGTACCGCGTAACCTCGGAGTCCGGGCATGGCGTCCTTGTGGGCGCTTCGCAGCGGCACCGCCATTGCTCTTTGACGCGCAATGCCGCACTGGCCGGCACCACCCTTTCCTGCATCTCGCTCGTCGCCGCTGTGGTCGCGTTGTTCGGCCATGGCGGAAGCCTCGGTCCGTCTCACGGTCGCCCCGGCCGCTCCGCTTTACCCCGCATTGCCTGGATCGATCCCGCGCCGCCCAAGATCGTGCCGCGCAATCCCATGGTTGCCATCGTGACACCGGGGCCGCATCTGGCGCGCATCGCCGTCACGACCATCCCGCTTCCGCGCGCGCGCCCCGCACAGACGGCGACGCTCGCGCCCGAGCCCACGGTCGATGAGATGCCCGTTCCGGTGGACGAGCCGGCCAAAATCGCAAGCAGCCCGCCGCTTGTTCCGCTTCCCGCCGCGCGCCCCACGAAGATCGCCTCGATCACTCCCGCAACGGTCGTGCGCGAACGTGGCGACGGCCTGGAGATCACAGGATCGATCGGCGAACCTGCGCATGAAAAGGCGGCCCGCCCCGCCGCGCCGCAGCAGGCACCGGGCGTCGCCGGATCTCGCACGATCCGCAAGGCCGCCGCCAAGCCTGATAACTCCTTCTTCGGTTCGCTGTTCAAGCCCGCGTCCAACGCTTACGAGAAGCTGTACGGACCGGTACGGGTGGCTTCGCTAAGCTATGCCGACGCCGATGCGGGTGGCGATGAGGACAGTGGCCTGCCGCATGCTCCGTTCGACCACCGCACGGCTGTGTATGTGATTGCGGAAAAGAAAGTATACCTGCCGGACGGCCGCGTGCTCGAGGCGCATTCCGGGCTTGGCGACAAGATGGACGATCCGCGCTTCGTCAATGTGCGCATGCGAGGGGCGACACCGCCGCACATGTATGACCTCTCCTTGCGTGAGAGCCTGTTCCATGGCGTCGAGGCGATCAGGCTAAAGCCAGTCGGCGGCGAGAAGCGGATCTTCGGGCGCTCGGGGCTTCTCGCGCACAGTTACATGCTCGGACCGAACGGCCAGTCGAACGGCTGCGTTTCGTTCCGCGACTACGAAGCCTTCCTGCGCGCGTACAAGTCGGGCGAGATCACACGGCTCGCTGTCATCGCGCGCCTCGATTGATGGTGCCGCAAAACGCGGACGCGAGCTTGTCCTGCCGGATTGCGCGCCTATGTCATCGTAATGAAACGGCACACGTTATCCTGGCTTTCTGTCGCGGCGCTCGCGCTCGAAGCAAATCACGTCATCGCGTTGCGGCTGATGAAACTCGCGCGCGGAGGCCGGAACGCCCGTGCCGAGGCGAGCCGGATGGCGTCGGAGAAAGTCGGCGAAGCCATGGCAGCGAGTGTCACGCTGGCGACCGGCGGCACTGTGGCTAAGGTCATCCGGCATTACCGCAAGCGCGTCAGGGCCAACGCGCGGCGCCTAAGCCGCCGCAAGCGCCGCTGATCGGCTTCAGCTCCCGCAAACTCCGCGAGCGATCCGCCCCCCCTATAGCCGGAACCAGCCGATGCTTACTCCTCCGGCTCGGTCGTAAAATAAAGCGGATAGCCCTTCTGCTTGCCGAGCTCGGTTGCTTCCTTGGCCTTGGTATCGGCAACGTCTCTTGTATAGACGGCGATCACGCAGGCTCCCTTCTGGTGCGCCGTCATCATCACCCGATAGGCGTGGCTACCGTTCATCCGGAATACGGCCTTGAGCACAAGCACGACAAATTCGCGCGGCGTGTAATCATCATTGAGCAGGATGACCTTCCAGAGCTTCGGCCGCTCTGTCTTCGTTTGCGTTTTGGTGCGGGGCTTTTCAATGACTTTGTCGGCCATCGGCTGATGCTCCGAGCCCAAGAATGCGCCGCAGATCGCAGCGCGCGCCAGTATAACGCGCCAAATCCGAAAAAGGGGGCCGGGTCAGTAAAGAGGCGGCTAACCATATTGTATCGATTGGATGACCATTAAGTGGCCGTTCCCCTGGGGCCTTCTACAAGAAGGCCATGAAACACATCCCGTTTTTGGACGGAGTTCGGGCACTCGCGGTGATGGTGGTGCTCGCCTTTCATTGCCGCGTTCCCGGATTCGACGGCGGCTTCTTAGGAGTCGATGTGTTTTTTGTTCTCAGCGGATTCCTGATCACCACAATGCTCGCGAAGGAATCCGCCGAAAAAGAACGGATCCAGTTTCGCCAGTTCTACATGCAGCGAGCGCTGCGACTTACACCGGCTCTGGTGGTGATGCTAGCCGCTTACACCGCGCTCGCATCGCTCACCAATTCCAATTGGAGTACAGCGACCCACTGGAGAGACGCTACGCTCGCTGCGCTCTATTTGTCCGACTACGCCATGGCCTTTTGGCACGTGCCAAATCTGATCGGGCATACATGGTCGCTTTCGGTCGAAGAACACTATTATCTCTTGTGGCCGCTTGTTTTAGTGTTTGGATTGCGGCTCAAGCGCGCATGGCTAATTGCGTTGCTGGTCTTTTTTTATTTTGCGGACATGGTCTGGCGCGATACCGTTTTTCTGCAGGCCGGCTGGCAAGAGGCTTACTACCGCTTCGACACCAGGTTGACAGGTTTATTGTTGGGGGGAATTTCCGCTCTTAGCGCACCGCAGTTGCCGCAGCGATGGGCCGCGCCGTTGAGCACCCTTGGCTTGGCAATCATATTTGCTGCCGAAAGCTTGCGCTGGGGCAACGCTGCAACGGTCATCTGGGGAATACCGGCTGTAGAACTGGCATCGGCGCTGCTGATCCTAGGCGCACTCAACAATACAGATTCTCTGACGACCCGCATCCTGGCGTTTCGCCCGATAGCGTTTATCGGAACCATCTCTTACGCGATCTACCTTTGGCACTATCCGATTGCAAAACTGCTACGTGATCAATGGCCTTGGTACCAGACATTACCTGTAACGCTGACGCTTTCTCTTGCTCTCGCAACAGCATCCTATTTCTTGATTGAAAAACCCATAAACAGGTGGCGCAAAAGTCGAAGGCTGGAACAAAACAAGGCTCGTAAGCTCATTCGCCCGACACTCGCGCCACAAGCCGTTCGATAAATTCGCGTTGCGCCAGCAGGACCTTCACCTTTGCTTCCTCGGGCGTGAACCATGCCGCGCGGTCCACTTCGGGAAAAACCTGCTTCTTCCCGCTGCGCGGCGGCCACTCAATCTCAAACGTATTGGAAGATAGCCGGTTCACATCGAAGTCGCCTTCGACAGCGAAACATGTAACCTGCTTGCCGCCTTTCTGCCGGATTTCGCCGAGCGACAGGAAATCGCCAGTCGGCTCCTTGCCCATTTCTTCCGCAAATTCGCGTCGTGCCGCGGCAAGAGCGTCTTCGCCGTCGAGATACTCGCCCTTTGGAATTGTCCAGGCAGCGGCGTCCTTTTTCGCCCAGAAAGGCCCGCCTGGATGCACCAGCAGCACGCGCAGGCCGCCATCACGTTTCCACATCAGGATGCCGGCGCTGCGCTTTGGCATGGTCTCCTTTTATAACCCTAGTTCGGTGAGCCCAGGGTGATCTTTCGGCCTCGCACCAAGCGGCCAGCGGAAGAGTCGATCGGATTCTTTGATCTGCACGTCATTGATGCTCGCCTCGCGCCGGTGCATCAGTCCCGCCTCGTTGAACTCCCACTGCTCGTTGCCGTGGCTACGATACCAGTAACCGGAATCGTCATGCCACTCGTAAGCGAAGCGCACGGCAATGCGGTTTTCGGTAAAGGCCCAAACCTCCTTGACGAGGCGGTAGTCAAGCTCCCGCGCCCACTTGCGCTTCAGGAAAGCAATGATCTCCTCGCGGCCGTGCAAAAATTCCGCCCGATTACGCCATCGGCTATCGATCGAATAGGCACCGGCAACGCGCACCGGGTCGCGCGAATTCCAGGCGTCCTCTGCGCCGCGCGCCTTCTGTGCCGCAGTTTCGCGTGTAAACGGCGGCAGCGGTGGACGAGTTTCCATCAGGGTCTCCTTGCTTAGTGCTGGGTTCGATGCGTGTGGATGCTCAATTGCGCATGAAGGTTTGGATGCTCGAGTCCGCCGTCGGCGATCCATTGATCCGTGCTCTTGATCGCGCGTTCGATCAATGCGTCCGTTTGCGAGAAGTCGTAGGGCGAGCCGGTGAGCGGGCAGAGCGGCGGCAGCACAAAATATTCAACGTTGGTGCTGTCGAGCTCTTGCAACTCACTCAGCAACTGCCGTGCGATCAGGAGTGTGATTGCATGTAACGCGCTCGCAATCGCCCCCTTTGGCGGTTTGTCGAGCGCGCAGGCATAGCCCGTCGGCAGCACGATCAAACGCTTCGCCCCTTGCTGCACCGCGACCTTCACCGCCGTGTTGCTCGATACCGCTCCGTCAACCAGATAGAAATTACCAAACCTCACCGGCGGAAATACGACGGGTATGGCCGCGCTCGCAATGATCGCCTGCGCAGCCGAGCCCTCCGACAGGACAACGGTTGCGCCCGTCAACATGTTCGTCGCCACGATGTGAATCGGAATCCGCGCCTCTTCGAGATTGCTGTATTGCAGATTGCTTTCGACAAGCGCGCGCAAGCCTTCGGCTGCAATCAAGTAGTCTCGGCGATAGAGAAACCCGAGCATCGTACGCCACGTGAACGGGAAGACATCGCGCCGTCGCAGTCCGCGCCAGATCGTGGCGAGCTTGGAGACACCTTCCGCCGTTGGATCGCCGGCGTAATAAGCGCCGTTCAGCGAGCCGACACTGGAGCCCACCACGACGTCGGCGCCGATGCCGCGCGCGCAGAGCGAATGCAGCATGCCCACCTGCACGGCACCGAAGCTGCCGCCACCGGCGAGCACAAAAGCGGTTTTCGGCCGATCACCCCCGTTAGGCACGGAAAGCGGCCCCCTCTTACTCCGCCATGCGCAGAAATTCCTGGCGGGTGAGCGCGTTGTCCCGGAACACGCCAAGCATCCGGCTGGTGACCATATCGGTCCCCGGTTTGTGGATGCCGCGAGTCGTCATGCAGTGATGCACGGCCTTGATGATGACGCCGACGCCCTGCGGCTTGAGTACGTCGTCGATCGTATTGGCGATTTGCGCGGTCATCTTCTCCTGAATTTGCAGCCGCCTGGCATAGGCCTCGACCAGCCGCGCGAGCTTGCTGATACCGACGACGCGGCCGGTCGGAATATACGCGACCCAGGCCTTGCCGATGATCGGCGCCATGTGATGCTCGCAATGGCTTTCGAACGGAATGCCGCGCAACACGATCATCTCGTCGTAGCCTTCGATCTCCTCGAACGTCTTTTTCAGGATCTCTGTGGGATCCTGCGAATAGCCGGAGAAGAACTCCTCAAACGCACGGGTAACGCGCGCGGGTGTCTCGCGCAGACCGTCGCGGTTCGGGTTTTCACCGGTCCAGCGGATCATGGTGCGGACCGCCGCCTCGACCTCGGCCCGCGTGGGCTTTCCACTCTCATTTTCAGGGGATTCGAGCCGCTCCAGTGCTCGCAAATTGGTAGCCATTGGCGCCTCCGTTGCCGATGCCGTCGCGGCGCCGGACGTTGATCTCACAACGTTAGATGGCCAAACGCTGCAAAGGTTCCAGCGCTCGAGCAACCCAGCCGCTTGTTAAGCATAAGCAAATCAGCGCGTTCAGTACCTTCGCCGAGCAGCGGTCGAATGCGCTGAAAACGCAGGAGGTATCGCAGCACCGGATCTGCGCCCACCTTTTAGCCACGCGTCGACACTCCATGGGCCTGCCCCGGCGAATGCGAGGTAGAGAAACGTAAAACAATACAGGATCGCGCCGTCGCCACGATTGAGGATCGGAAAGAAACTCTTCGGGAAGTGGCTGATGAAGTACGCAAAAGCCATTTCGCCCGACATGACGAAGGCGGCGGGCCGTGTAAACAGTCCGACGAGCACCAGTGCGCCCCCGACGAATTCAATCGCTCCGGCGAACCAATACAATGTGAATAGCGGCGGCGTCGGCAGCGGCGACGGAAAGCCAAACAGGCGCGACGTTCCGTGCTCCAGAAAACATAGAGCAACGGCGATGCGCATGATGCTAAGGACGAAGGGCGACAAACGGAGAGCGATGTTATCCACAGGCGTACTCATGCACTTGCTCGTGTTGGACGATGCTAAACTTCTCTCTTCTCAACGTAATCCACGGCACATCCAGAAGGCGATGCTATGAACACGCGCATCACAATTATCTGATTGACTTTTTGAATTTTGAATTTGCGCGGCGCTCACGTGCGCCTGCGCGCTTACAAAGAAACTTAAGAGAGGTTCAAATTTAATAAGCAACTTCGCCCTGTTTACGTCAGCCCTGCTGCTTCATTCCGTGGACACTTCGCGCGTAGCCTTTCAACAAAATGGGTTGGGGTTGTGTGTAACAGTTGGAGAGGCCCATGGAACCCTACGTACGTCAAACAGGATTCCGCCGCCCGCGTCCGATGACAGAATGCGCTCAATGCGGCGAGCCGATCTACGTGCCGGAGTGGTCTGAGTATCTCGATTCAACCAAGTTGCGCCATCTTTGGCAGTGCGAGGCCTGCGGCTACAGCTTCGAAACCACCGTGCATTACGCCGCAGCGTGACCGGCGCTAGGCGCCGGTCGGGTTGAAATTCATCGCCACACCGTTGATGCAATACCGCAAGCCGGTCGGCGGCGGCCCATCGGGAAACACGTGCCCGAGGTGGCTGCCGCATCGGCTACAGTGGACTTCCGTGCGCACCATGCCGTGGCTTTTGTCCTCCGACGTCTCCACTGCGCCGGGTAGCGGATCGTTGAAGCTCGGCCAGCCGGTGCCGCTTTCAAACTTCATTTTCGATATAAACAGCGGCTGGCCGCAGCCGGCACATGTGAACGTTCCAGCCCGTTTCTCGTGATTCAGCGCGCAGCTGCCCGGCAGCTCGGTACCGTGCCCGCGCATCACCTCATATTGCTCCGGCGTCAGCAGCTGACGCCACTCCGCATCGGTACGGGTCACCGGAAACCGCTTGGCTGTCGTCACGCTCATGCTACCCTCCGCAAAGTTCTGAATAACGGTGCTTTCTCCCCCATATGGGGCTTATGCCGATCCTTCGATAGCACCCGATCACACATAGTTGCATTCGGTCCGCTGCACCGACGATATAATGCCGCCATGATCAAACGCCGAAACCTGCTGCTTGGCAGCCTGACCCTATCTCTCCTCGGTCTGCCGCGCACCGCTGGGGCCACTGCGATGAGCAGCACGACGGCGTACGCCTTCAGCTTTAATGGCCTTGACGGCGGGATCATACCGCTTGCCGAGCATGCGGGGCATCCGATCATGGTCGTCAATACAGCCTCGCAGTGCGGCTACACACCGCAATACGCTGGGTTGCAGCAGTTATGGGCGCGGTTTTCGGGGCGCGGCTTCTTTTTGCTCGGTGTGCCGTGCAATGACTTCGGCGGACAGGAACCCGGCAGCGCCCGCGAAATTGAGGCGACAGCCAAGGGCGAATATCACATCACTTTCCCGCTTACACACAAAGCGCAAGTAAAGGGGCCCGACGCCCACCCGTTTTATCGATGGGCAGCACTGGAGCGGCCGGCCGAGCGCCCCCGCTGGAATTTCCACAAATATCTGATCGGCCGCGATGGACGCATCAAAGCGGTCTTCGCCTCTGCGGTTGAGCCGACCGAACCGCGCATTATTGCGGCGATCGAGAGTGAACTGGCGGCGACCTGAACCCATCGACATACGGTCGCTCCGGACCTTCCGCCCTGCGGTCTCATCGCCGTCAAGAATGCCGATTGACGAATCAGTGTGCCTGTGACGGACTGCAGGTGGATTTGCACACGTGGGCCGGCGGCGTTGGATAGCCGACCCGTTCCGAGGTTCCTCCCGCGTGGCGTTTAGACTGGGCGGCCGCAAGGCCGCCCTTTTTCACACGGCCGGCGACTTCCGTATCGCAAATGCGGCCGGCGCTTAGCGCTTCTTCTTCGGCTTGTCGACGAGATCGGCGATGAAGCGCGGCAGCGCGAAAGCGCCGACGTGCAGCTCGGGCGACCAGTATTTGGTCTTGAAGCTGCCAGCCTTGCGATAACGCTGGGCGACGACTCTGGCCGGGGTTTGCCGCAGCTTCTTGTTGTCGGTCGCAAATCCCATTGCCAGGTGGCCGCCAACGTAGACCGGAATAGCGGCGACGTAGCAGGTGGCATCGGCGAACAGCTTTCGGAAATGGCGAATGGTGGTGGCCAACTCGCCGGACTGAAGAAACGGCACGCCATTTTGGGTAATCAGCACGCCGCCCTTTTTCAGGCACCGCTTGCAGCGCGAGTAGAACTCCTTAGTGAACAGGATCGCGCCCGGCCCCTGCGGATCGGTCGAGTCGACGATGATCACATCAAAGCGCCGATCGGTCTCGCCGACGTATTTGAAGCCGTCCTCGATGAGGCACTCGAAGCGCTTGTCGGCAAACACCGGTTTGGTGAACTCCGGATAGTGCTCCTTGGCGAACTTGATCACCGATTCGTCGATTTCGACCTGCGTCAGGCGCTTTACGGTCCTGTGCTTCAGCACCTCTTCGGCTATGCCGCAGTCACCGCCTCCGATAATGAGCACCTCTTTTGCGTTGCCGTGAGCGAACAGCGGCACATGGCTCATCATCTCCTGATAGACGTACTCGTCGCGGCTGGAAATCTGGGTCGCGCCGTCGAGCATCAGCATCTTGCCGAAGAACTTGTTCTCGAAAAGAACGAGCTGCTGGTGCTCGGTTTGCACCTCGTACAGCACCCGCTCGACCTCGTAAGTCATGCGGAAGCCCATGTCGTCGAACAGCGTCTCGGCAATCCAGCGCTTCTCAGCCATCGGCTCACCCTCCTCACTTACGGCCGAGCATCGGCCACCAACCGCCCAAAATGAGGTTTAAGGACGCAAATGCCCGGCACAAGTGCCGGGCACGGCGTCGTCAACAACTTGAGGGTGAACCTAGGCGCCCTGGCCGCGCAGATGCTCGCCGACGGCGATCTTCTTCGGGTTGAACGCCTTGCGAAGCACCGGGATGCAAGCGTCCGGATTGGCCTTGCCGCACATGAAGATGTCGAGCGCGGCATAGCCGTTCTCAGGCCACGAGTGGATCGAGATGTGGCTTTCCGCCAGCACCGCCACGCCCGACACACCGCCGTTCGGCTCGAAGTGATGCAGATGGATATGCAGCAGCGTGGCGCCCGCCGCATCGACGCAACGCCGCAGCGTCGCTTCAATGTGGTCGATGTCGTCCAGCCTGCTGGCCTTGTAGAGGTCCACAATGAGATGCGCGCCGGCGCACCGCACTCCGTTCCTCACCACGAAATGATCGTTGCGCTCCTCGGCCGTCGCCGCGGGCGCCGCGATCCCGACTTCTTTCTTTCGGGTGGTACCTGGAGTCCCCAAGCCCTTCCCCGATCGCAAGAGGGCGTTCTGTTGCATTCCGCTCTCTCCAACCAGAGATCGAACCGAGAGACCGGCGAACCGGCTCACGGAGTGAAGCTGCGTGTCACACGAACTGTCATCAGTCGTTCACGCAGCGAAAGTCCACATAAGGGCAACCTACCAGTCGATCAAGAACAATTTGTAAATCATCCGCAGTGCGCTGCTGCGAATCGCCGTCAATTGCCGAGCATGAGAGCGTCTGCACCCGCCGCGCCGATCACGCGACGCACCATGCGTGCGCTTGGCTCTGCGCTCAAGCGCGCGGTGGCCAAGCGCCTTGTCGCCTCCGGCTCCGGCTTTTGCGCGGCCCGATTCGCCGCTTGCCGGCTGCCTCTCTCACGCCCCGATGGCGGCACAAAATGCGTCTGTGTTGGCTTTTCTGTATGGTTACTGATCAGAAACGGCTTCTCTGCGTCGGTGCAAGCTAGGAGGAACGACGATGAGCTTCTCTCCAACCAAAGATCCTACGCCGGGCGATCCGGCCCAAAGCGATGCCATCGCGCACGTCATCGCGCCCCGCACGGTCGATCTGGGCGACTTCGCCGTTCGGCGCGCCCTGCCCTCCGCGCAGACGCGGATGGTCGGGCCGTTCATCTTCTTCGATCATTTCGGGCCGGCCGTCTTCCAGTCAGGCCAAGGCATCGACGTGCGGCCGCATCCGCACATCGGCCTGTCGACGGTGACCTACCTGTTCGATGGCGAGATCGTGCACCGCGACAGTCTCGGAACGGCCGTACCGATTCGGCCCGGCGAAGTGAATCTGATGACTGCGGGGCGCGGCATCGTCCACTCCGAGCGCACCGGGCCCGAGTTGCGCGCCACCGGCAGCCCGATCCACGGGCTTCAGATGTGGCTCGCGTTGCCGGCAGCGCGCGAGGAGATGGAGCCGGGCTTTGCGCATCACGCCACGTCGGAATTTCCGGTGGTCAGGGACAATGGCAAAACGGTCCGAGTGGTGGTCGGCGAGCTCTACGGCGCCCGTTCCCCCGTCGCGACGACATGGGAGACGATCTTCGCCGACGCAACGCTGAGTGCCGGCAGCACGCTGCCGATCGACGCAAGCCACGAGGAACGCGCAATTTACATTCTTGACGGCAGCGTCGAGATTGCCGGCGATCGCCACGGCGCCGGACAACTGCTCGTCTTGCGTCCCGGTGATGCAGTGAGCGTCAAGGCGATCGGGAGCGCGCACCTGGTGCTCGTCGGCGGCGCAGCAATGGACGGACCGCGACATATCTGGTGGAACTTCGTCTCCTCGCGCAAGGAGCGAATTGAACAGGCCAAGGCCGACTGGAAGGCCGGCCACTTTCAGAAAGTGCCCGGCGACGAGCTCGAATTCATTCCGTTGCCGGAGAAATGACGGCTGTACCTACTCGGCAGCAATCGCTGGCCGCGTCTGGCCGCTTTCCGCGAGCCCGATCTCGCGGACATCGAATGGCGTCGTCTGGTAGATCTGGTTGATCCAGTTGCCGAACAGCAGGTGCGCGTGACTACGCCAGTGGTTCAGCGGCTTCTGCGTCGCGTCGTCATGCGGGAAATAGTTGCGCGGCAGCGTGATCGGCTTGTTCGCCGCCACATCGCGGAAATATTCCTCGGCCAGCGAACCGGTGTCGTATTCGATGTGATTGAACATGTGCAGCGAGCGCCTTGCAGGATCCTCGATCAGGCAAAGTCCCGCTTCATCTGAATCCATCAGCACCCGCATCCCGCTTTGTGCGGGAATATCCTCGCGCCGCACCTCGGTCCAGCGCGACACCGGTATCGAGAAATCGTCGGAAAAGCCACGCAGATACGGCGCCGTGGGAGCAAGATTTCGGTGCCGGTAAACACCGAACAGCTTTTGCGGCAGCGGATATTTGGGCATGCCGTGGAAGTGGTGCACGGCCGCCTGCGCACCCCAGCAGATGTTCATGCAGCCATGCACGTTGCTCTGCGTCCAGTCGAAGATTCTGCGCAGTTCGTCCCAGTACGTCACGTCCTCGAACGGCAGAGTCTCAACGGGCGCGCCGGTGACGATGAAGCCGTCGAACTTCTCGTCCCGAACGTCCTGCCAGTCGCGGTAGAACGAAATAATGTGATCGCTCGACGTGTGGCGCGGCACATGGTTGGTGATCTTGACGAGCGTCAGCTCAACCTGGAGCGGCGATGCGCCGAGCAGCCGCGCAAACTGCGTTTCGGTCTTTGCCTTGTTCGGCATCAGGTTGAGCAGGCCGATCCGCATCGGGCGAATATCCTGCCGCACCGCGTCAGTCTCGAGCATGACATTGACGCCCTCGGCTTCAAGCACCGAGCGGGCAGGAAGATTGTCGGGAATCTTGATCGGCATTGAAGTCCTCGGTCATCCAGCTCATGAGGCATGACCGAGAGTGGCTGACCCGTTTCGTTGCCGGTTCGGCCACATCCTCCCTTCAGGGAGCGCCACCTTGCTCGGGAAAGCAGGTTGGCGTCGGGCATTGCCCAACTCTTGATGTCGGCAACTGTCGTATGCACTTCCGAGGCGTTTTGCAAGTCGCCCGGCCGGCGGGCTTACTTCTTCGGCAAATCGAGCCGGATGTGGAGTTCGCGCAGTTGCTTCGCCGTAACCTCCGAGGGGGCGCCCATCATCAGGTCTTCCGCCTTCTGATTCATCGGGAAGAGCACGACCTCGCGCAGGTTTTCCTCGCCCGCGAGCAGCATCACGATGCGGTCGATGCCGGGCGCGATGCCTCCATGCGGCGGCGCGCCGTAGGTAAGCGCATTGAGCATGCCGCCGAACTTCGCCTTGAGCACATCCTCGCCGTAGCCGGCAATGGCGAAGGCCTTCCGCATCACCTCGGGCCGATGGTTTCGGATCGCACCCGAGGAAAGCTCCACGCCGTTGCAGACGATGTCGTACTGAATGGCCTTGATCGAGAGGATTTTCTCCTGGTCATTCGGATCGAGCGCGAGAAACTCTTCGACTCCCATGTTCGGCATTGAGAACGGGTTGTGCGAGAAATCGATGCGCTTCTCCTCCTCGTTCCATTCGAACATCGGAAAATCGACGATCCAGCACAGTTCAAAACGGCTCTTTGCAATCAGGCCGAGCTCCTCGCCAATCTTCGTCCGTGCCGGTCCGGCAAATTTCACAAAATCTTTCGGCTTTCCGGCGACGAAGAAACAGGCATCGCCTACGCCGAGCTTGAGCTGGTCGGCGATTTGCCTTGTACGTTCGAGACCGATGTTCTTGGCCAGCGGCCCTGCTCCGCCTTCTTCGCCTTCACGCCAGAAGATGTAGCCGAGGCCGGGCTGCCCCTCACCTTGCGCCCACGAATTCATGCGGTCGCAGAAGGCCCGGTTTCCGCCTTTCGGCGCAGGGATCGCCCACACCGCGTTGCCCTCGGTCTCAAGGATGCGCGCAAAAATCTTGAAGCCTGAGCCACGGAATGCGTCGCTCACATCCTGCATGACGATTGGATTGCGCAGGTCCGGCTTGTCGGTGCCGTATTTCTGCAAGGCTTCCGCAAACGGGATCAGTGGAAATTTGGAGGTCACCGGCTTGCCGTCCGCGAACTCCTCGAAGACGCCGCGGATGACCGGCTCGACCGCATCGAAGACGTCCTGCTGCGTGACGAAACTCATCTCGAGATCGAGCTGATAGAACTCGCCGGGCGAGCGGTCGGCGCGCGCGTCCTCGTCGCGGAAGCACGGCGCGATCTGGAAGTAGCGATCGAAGCCCGCGATCATGATGAGCTGCTTGAACTGCTGCGGCGCCTGCGGCAGCGCGTAGAACTTGCCAGGATGCAAACGCGACGGGACCAGATAGTCGCGCGCGCCTTCCGGCGAAGACGCGGTCAGGATCGGCGTCTGAAATTCGAAGAAGCCCTGCTCCTTCATCCGGCGGCGGATCGAGTCGATTATGCGGCCACGCAGCATGATGTTGTTGTGAAGGCGCTCGCGCCGCAGATCGAGGAAGCGGTATTTGAGCCGGATGTCCTCTGGATAATCGACGTCGCCGAACACCGGCATCGGCAGCTCGGCTGCCGGCCCCAGTACCTCGATCTCGCTGAGATAGACCTCGATCTGTCCGGTGGGGAGTTCAGGGTTCTCGGTTCCGGCCGGCCGCGCGCGCACCTTGCCGTCGACACGCACGACCCACTCCGCGCGCAACGCCTCCGCCTGTTTGAACGCCGGACTATCGGGGTCTGCGACGACCTGCGTGATGCCGTAGTGATCGCGCAGATCGATGAACAGAACGCCGCCGTGGTCCCGGATACGATGACACCAGCCGGAAAGCCGGACCTCCTTGCCAAGGTCGGCCTCTCGGAGCGCGCCACAGGTATGCGTGCGGTAACGATGCATGGTCATTCCGGCATTCAGGGTTAGCATTGACGTGCGGCGCGCGGAGGCGCCCTTCGCGACGCTCCCTCGAGCAGCAAAGGAACGAGTGCATCCACACACCAAGGTCCCGCCGCTGGGGCGGTGCGGCAAGGAAAGCGCACGAGGGAACGGTCCTTGTCAAGGTAACCTCCTGGCGCGTCTTCTTTCTAACTTGCCAATATCACCCTGGAATAGGTTAGGTTCGTAAGTCCAATGAAGCTGATCACGACAACCGAAGAACTCGCCGAAGTATGCGCGCGAATGGCTCGCCACCCCTTTGTCACCGTGGATACAGAGTTTCTTCGGGAGACAACCTACTACCCGATCCTGTGCGTCGCTCAGATCGCATCCGCCGACGAAGCGGTGGTGATCGATGCCTTGGCCGACACAATCGACCTTTCGCCTTTTTTCGCGCTGATGGCAGACGAGAAAGTCGTAAAGGTATTTCACGCCGCACGGCAGGATATTGAAATCGTCTGGAACCTGGCGAAGAAAATCCCTCACCCCATTTTCGACACCCAGGTCGCGGCCATGGTGCTGGGTTACGGCGACGCCATCTCCTACGATCAGCTCGTTCAGCGAATTACCGGCGATACGTTGGACAAGTCGCATCGATTCACCGACTGGACGAGGCGGCCGCTCACGGAGGCCCAACTTGCGTATGCGATCTCGGACGTGACACATCTCCGGGACGTTTATGAGAGGCTTGCGCGTGACCTCACCGAGCGCGGCCGCACGCAGTGGGTCGAAGCGGAAATGAACGTGCTCACCTCACCCGCGACCTACCGCATGGACCCGGAGAGTGCCTGGGAACGGCTCAAGAGCCGTGTCCGTAAGCCAAGAGAGCTGGCGGTGCTGATGGAAGTCGCCGCCTGGCGCGAACGTGAGGCGCAAAGTCGCGACGTGCCACGCGGGCGCATTCTCAAGGACGATGTGGTCGGAGAGATCGCCCTGCAGGCGCCGACAACGATTGAGCGGCTCGGGCATCTTCGGTCGCTTCCCAAGGGCTTCGAGCGCTCACGGTGGGGCGAGGCAATCATTGAAGCAGTCAAGAAAGGCCTGGGGCGGGATCCAGGTACGCTGCCGCGAATCGAGCGCTTTCGTCCCGCGAATAACGGGAGCGCCACCGTCGAGCTGCTCAAGGTGCTGTTGCGCATGACAGCGGAGCGCCACGGCGTCGCCGCCAAGGTGATCGCGACCGTCGACGAGCTCGAGCGGATTGCCGCAGATGACGAAGCCGACGTGCCGGCGCTCAAAGGCTGGCGCCGCGAATTATTCGGTGAAAACGCACTTGCGCTCAAGCACGGCCGCCTGGCGCTTGCGGTGGACAAGTCTCGCGTGATCGCGGTGGAAAAGTCCTGACGCGCTCAATGCGCGCACGCAGGCCGTCTGCCCCTCAAGGACTCCGTTCACCGAACAATTCGACCGCCAGCGCACGGGTGACTGGCCGATGTTGGCGCATGGCTTCCCGGTCGAGCCGGGCGACGGCCTCGCGCGCCGCTGCAAACGAGCGCTCGATCCTTGTCATAAGATAGCTGACGAGGGTTTCATCGACCACGAGCTGCCGGTCGGCCGCAAGCTTCACTATAACCGATCGAAGCATCCCATCGTCCGGCGGCGCCAGGGTCACCACCGGCAGCGCGCGAAGGCGCGAAGCGAGGTCCGGAATATTTACCGCCCATCCGGACGGCGCGGTAGCCGCCGTCAGCAGCAAAGAGGCGTCCTGTTCACGGGCGAGGTTGAGCAGGTGAAAGAGAGCGCGTTCCTCCATCTCGTCCGGCGCGACGTCTTCCACCACGAGCGCTCCGGTTACGAGTGCGCCCGGCAAATCGATCTGTCCAAGCGCATGCGCGGACACCGAGCGAGCGCCGGCCTCAGCAGCCCAGATCGAGGCGAGATGGCTTTTCCCCGACCCTTCCGGGCCGACCATGACGACGGCACGGTTAGGCCAGTCCGGCCAGCGCTCGATGAGCGCAAGCGCAGTCTCATTCGACGGCCCGCTCAAAAAATCCTCGCGCGCAAAGCTCTCGGCGTGCTCGAACGCCAAAGCCAGTTGACGCGGACGAAACGAGGCACCCATCGATTTAGCGTGCACCTTTGCCGGTATAGATCGAGCTTGCGAGATAGTGCTTGAAGGCAAAACGCGCGAGCACGCCAAGAGTGGCAGCGAGTGGCACTGCAACCATGAGCCCTACGAACCCGAACAAATAGCCGAACGCAAGCAGCGCAAAAATTACCCATACCGGGTGAAGCCCCACGCTCTCGCCGACGAGCTTGGGCGACAGCACGTTACCTTCAAGGAATTGTCCCACGAGGTAGATTCCCAGCACCGTGAGAATGCTTCCCCACTCGGGCCAGAACTGTGCGACCGCAACGCCGAGCGAAAGGATGAGCCCTGTCATCGAGCCGACGTAGGGGATGAACGTGATGATCCCTGAAACGAGACCGATCAGCACGCCGAAGCTCAAGCCGGTCAGCATGAGCGACACGGCATAGAACGATCCGAGAATAAGGCACACGGCGGTTTGGCCGCGGACGAACCCGGCGATTGCCGCGTCGACTTCGCGCGCGAGCTGGTGCACCGTTTGGCGTTGATGGACGGGAATCCAGTTGTCGACCGCCTTCACCATCCGATGCCAATCGTAAATCAGGTAGAACGCCACCACCGGCGTCACCACGACGAGCGAGAACAGTGATACCAGCGCCCGCCCCCCTGACCACAAAGAACGAAGAAACGTCGTCAGCCAGCCGACGCCCTGGCTTACAAGATCGTTGATAGACTGACTGGGATTGAATCCGGCCCCCAACAGTTTCTGTATCCAGGGACTGCTGGGATCACTCAGCACCGTCTGTATACGTGCGATGTAGGTCGGAATGCTGGCGATGAAGGACGTCAGTTGCGCGCCCAAAATCGGCACAACCAAGAGGATGATCACTACAAACGCCATGACAACGAGCGTGATCATCAGCAACGAGGCGACCAGACGATTGACGCCCAGCTTTTCCACCCGGTCGGCCAGTGGCGTCAAAATATAAGCGATCCCGAGACCGGCAATGAAAGGCAACAGAATGTCGCTCAATAGCCACAGGGCCAGCACGCACAGGGCCAGCGCTACGAGCCAGAAAACCACCTGCCGTTCGAACGTCATGGCTCCGCCCCGTTCGGCGTCGCGGCCCGATTCAGCCCGCCCGCGTCGGACACTCAGGATCCGGCGGACGTCGCGCTCATGTGGCGCACCCATTCGGCGACATAGGCGGCGACCGACAACAAGGTCAAGGCCGCCACGATCCCCATGAGGATGAGCTCGAAAATGCCGATCGAGACATGGAACCCCAGCGAGCCGAGCACCACGCACGCGAAGACAATTTGAGCCGCCGTATTAAGCTTGGAAACCAGGAGCGGGCGCACCTTCATCGGGTTTCCAAGCAGCCAGGACAGAATGACCCCGCCGATGATCATGATGTCGCGCGAAACGACGAGAATCACCAGCCAGCGGGGAATCTCCCCCGCAATTCCCAGCGTAACGTAGATCGAGACCAGCAGCGCTTTGTCCGCAAGCGGGTCGAGGTAAGCGCCAAGTTCGGTCGTCATATTGAAGCGCTTGGCAAGATAGCCATCGACGGCATCGCTGATGCCGGCCGCCAAAAAAAGCGCGAAGGCAACCCACATCGCCCCGGACGCGATCGCCCAAACCACGATCGGCACCAGCAGAATACGGCCTAATGTAATGAGGTTCGGAATACTCAACTGTCGGCGCCCCAGATCGCCGTTGTGCGAGCCTGCGGTCAGCGGGCGCCCGCTTCAGAAAGCCACTATAACCGTGATCCCGCCATTGCGCGACCTGCGATTTCCACGTACGACCCCGGCAAATCAAGAGGGCCACGATGGCGGATGAGGGGCGCGGCCTCACCTACGCGCAAGCCGGCGTCGATATCGATGCCGGCAATCGGATGGTGGATCTGATAAAGCCTTTGGTGCGGGCCACGGCACGCTTGGGTGCCGATGCCGAAATCGGCGGTTTTGGTGGACTGTTCGATCTCAAGCGTGCCGGCTTCTCGGATCCGGTTCTGGTTGCCGCAACGGACGGCGTCGGCACCAAGGTAAAGATCGCGATCGAAACCGGCAGGCACACCACGATCGGCATCGATCTCGTTGCCATGTCCGTCAACGATCTTGTGGTTCAGGGCGCCGAGCCGCTGTTCTTTCTCGATTACTTCGCCTGCGGAAAGCTCGAGCCTGAAATCGGGGCCGCCGTGGTCGCCGGCATCAGCGAAGGATGCAGGCAGGCAGGCTGCGCCCTGATCGGCGGTGAAACGGCTGAAATGCCGGGCCTCTATCATGGCGGTGATTACGACCTTGCCGGTTTCGCTGTCGGCGCCGCGGAACGCGGCCAGCTGCTGCCTCGCAAGGACATCAAACCCGGCGATGCCATCATCGGGCTTGCTTCGTCCGGCGTACATTCCAACGGCTATTCGCTTGTGCGTTCAGTGTGCAAACGCTCCGGATTGACCTGGGACGACGCAGCACCGTTCGAGCGCGGCCGCTCACTTGGAGAGGCAATCCTTACGCCGACGCGTATCTATGTGCAGTCCTGCCTTAAAGTATTGCGCGAAACAAAAGCCGTCAAAGCACTGGCGCATATCACCGGCGGCGGATTTCCCGACAACATCCCGCGCGTCCTGCCGGATGGGATCGGCGCCCGCATTGATCTCACGCGTGTGCCGGTGAAGCCCGTGTTCGGATGGCTGGCAGCCGAAGGCGGAATTAACGAGCCCGAGATGCTGCGCACCTTTAACTGCGGCGTGGGCATGGTCGTCGTCGCAGACCAGAATGAGGCCGACGGCGTTGTGCGATCATTTGCGCGAGCGGGCGAGGATGCCTTCATCATCGGCGATATTGTGTCTGCGTCCGGCGACAACCGCGTCGCTTACGCCGGCCGGCTCAACTTGACACCGCCATGACCCGCAAGCGCGTTGCTGTCCTCATCTCCGGGCGCGGCTCCAATATGACGGCGCTCATCGAGGCGGCGAACCGCGACGACTATCCGGCAGAAATAGCACTCGTGGTTTCAAATCGGCCCGACGCGGCCGGCCTCGAGTCGGCCCGTGCCGCCGGGATCGCTACGGAAATCGTCGATCATGCGATTTACGGAGAAGACCGTGCTGCTTTTGAGGAAGTTTTGCAGGATGCGCTGGCGGAACATCAAATCGATCTCGTGTGCCTTGCCGGATTCATGCGGCTGTTGACGGATGAATTCGTCGCGCGCTGGTCAGGGCGCATGCTCAACATCCATCCTGCATTGCTTCCCTCATTCAAGGGACTCCACACGCACGAGCGGGCGCTGGCCGCAGGCGTGAAGATTCACGGCGCCAGTGTGCATTTCGTCGTGGCGGAGATGGATTCCGGCCCGATTATTGCGCAGGGCGCGGTCGCCGTACGCGAGGACGACACGCCTGCCACACTCGCGGCACGCGTACTCGCGGTTGAGCATCGCATCTATCCCCTCGCCCTGCGGCTTGTGGCCGAAGGCCGTGTTCACGTGGAACAGGGCCGGTGCATATTAACAGGCACGACAACGAGCGCGGATTCGGCGCTCATTGTTCCTTCCGAGCGCCTCTAGTGCGGTTTCCGACGCCGTTGCAAGGCGCTTGCAGCCCGATACTTTCGTGTCCCAATTGAATTTTTCCGGGCAGCCGTTGTTATAGACAGCAAGCGGGCTTCGGCGAACTGCGAAATACGTTCAACACCTCCAGGGGATGTCATGAATGGGAAAAGCGAGCAAAGGTTGATCTATCCGGGCCTCGCCCGATTTTACGACAGCTGGACCGACATCAGCTTCACGCTGGTGCGCGTCATCATCGGCTATATCTTGTTCATGCACGGCTGGGGCAAAATCGGGAGCGGCATCGGCGGCGTTAGTGCCTATATGGCCAAGCAGGGCCTTGAGCCGGCGCTATTTTTCGCGGGCGCGGCGATCTTTCTCGAAACGGTGGGTGCCGTTTGTGTTGCTATCGGGTTGTTCACCCGTTTCTTTGCCGCTGCGCTGGCGGTCGAGATGGCAATCGCTTTTTTCGATGTGCATTTGGCCAAGGGCTTTTCAGTCACCAAAGACGGTTTCGAATACGTGCTACTGATCGGCATCGTGCTGTTTGCGATCGCCATGCGAGGCGGCGGCCCCTACTCCGTCGATCGGGCGATCGGCAAAGAACTCTGACCGTGCGATGGCCCAGGCGCGGGTGCTAGGCTCGCGCTCTGCGTATCCAAACCTTGTTGTCGTGAAAGGCCGCGCCGCAATAGGGCGCGATGGCATCGGCTCCAGTGAGCGTGTTGATGCCGCAGCCATCCTCATAGGCGCTGTTGGGCCAGATCGATTCCGCGATCAGCACGCCGCGCCTGACGCCGTCGAACAAGCGCGCGTGGAGGCGCACTTCTCCACGCCGATTGCCAAGGACAACATAGTCGCCGTCGGCAATGGCGTTCGCGGCGGCATCATCAGGGTGGATCATCACCTCCGGCCGCTTCTCCTGCGCCTGCGCCGTCGGCGTCTCGGTGAATGTTGAGTTCAGGAAGCCGCGCGCAGGCGATGTGGCAAGACGAAACGGATGCTCGCTGTCCGCCTCCTCGATCACTGGCCAGTAATCCGGCAGGCTCGGCATCCGGTCGAACGGACCTCCGTGCACGCGGCTGCGGAACGGCACGTTCGGCCAATCCGGTTTGAACCGGAACTTGTTGTCAGGCCACGCAAACCCGTCGAGATAGTGCGAATGCGCGAAATCCGGCTGGCAATCCAGCCAGCGATTTCGCTCAAGCGACTCGAGGTCGCCCCAGCCGGAGTGCCGCAACGTCCAGTCGATCAACTCGCGCGCCGACAGGTCGAATCCTGGATGGTCGGCGCCGACGCGCTTGGCCAGGGCGCAGATCACCTCGTGATTGGAGCGGCACTCGCCCGGCGGCTCCACCAGCTTCGGCCCAAGAACGATGTACTGGTGGCCGCCACCCTGGTAGACGTCATCGTGCTCGAGAAATGTCGTCGCCGGCAGCACAACGTCGGCGACGCGCGCCGTCTCGGTCATAAACTGTTCGTGCACGCACACGAACAGATCCTCCCGCGCAAAGCCGCGCTTGACCTGCGTCTGATCGGGCGCGACCGACATGGGATTCGTGTTCTGGATCAGCAGTGCTGTGACCGGCGGCCCGTTGCGCAGCGCCTCTTTTTCACCGGTGAGGATTGCTCCGATTCGTGACTGATCGAGCATACGGACGCTTGCGTCGCGCACGTCCAGCCCTTCGATCATCGTCTTATCCCAATGATAAATGTCCGCGTTGTTGTGGAACGCGCCTCCGCCTTCGTATTGCCAAGCGCCGGTGACGGACGGAATGCAGCTCGCCGCATGCATGCTGACCGCACCGTTGCGCGAACGCGCAAATCCGTAGCCGAGGCGGAAATAAGCGCGCTTGCGCTCACCGATCAGCGCGGCAAACGCTTCGATGGTTTCGATCGGAGCGCCGGTAATCGCGGATGCCCACTGCGGGTCGCGCGTACGCACATGCGCCTCAAGCTCGCGCGGCGCATCTGTGTAGCGATCGAGATAATCCCAATCGGCCTTTCCGTCCCGGAACAGACAGTGCATGACGGCGCACGCCAGCGCCGCATCCGTCCCCGGTTTCACCAATACCGGCAGATCGGCCTGTCTCATCGTCGCATTCATGTAAACGTCGACGCAGGCGATCTTGGCCCCCCTCTCCTTGCGCGCGCGGATTGCGTGCGTCATCGCGTTGACCTGAGTGTTGGCTGCGTTGGTGCCCCAGATAACGATGAGGTCCGACCTCGCCATTTCGCGTGGATCGGGACCGGCAACTCGCCCCGTACCGGCGGCGAAGCCGACATAGGATCCATTGACGCATATCGAGGAATGAAAGCCGGAATATTTCTTGGCGTGGCGCAGACGGTTCATGCCGTCGCGCATCACGAGCCCCATGGTGCCGGCGTAATAGTAAGGCCACACCGCCTGCGGGCCATGCCGCTGCTCGGCCTTGAGAAACGCGTCTGCAACAAGGTCAAGCGCATCGTCCCACGAAATTGGCTCGAATGTGCCCGAGCCTTTCACTCCTTTCCGCCGAAGCGGGGTGAGGACGCGGCCCGGATGATGTTCGCGCTCGGCATAACGCGCGACCTTCGCGCACACGACGCCAGCGGTGTAATCGTTATCCTTCGCGCCGCGAATACGGCCGATGGTGCGCTCATCCAGGAGTTCGACATCAAGCGCGCAGGTTGAGGGACAATCGTGCGGGCACGCGGAAAAGCCGATCCGCGTTACGGCCGTTGGTGCCCGCATGGATTCATTCATCGGCCCAGCTTACGCTGGTCGGCTAGGCTTTTTCCATCGCGACGTGATGACGGCGGCGCCAGATATAGCCGGAGCCGCAAACCAGGATGACCCCGACGATTTCCGCTGCAAGCTCGATATAAGCGGGATCGAAGCCGTTAAACACGCCGCGGACAACCGGATCGCTCGCGAAGATTTCGCCCGCAACCCAGCCGAGAATCGCAGCCCCGCCCCAGACCAGGATTGGGAAGCGCTCGAGCAGGGCAAGAATGATCGCGCTGCCGGCAATAACCATCGGAATGCTTACCGCCAGCCCGAGCGTCAGCAATACAAGTTGTCCATGCGCGACGGCCGCAACCGCGACCACGTTGTCAAGGCTCATGACGAGATCGGCGATGACAACGATGCGCACGGCACGCCACAAATTTTCGGCAGCCTCCGGTGTGTCCTCCGCGTCATGCGCTTGCGGCGCGAGCAGCTTGATTGCGATCCAGACCAGCGCGATCGACCCGACCAATTTCAGATACGGCAATGTCAACAGCTTGGCCACGACGAGGGTGAAGATGATGAGCAGGACGGACGCAAAGCCTGCCCCGATAATCATCCCCCACAGGCGCTCGCGAGGGGGCAGAGCGCGGCAGGCCAATGCAATGACGACCGCGTTGTCGCCGGACAAAAGAATATTGATCCAAATGATCTGAAGAACGGACAGCCAGAAAGCCGCCGAGACAATATCCGTGCTCAGTACGCTCCAAACGTTCTCCACCGGCTTCAACCTGCGTTACTGTCGCCGCGCCCCGCGGCCTTCATAACCTACCCGGGCAAACCTCGCATGGCCACCCGTATCAGCCGACGATCTCATTTTCCGAAAAAAATTGTGCAATCTCACGCGCCGCGGTCTCGGGCGCATCGGAGCCGTGCACGGAATTCTCCCCGATCGACTTTGCATGAACCTTCCGGATCGTGCCCGGCGCGGCTTTGGCAGGATCGGTCGCACCCATCACCTCGCGGTATTTGGCAATCGCGTTCTCGCCTTCGAGCACTTGCACCACGACAGGGCCTGAAATCATGAATTCGACGAGTTCGCGGAAGAAAGGCCGTTCGCGATGCACACTGTAGAACTGCTCCGCCTGCTCGCGGCTGATGCGGACACGCTTCTGTGCGATGATACGAAGGCCTGCTTGCTCGATCATCGCATTTATAGCGCCGGTCAGATTGCGCGCGGTTGCGTCGGGCTTGAGGATTGAAAATGTACGCTCGACCGCCATCGGAAAAAGTCCTTTTTTGGGGTGTTCTTGCAGGAAAATGCCGCGGCGGCTTATACCGGCAGGCCATCACCGCTGCAAGACCAAGCGCAGGCTCTGCTGCACGCATGCGTGGGGAGGCTAAAGATGAAATCGCGTTACGTCATGTTTGCCGGCTACAATGCGTGGTGCAACGAGCGGCTGTATGCCGCGGCGGCAAAACTGCCCGACGCCGATTATTTCGCCGATCGCGGTGTGTTCTTCAAATCGCTGCACGGCACGCTCAACCATCTTCTGCTTGGCGATCGCATCTGGATGCGCCGTTTCACCGGTGAAGGTGAGCACCCGATGAATCTGGATGCCATTCTCTACGACGATTTTGCATCGCTGCATGCCGCCCGCCGGACCGAGGACGAGCGCATCAGCCGCTACATTGCCGGACTGACCGAAACCGATCTCGCCGGTACGATTCGATACCGGACTCTTGTGCAGCCGACCGAAATCGAACAGGCTCTGGCGCCTGCGCTCGATCATTTCTTCAATCATCAGACGCATCACCGCGGACAAGCTCACGCCCTGCTTACCGCGTTTATGGGGGACGCGCCGTCTTTCGACTTGATTATGTACCAACGCGAAACGGGCCAGAGCGGGTTGCGCCAAATCGGCCGCGATTGAACGGAGTTGCGGCCCCTCCCCCACTCGGTCAAAAGGCCCCATGCTTGTTATCAAGAATCTAACTCTTCAGGTTGCCGGTCGCGTGTTGCTCGATAACGCGTCCGCGCGGGTTCCTGCGGGTTCACGCGTTGGACTCGTTGGTCGGAATGGCACGGGCAAGACGACTCTCTTCAATTCGATCGCCGGCGATCTCGCCCCCGAGCACGGCGATATCGAACTGCCAAAACGGTGGCGCGTCGGCCGGCTTGCGCAGGAAGCGCCGAACGGACCTGAAAGCCTGCTCGACATAGTGCTCAAGGCGGATACCGAACGCGCGCACCTCCTCACCGAAGCGGAGACGGCCGACGATCCGCACCGCATCGCCGAAATTCAGTCGCGTCTTGCGGACATTGCCGCCCATGCCGCGCCGGCACGCGCCGCGGCCATCCTTTCCGGCCTTGGCTTCTCCAACGCGGATCAGCGCCGTGCGTGCAGCGAATTCTCCGGCGGCTGGCGAATGCGCGTCGCCCTTGCGGCCACGCTCTTCGCCGAGCCTGACCTCCTGCTGCTCGACGAGCCAACCAATTATCTCGATCTCGAAGGGTCCCTCTGGCTGCGGGATCATCTTGCCCGTTACGCGCGGACCATAATCGTCATCAGCCACGACCGCGATCTTCTCGATCACGCAGTTGACCACATCCTTTCACTGGA
>DASTSG010000053.1:0-12763 GCA_035760805.1 Pseudolabrys sp.
AGGGCGAATTCGATGGCAACAATAGCCGCGGTTGCGGCAACAAACGTCAAAAGGATCGTGTCAAATCCTTCCCGGCCTGCCGCCTTGATTACCAAGGCGCCCGTCGCTGCGTAGGCCAACAGAACGAACCATCCAAGAAACCGGTTAACGACTGCCCATTCGGTATACCCAAATCGGGCGGCTCCCGCGATCAAGGATATCGCGAGCACAACGGTCATTGCGCCGATCGCGAGGTTGAGATGGGGAATTCGCCATTGAGGCGGCGATTGCTGTGTTATGGATTGAAGCAGGAAAATTGAACCGCCGAGAATGACGACTGGATCGGCAAGATTTACGTTCAACAGCGTTCCCGACGAAATCGGAACGTAAATTTGAAACAGGACTAAAAACGCGGTAGCGACGGGCAACGACCACATGAGCAGCTTCATGTAATCGATCGGTGGAGATGTCCGTTCAGCTGTTGTCGGTGCCGATTGATTCCATGAGGTAACTGAAAGGATTGCCAGCGCGGCCATTGCGATCAGAGAGCCGGCTCCTATAAGGAGGGCGGTAACCACCGCTTTTGCCGCGCCTACGCCGATCGCCCCCAGGGCGAAAACCGCGCTCATTTCGCGAATGCCCCAGCCGGCGAAGCTGACCGGGACGCTGGCAGCGAACATCACCAGTGAGGCTGCCGCCGCAAGCTCACTCAGTGAAACGTCCGGCGATAAAGCATGGGCGATAATGATGTAGCCCGCCATCATCGGCAGCTGCACAAGAAGGCTCAATCCGATCGCACGCACCAGCCTTACGGCGAAATGTCCCGTCATCACCGGCGAAATGGCGTTCGCCGCGCGTCGCCCATAACCCAGTAGTGCACCGGCTGTGGCGGCGGCCAACAGGCCGATGACGATCTTGATGAAATTGTTGCCGCCGGTCTGCTGGTCGACCGCAATCTGACCGAAGATGTAATAGGCGCCGGCAAGCGCAAGCAGTCCTGAGATGATTGCGGCGACCGCACGCTCGTAAAGGGTCATTACGACGACGGAGGCAAACGGGATGCCGCCACGGCTCATCATCACGCCGCGAGCCATGAGTTGCCCGGCCAATTGGAAGAACGCGCTACCTGCCAGGGTGCCAACGCTGACAGCCGCGAGGGCTTTTCGAAGCCCGATCGTATGGCCAATATCGCCGGCGATGGTCCTAAACCGTAATGCGGCTGCGACTGCGTTCGCGAGAAGAGCTACAAAGGCTGTTCCCAACGTGAAAAGGGATAATTGCTGCAAGGCGCCGAACGTAGGAGCAAGCCCGAAATTCCATGTTACAAATACAATTATGCCGAGGAGCAATACGATCGAAACTGCTGATTTGATAATCATGGGGTAATCGCAGAATTGCTCGACCCAAGCGACACGTGGCTACTACTGTTCGGGGGCGCCGACAATTGCAATTTGGAGCGGGACTCAATCCTTCGCTGACGTGAAGGTCGATCTTCAGGTAGATTTATCAGTCATAATCACGTCTTATTCAGCCCTCGCCGAAAAACGCCTAGCTTGGTCAATTCGCTAAACGAGAATACGGCATTACTATGTCTTTCGGATTCGAAATGTGAGGACGCCATTCGCTTCCGTTTTTTCTTCGAGCAAATCCCCCGTCTGGCGCAGCAGGTTCGGGATATCGATCGCCGCCAGGGGATCGGTGCATTCCGCCACGACCAGGTCGCCGCTCTTCAAGCCCGATAGCATCTTGCGCACGCGCAGGGCGGGAAGCGGGCATTTGAGGCCACGCAGGTTCATCGTCTTTTCTTGCATCCGGCGCTCATTTAACTTCTGACAGCACGTTAATACCACGAAGCGAAAAGCCCGCCAGCGCAAGGCCTATTACGTTAAGATGCCGCCGGGAGTTGCGCCGGAATGGTTGAACGAACGCCTCAAGCGATCACGCGGTTGACACCGCTGGCCGAGGTTATTGCCGCAATTGATGAAACGGTGAAGCCCGTTGCCGCTCGCAATGTGAAGCTGGCCGCGGCTTGCGGGCGCGTCCTCGCAATGGACATCGTGCAGGTTGGACCTTGGCCGCCGGCCGCGGTGGCGCTGCATGACGGTTGGGCCATCGCGGCAGAGATGACGCGCGATGCGGGGGGCTTTGCCCCCGCTCTATTGCCGCAGGTACCGGCGTACGTTGAGGCTGGCAAGCCGATGCCGGCTGGCACCGACGCCGTGGCGCCGCGTGGGACGATCCAGGTGCGCGGCGGACAGGCGGAGGCAGTGGCGCCGACCGCGCCGGGCGAGGGTGTGCTCAGGGCCGGCGGCGATTGCGGGCCCGGAACCGTAATAGGCCGTGGAAGTGCCTGGTTGCGCGATATCGATATCGCGGTTCTCTCCGCTGCGCGGATCGAGGATGTGAGCATCCGCGAGCCGCGCCTGCGCGTCATCGCTGCACGCGATGACACGTTTCTTGCGGCGGCCGCTTGGCTGATTGCGAACGCCGCCAATCGATCGGGCTGCGTGGTTCGTACAGAAGAGAACTGCGACATTGATGCTGCGCTGGACGATGAAAACGTTGATGCCGTTATCGTCGTCGGCGGAACCGGCACCGGTCCCGGCGATCGAAGCGTGGAGGCGCTTGCGCGCCGCGGACGCGTCATCGTGCATGGCGTTGCTCTCAGCCCCGGCGAAACGGCAGCGTTTGGAATCGCAGGTTCGCGCCCGGTCCTGATCATGCCGGGGCGGCTTGATGCCGCGGCCGCTGTTTGGCTCACGCTCGGCCGCCATCTCGTGAGGCGCCTCACGGGCGCAAACAACACCGAGCAAGCCATACCTGCGACCTTGACGCGAAAAATTTCGTCAACCGTGAGCCTGACCGAACTGGTGCCGGTGCGGCGGGACGGCAACAAGGCGGAGCCTCTGGCGAGCAAATATCTGCCGCTTTCGGCGCTCGCGACGGCAAACGGCTATGTTCTTGTTCCCGCCGAAAGCGAAGGCTATCAGGCGGGCAGCATCGTGTCCGTGAGGCCATGGCTGTGAACGATCCGCGCAAGCCACGTCAGCAAAGCAAGGAGGAACTGCTTGCGCGTGTCCGCGCGGCGGCGCGGCAGGAGCAATTCCTGGAAGTCGTCTCTGCGGACGAGGCCCGCGCGCGCTTCGAAGCGCACCTCGACCTTTCGCCGATGCCGGCGGAGACGGTTTCGATCTCGGCCGCACTTTCACGTGTACTGGCGCACGACGTGGTGGCCGCCGTCGATGCGCCGCCCTTCGACCGCTCCAACGTCGACGGCTTTGCCGTTCGCGCCGCCGATACGGTAGGCGCGAGCGAGAGCGCGCCGAAGCTTCTGACGCTCAACAGCGAGGTGATCGCCAGCGGCCACGCGCCCGTTATCGAAATCCGGCCGGGCACGGTAACGGCTATTGCAACCGGCGGCGTCGTTCCTCGCGGTGCCGATGCCGTCGTCATGATCGAGCACACGGAACTGGTGGAGCAAGATAATCCAGCCATCGAGCTTCGCCGCGCCGTCATGGCCGGCCAATTCATATCGTATGCAGGATCGGATATCGCGCGCGGCGAAACGCTCTTGCGGCGCGGCACGCGCCTCAGCTCGCGTGAAATCGGAATGCTCGCGGTTTGCGGATATGCGTCTGTCGATGTCGTGCGCAAGCCGAAGATCGCGGTGCTCTCGACCGGCGATGAATTGGTTGCGCCCGGCGCCGCCCTGCGGCCGGCCGGTGTTTATGACAGCAACGGTGCGATCATCGCGGCAGCGATTGCCGAGGTTGGCGGCGAAGCCGTCGCCTTCGGCGCTTTCCCGGACGACGAAGTGGTGCTCGAAAACGCGGTGCGCAAAGCGCTTTGCGAATGCGATATGGTGGTGCTTTCGGGCGGCACGTCAAAGGGCGCCGGCGATCTTTCGCATCGCATTGTCTCGCGGCTCGGCAAGCCCGGCGTGCTGGTGCACGGCGTGGCGCTCAAGCCGGGCAAGCCGCTCTGCCTGGCGGTGGTAGATGGCAAGCCTGTCGTCGTTCTGCCCGGCTTTCCAACGTCGGCGATTTTCACCTTCCATGCTTTCGTTGCACCGGTGATCCGCGCGCGCGCCGGTCTGCCGCCCGAGGCGGTCGAGACGATATCGGCGCGCGTGCCGGTGCGCGTTGCCTCCGAGCTCGGGCGCAAGGAATTTGTGCTGGTAGCGCTGGCGCAGGGCAAAGATGGAATGGTGGCGTTCCCGATCGCCAAAGGCTCGGGCGCCGTGACGAGCTTCTCGCAGGCCGACGGATTTCTCGAAGTCGATGCGCTCGCCTCGGCTCTTGAAGCAGGAACGCAAGCCGAGGTGACGCTGATCGGCAGCGCGGTCCGCTCGCCCGATCTGGTCATTATGGGCAGCCAGGACGTCGGGCTTGACGTGATCGTCGGGGCATTGGCCCAACAGGGATTTTCCGTCCGCACGCTGGCGGTCGGCAGCCTCGGTGGTCTGGCCGCCATAAAGCGTGGAGAGTGCGACATTGCGCCGGTCCATATCGTCGACCCGGCGACAGGAAAGTATAACGAGCATCTCGCGGCCGCAGGATTGGTGCTTGTCCATGGTTGGCGGCGCATGCAGGGGATTTTATTCCGGCCAGGCGACAAACGCTTTGAAGGAAAGAGCGCCGATTCCGTCCGTGAGTTCGTTGTTGGCAACCCCGATTGTCTGATGGTCAACCGCAACGCCGGTGCCGGCACGCGCCTGCTGATCGACAAGCTGCTAGGAGGCGCGCATCCACCGGGTTACGCCAATCAGCCGAAATCGCACAACGCGGTCGCAGCCGCGATTGCACAGCAGCGCGCCGATTGGGGCGTGGCCATCGAGCCCGTGGCAAAGCTTTATGGCCTCGGTTTCATTCCCTTGTCGCCCGAGCATTATGACTTCCTGCTTGTTGAGGCGCGGCGGGAGCAGGCCGCGGTGCAGGCCTTTCTGGCTGCATTGCGCGACGAGTCTGTGCGCGAGCGCATTGCGGCGCTCGGCATGCAGCCCGCAAATTGACTTTGCCGGGCGGCGCGAAGGCTGACATCGATCTGCTATAAGGAACGCCATGAACGCGCCCATTCATAAGCCGGATGGCCCCACACGCATTATCGGCCTTGCCGGCTGGAGCGGATCAGGGAAGACCACCTTGATCAAAAAGGTAATCCCGCGCCTGACCGCGCGCGGCTTGCGCGTCTCCACGTTGAAGCACGCCCACCACGGATTCGATCTCGATCAGCCCGGCAAGGATTCGTTCTTTCATCGGGCCGCTGGCGCAACGGAAGTCATCATCAGCTCGGCGAGGCGCTGGGCGATCCTGCATGAATTGCGCGAAGAGCCGGAATGGAATCTGCGGGATTTGCTCGCCAAGGTGTCGCCGGTCGATTTGGTGCTGGTCGAGGGCTTCAAGCGCGACAAGTTCCCCAAGCTTGAAATCCATCGCGTCGAAAACGGCAAGCCGCTGCTGCATCCCGAAGACCCGCACATCGTTGCGGTCGCGTGCGATACCCCACTTCCGCATGCGAAAGTACCCATGGTCGACTTGAACGATGTCGAGGCGATCGTCGACTTGCTGCTTGCGCATGCAGCGCCGGTTTCGACCCTTGAGGTCACAGTCTGATGGCGCAGCTCACGGACGATTGTTTTGCATTCTCCGGGCCGCTGATGCCGATCGAGGAGATGGAGGCGCTCATCGCCGCGCGCATTGGGCCGGTGGTGGAAATCGAGCGCGTGACTCTTCGCGATGCAAGCATGCGCGTAACGGCAGCGGATGTGAAAGCGCCTGTCGATTTGCCACCGTTCGATAATTCCGCGGTGGATGGCTACGCCGTCCGCCATGCCGATCTCAGGCCTGACGGTGAAAGCCGGCTGAAAATTTCCGGCCGTCTGACGGCAGGAAAGAGCGCCGATGCTGCGCTCGGCGCGAGCGAAGCCGTCCGCATCTTTACCGGCGCGCCAATGCCAAGGGGCGCCGATACCGTTTTCATGCAGGAAGATGTGGAGAGCGATGGCGATAGTGTTATCTTGCCGCGCGGTTTGAAATGCGGCGCCAACCGCCGCCTTGCCGGCGAAGATTTGCGCGCGGGCAGCGTCGCCATTGCAGCCGGCACGGTGCTTGACGCGCGGTATATCGCGCTCGCCGCGGCTCTCGGAATCACCGAGTTCCATGTTCGCCGCCGTCTGAAAGTCGCGATCTTCTCGACCGGCGATGAAGTTGTGGAGCCGGGAAGCAAACGCGGCAACGCTGCGATCTACGATGCCAACCGTTACTTGTTGTTCGAATTGCTCACGCGGCGCGGCGCCATCGTCACCGATCTCGGTATTCTTGCCGACAAGCCCGACGAGCTTGCACGCGCATTGCAAGCCGCTGCAGCACACCATGATCTCATTATCACGTCCGGAGGGGTTTCGACCGGAGAAGCGGACTATGTGCGCGACGCGGTTGAGCGGATCGGCAAGCTCGTGTTCTGGCGCGTGGCCATCAAGCCGGGTCGGCCGGTGGCGATGGCTGTCATCCGTGGCAAGGATGCCTCGAATGGCGCGGCCTTCGTCGGTCTGCCGGGCAATCCGGTTGCTGTCTTCGTTACTTTCGTCCGAGTGGTGAGGCCGCTGTTACGGCGGCTGGCGGGCGCTCGGCCGCAAGAACTTGTCGCGCTGCCGGTGCGCGCCGCCTTCGCCTACAGCAAAAAGAAAGGCCGGCGCGAGTATGTGCGCGTCGCGCTCCGCCGTGCGGCGGATAATGAGATCGAGGCAGTGAAACACCCGCAAGACGGCGCCGGCATTATCACCTCGCTGACGGAAACCGACGGCTTGCTCGAGTTTCCCGAAGACGTGACAGAGATTGCGCCCGGCGCGCGCATCGGATTTTTGTCGTACGCGCAGTTGATGGGCTGACGATCAGACGCCGCGCGCGATTTCCGCTGCTCGCCGGGCGTCCTCCGGCGTGTTCACGTTAAAAAAAGGGTCAACCGGCTTGTCCGGCCAATCGGCGACGGCAATTCCGTGCTTCGCTGTCCACACTTCGATCTTGCGCAGATCTTCCTCCACCAGCGCGTGCCGCAGATCGGCGCGCAGCGCAAGCGGCCACAAGCCAACGACGGGATGCCGCCACTCGCCGGAGCGCGCGCAGGCAAGCGGCACGCCGGCGCCCATCTTGCGCCTCGCTGCATGCAGCCGTTCCACCAGATCGTCGGGCAAAAACGGGCAGTCACCCGGGACGCTCAGCATCCATTCGATGCCGTTGTTTTGGGAGGCGAGCCAATCGAGTCCTGCGAGAATACCGGCAAGCGGACCGGGATGACCGGGTACATTGTCGGCAACGACGGTCAAGCCGGTGTCGGCAAAGCGTTTTGGATCGCCGTTGGCATTGATGATGATGCCGGTGCACTGCGCCGATAGTGTTGCCAGCACGCGGTCGAGGATCGTTACGCCGCCGATCTCGAGGCGCGCCTTGTCGCCACCGCCCATTCGCCGCGCGAGTCCGCCGGCGAGCACCAAGCCGAGAGTAGGGGGAACGGGGATGTCAGGCATTGTTTTGATCGTCATTCCGGGGCGCCGCGCAGCGGCAAACCCGGAATTCATAACCCCGGTTTGTGATTATGGATTCCGGGTTGCCTCGCTTCGCTCGCTCCCCGGAATGACACGCCAATTCACTCATCATGTACTGCGGCCTTGCGCTGGTGCTTGGCGCTTTCTTCTTCAACAAATGCGAGGTCTTGATCGAACACAATGCGGTCTTCGCCCGCCAGGGCGACGAAACGTTTTCCGCGCGCACGCCCGATCAGCGTCAAGTTCGCCTTGCGCGCAAGCTCGACTCCCCATGCCGTAAAGCCAGAACGCGAAACCAGGATTGGAATTCCCATGCGCACTGTCTTGATGACCATCTCGGAGGTAAGCCGTCCGGTCGTGTAGAAAATCTTGTCGTCGGGTGTGACCCTCTCCTTGAACATCCAGCCCGCGATCTTGTCGACGGCATTGTGGCGTCCGACGTCTTCCATATAGACGAGCGGCTGGTCCCCTTTTGCCAGCACGCAGCCGTGGATCGCGCCAGCCTCAAGATAAAGCGACGGCGTGGTGTTGATTTCATGTGTCAGCCTGTAGAGCCAGGACGTGCGAAGCTCCGCTTTGGGCAACTTTATGTCGTCCAGCGCCTCCATCAGGTCACCGAATACTGTGCCTTGTGCACAGCCGGAGGTCTGCACCTTTTTCTTCAGCTTCTTCTCATAATTCGTTTTGCGTTTCGTTCGTACGACGACGACCGAAAGCTCTTCATCGTAATCGACACCGGTCACGATGTCGTCTGCCAGCAACATGTTCTGATTGAGCAGGTAGCCGATCGCGAGATATTCCGGATAGTCGCCGATCGTCATTGCCGTGACGATTTCCTGCGAATTGAGGAAGATTGTCAGCGGCCGCTCGACAGTAACGGCGGTCTCGATTTTCGCGCCGCTCTGGTCGATGCCGGAGACGCGTTCGGTCAGTCGCGGGTCGGCCGGATTCGGCTTGATGATGTAGGGATCGCTGGTCATCTGACTAATGTAGGCGCTTGCCGGCTTCCTTGAAAGCGGCGTCGAGGCCGCCTTTGCTGTGGAAGTAAACGCAAAAAGCCGCCATATGGCTGGCATGGGTATTCCATTCTTTACCATCGGCCACTCGACGCATCCGGCTGACGAATTCATCGATATGCTGGCCGGGTTGGAAATTGCTCTTGTCGCCGATGTAAGAACGGTGCCCCGCTCGCGCACCAATCCGCAGTTCAACGCGGATGCGTTTGCCGAAACTCTGGCGAGCCGCCAGATCGGCTATGAGCATATCGCCGCCCTTGGCGGGTTGCGGCCGCGCTCGCGTGATATTGGGCCGGAGGTCAACGCCTTCTGGAAGAACCAGAGCTTTCATAACTACGCAGACTACGCGATGACCGAAGGTTTCCGGTCCGGCCTTGCGCGGCTGCGCGAATTGGGAAGCACGAAGCTTTGTGCGGTGATGTGCGCGGAGGCGGTGTGGTGGCGATGTCATCGCCGGATTATTGCAGACTATTTGCTCGCAGGCGGGGATCACGTGTTCCACATCATGGCCGCAGGGAAAACCTCGCCGGCCAGCCTTACGCCTGGCGCGCACGTCGACCGCAACGGGACAATAACCTATCCGGCGCGCTGACAAGTGCACGGGATGGCGTCTAGGCTGGCGCGAAGCCGTGCCGCGCCAGAATGTCTTGGGCTTGATGCGACAGCATGAATTGCGCGAAGGCCCGTGCCGCCGCGGGAGCGCCCTTGATGACGGTGAGCCCGTAATCGGCTGCAACCGCCAGTGCATCGGGAAGCCGGACGGATTGCTGGCCCGGATACTGACGTGTTGCCGCCAGCGCATTGGTGCAATAGGTCAGAAAAATATCCGCGTGTCCCTCGGCGATGTGCCAGCCATAGACGTTGCGGCCGCGAGGCGCCGCGGCGCTCGTTGTCGCACCAGTCAGTTGCAGCGCTTTCCTTTCAAGTGTATCGCGCGCGCCGCGCATTATCATCTCGGTACGCGCAAAAACCACAAACGCATAATCGCCGGACGGATCCGCTATCGGCGTCGAGGTGCCGAGGGCGATGGCAGGATCGAGCATACGGTCGAGCAAGTTCTCGCTCGTCACATTCAATCCGGGTCTCACAAGCGCGCACAGCGTGTTGCGCGCAAAACAAATGACGGGACCGCTTTTCTTGAGGCGCTCCAGCGCTCGCGGGTGCTCCATGTTCGCGGAAGCGAACACGCCCGCCGTTGCGCCGTTTGCAATTTCATCCTTGAGCAGCCCCGACGGCCCGTATTTGGTTTCGACTTTATGACGGGTATCCGCAACAAAGGCATCCACCACATCCGTCAATGCCTCGCGCAAGCTGCCCGCGGCATAAAGGTGGATCGTGTCGGCGGAGGCCATTGTCCGGTGCAATCACAAACGGATCATGCATACGCTGCCATTCCGGGACGCGAGCGAAGCGAGCAGGTCTTGGAATTCGTACTTCACACGCGTTGGGGTTCAGGATTCCGGGTTCGCGGCCTTCGGCCGCGCCCCGGAATGACAATACTCATTACGCGTCCGGATCGTTCGCGTCGGGGTAGAAAAGCTGCTGGCCATTGATCTTGTAGTTCGCAATATCCTTCTGGCCTTCCGGCGAGATCAGATAATCAATGAACTGCTGTCCGAAATCCTTTTTCACGCTCGGATGCTTCGCGGGGTTCACCAGCATCACGCCGTACTGATTGAACATGCGCTTGTCGCCTTGCACGAGAATCTCAAGATTGCCCTTGTTCTTGAAGTGGATCCAGGTACCCCTGTCGGACAGCACGTAAGAATTACTGGCTTGCGCGGTGTTGAGCGCGGCGCCCATGCCTTGTCCGATCGCCTTGTACCAAGGGCCATGATCCTTTGCGATGTCGATTCCGGCTGCCTTCCAGAGGCGCAACTCCGCGCTGTGCGTGCCGGAACGGTCGCCGCGCGAGATGAACGATTGCTGCTTGTCGTGCAGCACTTTGAAGGCCTGCGCGACATCTTTCATACCTTTGATACCTGCTGGATCGTTCTTCGGCCCGATCAGCACGAAGTCGTTGTACATCACCGGATAGCGCTTCACGCCTTGCCCTTCGGAAAGGAATTTGAGCTCTTGCGCTTTTGCATGCACGAACACGACATCAGCATCGCCTCGCCGCCCGGTGTCGAGTGCCTGACCCGTGCCCTGCGCGATCACTTTCACCGTGATACCGGTCTTCTTCTTGAACAGCGGCAACAAATACTCGAACAAACCGGAGTCCTGTGTCGACGTGGTGGACGCAACCACGATGGATTTGTCCTGTGCGAACGATTGCGGTACCGCGAGCGTCACCGCGCACGCTGCGAGCGCGGCTGTGAGGATGCGACGTGTGAGCATGCAAATTCTCCGTTCTGTTTTGCGAGTTACACCAGCAATTCGCCGGCAATGAATTTTTTTGCTTCTTCGGTTTGTGGGTTTGCGAAGAATGTGTCGGCCGATCCGCGTTCGATCACCTGGCCGCGGTGGAGCAGTACGACTTCGCCGGCAATGCGCCTGGCTTGGCCGAGATCGTGTGTTGACATCATCACCTTGACGCCGCGCGCCGCGACGTTTGTGACGATGTCTTCAATCGCTTTTGTGGCTGCAGGATCGAGACTCGCCGTCGGCTCATCGAGAAAAAGCACGACCGGATCGCGAGCAAGCGCGCGCGCGAGCGCAAGACGCTGCTGCTCGCCGCCGGAAAGGCGGCGAGCGGGCCGCTGCGCAAGTCCTGAGAGGCCGACCAGCTTGAGCAAGTCGGCCGTGCGCGGCTCCCACTCGCTCCGCGGCGCGCCCGCTGTTTTCAACGCGTATCGTATATTGGCGGCCGCACTGCGCCGAAGCATAACCGGCCGTTGAAACATGATCGCGCGACGCGTCGGCGCTGTATGTTCGCGGCCACCCCATGTCACGCGTCCTTGTGTGACCTGTGTCAGGCCCATCGCGACGCGCAGCAGCGTCGTCTTCCCGGCGCCGTTCGGTCCGATCAAAACGGTCGGTGCGCCGGATGAAATGTTCAGAGAAACCGCGTCAAGGATAAGAACTTTCCCAGCGGCAACCTGTACACGCTCGAGCAAAATCGGCAATTCGGAATCGGGCGGCCGCATCGTCATCCCGCAAGTCGTTCGCCGGCGCGGCGCGCGCCCCACGCCAGCGCGTTGATTACGATCACGATGGCGATCAGCACGAGGCCAAGACCGATCGCCAGCGGAAGATTTCCCTTTGAGGTCTCCAGTGCGATCGCCGTTGTCATCGTGCGCGTGAAGCCATCGATATTGCCGCCGACGATGATGATGGCGCCGACTTCCGCCGCCGCACGCCCGAAGCCTGCAAGAAGTGCCGTCACCAGCGAAAACCGCGCATCCCAGATGAGCGTTGCGACGCGTCCGAACGGGCCGACATTCATGGCGGCAAACTCGTCGCGATATTCCAGCCAGAGATCTTCGATCGTCTGTCGCGACAGGGCGGCAATGATGGGCGCGACAAGAATCGTTTGCGCGATCACCATGGCGGTCGGCGTAAACAGGAGCCCCCATGCGCCGAGCGGCCCCGAATGCGAAAGCGCGAGAAAGACCGCAAGTCCTGCGACCACCGGCGGCAACCCCATCAGCGCATTAAGCGCGATGATCGTTGCCTCACGTCCCGGAAAACGGGTAAGCGCGATCACTGCGCCGACCGGCACCCCGATCAGGGCGGCGAGCCCCACGGCCGTCAGGCTGACGGCGAGCGACAGCCGCACAATGGCCATTAGAGTCGGGTCCGCCGAAAGGACCAGTTGCAGGGCTGAGGCGTCTGTTTCCATGGCCGGTTCGCCCTATTTGTGAGCGCACCCAATGCCGCCGTCAAATATAGGAGAAATTTAGCATATTTGGACGAGCAAACGATCCGGCTGGCAAACGGGGCCGGTTGGTGTTCAGAATTCGCGGTTGCCCCGGACTACTGGCGGATCGAGTGCCTTGACGGCGGCAAGCATGCACCCTCATTAAGACCGATCGTCGTATTTATGAGGGTTGCATAGCCGGTGCGTTTGCGATCGACGCGCAGCGCGTCTTGACATGAAGCAGTTTGGCGGGGCGGCGCAGGCGGCTGAAGGCGCACCCGTCCGCGACGCGCGTCTTGACGTAAAGAGGTGCGCGTCTTCATTAGATGCTGGAACGGAGAGGTGGCCGAGTGGCTGAAGGCGCACGCTTGGAAAGCGTGTATACGGGAAACCGTATCGTGGGTTCGAATCCCACTCTCTCCGCCA
>DASTSG010000054.1:0-19080 GCA_035760805.1 Pseudolabrys sp.
GGGCAAGATCAATACATTGCTTGGGGTTGTCGCACTTTGACATCAGATAGGCCGTGAAAAATGGCAATTTAATCGCGAACTTAGCTCTGCCGCTTGCCTCCACGAGTTTTGCCAACGTGTCTTGCGCTTTAGATTTTAGGCTTTCAAGCAAGCCATTAACTTGTGACCGCGACTCCAATCTACAGCAACTTTCGCAGAAGGCGTCGCGAAGCGGCGCTAGGAAGGCATCTGCATCATTTTGCGCGGCGACGGCGTTGTAGAAATGCGATCTCTCAGCCGCCCAGCCGTAACCAAAAATACAACGATCCAATAGGCTCCAGGATGAAATCCCTTTGTAATTGGAATTCCCCGACGCAAAGGCTTGGATAAGTTCCTTTATGTCGGAAATTTCAGGGCGTCCTTTGACCGAAACGGTCGTCGAAATATCCTCCCCCGCGATTACGGCGCCAGCATTGGCACTTTCATTCCTAAAGACGCTATCGATTGCTCTCTCATAGTGCGTGTCCTGAGTGTCATTGACCAGAAACGACATGGTTAAATACTCGCTTGAGACAAAGATGTCCCACCGCAATTGCGGATCAATGCGGAGGGACTCAAAAAAGCTAACAACATCGCCCGCTGGTTTCGATCCATCGAATGAAAATGTCATGTTTTTTGCGAAATCTGCGGCGTCTTTCGAAAGATTTGCATATGTCTCGGGATCGATGGTCAAAAAATCGATGAAATCGAACCGTCTCAGTCTCTTAGATCGGTATTCCTCTTTGTAATCGTCAACGCTAATGAGGGCGTCGCGAAACAATATGGCGGTAATTAACTTTTCGAAGCAAAGAATGTCATTGTCGATATTGTTCAAATTTAACGTCTGGCTTTCGCCGATTAGGCGTTCAACGCCGCTCAGTGTGGCATTGTCGATGAGGATCAGACGGTTCGTGGTCATGTCATGATGCCAAAAGGAAAGAAGTTATAGTTTTTCCCTCGCCTGCCGACCCGAGCTACTTTGGTTATGGGAATAAAGCGCACATAGGGAGAGCTAGAAGGAGTAAGTCGTCGTGTCACGGATGGATGACGGATTACGCTTTGCTAATCCGCCCTACGAGCTACATGTCGGCCAAAGAACGTATTTTGCAGTAATGAAGTGCCGCCATGCACACTTCCAGTTCTTTTCGCAGGTCAGGCGAAATGGCCTGCGGGTCTCGTTCCCAGTCGGGGTTGCACTCGGTAAGAGCGCGCTCAAGGACCGATAACACGTACCCTGTTGAGGTGGGTCCGTCGAAGTCGCTAACCATGGTGAATAGAGAGTTTTTCTGTTTTTCGTCGAAACTATCGATATCGAAAGTCATCTCGTTCTCCTTCGCAAAGAATTTTCTAAACATATGGGCCGATGCAACTGTGATACTTGTCTACTCGGCCGCCTGCGCGCCCTTCTTCCGCCGCCCTGAGGCCTCGCTCCTAAGACTGGCTTCAAAAACTCCCCCGTATAACTCCGCTTCGCCTTCATAATGTTCCCGGCGTGCCTTGGGCGACGACCTCGCCGTCGCCGCCCTCGGGTCCCGCAGCCGACGATCATAACCGCCTCACACCACGCCCCGCACGGCCCAGGCGCAGGCGATCAACCGCCGCGCTCCGTCGGCAGTGACGCGCGGAAGCTGTCGCGCAGGGCGTTGCAGTTCGTTTCCGTCAGCTTCATGCAATATCCCGGCGCCGGACTCTGGCCGCCTCGATCTTACTCCGCCGCCTGCTGGCCTTTCTTGCGCGGCGCAGACTTCCGCTCCAGCACCGGCTTCAAAAATTGCCCGGTGTAGCTGCGCTTCTCGCGCACAATATCCTCCGGCGTGCCCGCCGCGACGATCTCGCCGCCGCCGTCGCCGCCTTCGGGGCCGAGGTCGATGATCCAGTCCGCGGTCTTGATGACTTCGAGATTGTGCTCGATGACGACCACGGTGTTGCCGCTGTCGGTGAGCTCGTGCAGCACCTCGAGCAGCTTCGCCACGTCGTGGAAGTGCAGGCCGGTGGTCGGCTCATCCAGAATGTACAACGTGCGTCCCGTGGAGCGTTTCGACAATTCCTTGGCGAGCTTGATGCGCTGCGCCTCGCCGCCGGAGAGCGTTGTCGCCTGCTGGCCGACATGGATGTAGTCGAGGCCGACGCGATGCAAGAGCGCCAGCACGTCGCGCACGCGCGGCACCGCCTTGAAGAATTCGAGCGCTTCCTCGACCGTCATGTCGAGCACGTCGGCGATCGACTTGCCCTTGAACAGCACCTCGAGCGTTTCGCGGTTGTAGCGCTTGCCCTTGCAGACGTCGCAGGTGACGTAGACGTCGGGCAGAAAGTGCATCTCGATCTTGATGACGCCGTCGCCCTGGCAGGCCTCGCAGCGGCCGCCCTTGACGTTGAACGAGAAGCGCCCCGGCTCGTAGCCGCGCGCCTTCGCTTCGGGGAGGCCGGCGAACCATTCGCGGATCGGGGTGAAGGCGCCGGTATAGGTCGCCGGATTCGAGCGCGGCGTGCGGCCGATCGGCGACTGGTCGATGTCGATGATCTTGTCGATGTGCTCGAGCCCCTCGATGCGGTCGTGCGGCGCAGGCGCGAGCGAGGCGCCGTTCAATTTGCGCGCGACAGCGGCATAGAGCGTGTCGATCAGCAGCGTCGACTTGCCGCCGCCGGAGACGCCGGTGACGCAGGTGAAGAGGCCGAGCGGAATCTCGGCGTCGATGTTCTTCAGGTTGTTGCCGCGCGCGTTGACGATTTTCAGCGTGCGGCGCTTGTTGACCGGGCGGCGCTCGGGGATGGGCACCGTGAGTTCGCCGGAAAGATATTTGCCGGTCCATGAAGCGGACGCGTCGATGAGATCGTCGACCGTGCCTTCCGCCACGATGTGCCCGCCGTGGATGCCGGCGCCGGGGCCGATGTCGAGCACGTGGTCGGCGGCGCGGATCGCGTCCTCGTCATGCTCGACCACGATGACGGTGTTGCCGAGGTCGCGCAGGCGTTTGAGCGTTTCCAGGAGGCGCGCGTTGTCGCGCTGGTGCAGGCCGATCGAAGGCTCGTCGAGCACGTAGAGCACGCCGGTGAGGCCGGAGCCGATCTGCGAGGCGAGCCGGATGCGCTGGCTCTCGCCGCCGGAGAGCGTGCCGCTGGCGCGCGCGAGCGTCAGATAATCGAGGCCGACGTCGACCAGGAACTTGAGCCGCTCGCGGATTTCCTTGAGCACGCGCACGGCGATTTCGTTCTGCTTCGCGTTGAGCTGGGCCGGCAGATCGGTGAACCATTCGCCCGCCTTGCGCACCGACAGCACGGCGACGTCGGCGATCGTTTTGTCCGCGATCTTGACGCACAGCGCTTCGGGTTTCAGCCGCGCGCCGTGGCAGGCCTTGCACGGCACGTCGGTGAAATACTTCTGCAGATCCTCGCGCGCCCAGTCGCTTTCCGTTTCGCGGAAACGGCGCTCGAGATTGGTGATGACGCCCTCGAACGGCTTTTTGGTCGTGTAGCCGCGTAGGCCGTCGTCATAGACGAATTTGATCTCGTCATCGCCGGAGCCATAGAGGATCGCATCCTGCGTTTTCTTCGGCAGGTCCTTCCATTTGGTGTCGAGCGTGAACTTGTAGTGCTTGCCGAGCGCTTCGAGCGTTTGCGTATAGTAGGGCGAGGACGATTTCGCCCACGGCGCAATCGCGCGCTTGATCGCCGCGTCGCGGTCCGGAATGACGAGATCGGCGTCGATGTGCTGCTCGACGCCGAGGCCGCCGCACTCCGGGCAGGCGCCGAACGGATTGTTGAACGAGAACAGCCGCGGCTCGATCTCCGGAATGGTGAAGCCGGAAACGGGGCAGGCGAATTTTTCGGAGAAGGTGAGTCGGCGCTCGGCTGCGGCTGCCGCGGCGGCCAATTTGGTGCCGGCCTTTCCTTTGTCATGGCCGGGCTTGTCCCGGCCATCCCGCTTGGGAGAGCTCGCGCCCTCCTGATCGGGATCACCGGGACTCGCCGCGTCGCGGCGGCCCGGTGATGACGAGGCAAGGGATGCACTGGCATCGGCCAGCTCCACCACGGCCAGCCCATCCGCGAGCTTGAGGCACTGCTCGAGCGAGTCGGCGAGCCGCGCGGAGATGTCCGGCTTCACCACCAGGCGGTCGACGACCACGTCGATGTCGTGCGTGAACTTCTTGTCGAGCGCGGGGACTTCCGCGATCTCGTAGAATTTCCCGTCGACCTTGACGCGCTGGTAGCCTTTCTTGAGAAAGTCGGCGAGCTCTTTGCGGTATTCGCCTTTGCGGCCTCGCACGACCGGCGCCAGCACGTAGATGCGCGTGCCTTCCGGCAACGCCAGCACACGGTCGACCATCTGCGACACGGTCTGGCTTTCGATCGGCAAACCGGTCGCCGGCGAGTAGGGAATGCCGACGCGCGCCCACAACAGGCGCATGTAATCGTAGATCTCGGTGACGGTGCCGACGGTCGAACGCGGGTTCTTCGACGTCGTCTTCTGCTCGATGGAAATGGCGGGCGAGAGGCCGTCGATCTGGTCAACGTCCGGCTTCTGCATCATCTCCAGAAATTGGCGCGCGTAAGCCGACAGCGACTCCACATACCGGCGCTGTCCTTCGGCATAGATGGTGTCGAAGGCGAGCGACGACTTGCCGGAGCCTGACAGTCCGGTGAACACCACGAGCTGGTCGCGCGGGATGCTGACGTCGATATTTTTCAGGTTGTGCTCGCGCGCGCCGCGGATGGTGATCGCGCGGGCATCGCTGCGGACAGGTTTATCGGGACGCTCTGGCATCGTCTCGCGCTGGGAACTCGGGTTTTCTGGCAGGGGCGGCTCATCGGAACGTAGTAAGAACGGGTCCTGTTTACCAGTGCGCTGCCGCAATACGCGGTTGAAAACGCCGGGAGACGGCTGAGTGGCCGCGTTGTGAAAGAGCCCCCAGGGAATCGGTTGCATTACATCCCTGGGAGGTATAGAACAAAAAGCGAACAAAGCAATGCGAGCCGCAAGGCCGCGCAATGGCAGCACGAAGTCCTGTGTGGATGAGCGCCGAACGCGCTTGCCGGTCGGTGGGTTGAGACTAGGGTGCGGAAGGCAAGCCAACAGCGACGCTGAAATCAAGGCGTCAGGTGGAGATCGTCATGGCGGGTAGCGTCAACAAAGTGATTTTGATCGGCAATCTCGGTGCCGATCCGGAAGTGCGGCGCACGCAGGACGGGCGGCCGATCGTGAATTTGCGCGTGGCCACCTCGGATACGTGGCGCGACAAGAACACCGGCGAGCGCCGCGAGAAAACCGAGTGGCACCGCGTTGTGATCTTCAACGAAGGGCTCTGCCGGGTCGCCGAGCAGTACCTGAAGAAGGGCTCGAAGGTTTACATCGAAGGCGCGCTGCAGACCCGCAAATGGCAGGACAAGGAAGGTCAGGAAAGATATTCGACGGAGGTCGTGCTGCAGGGCTTCAATTCGCAGCTCACGATGCTCGACCGCGCCGGCGGCGGAGGTGGGGCGAGCGCGGACAGCGACGATTTCGGCTCGTCGAGCACGTCACCCTCGCGGCGTCCCGCTATGGCTTCCGCCGGCAAGCGCGACGACATGGACGACGAAATTCCGTTCTGACGTTTGTTAGCGAGCCGGCGTTGCAGGAATGAGCGGGTGTTGGTTCAACCGGCACCGCTCGGTTTGCCGGGCGTGACCAGCACGGATATCGCCAGCGAACAGAAGCCGACGAACGTGATCGCCGCGTTGATTGCGTGCGAATATTCCCATTGCGTTCGCAGCATTTCCCAATTCGCAGGAACGGCAGTCCAGTTGTTCGTCGCCTGATTGGCCGGGAATGTCCACGCGAAGAAAATTGCGAGGTTCGCTACGAGGCAGAGCAGGTTGAATGCCGTTAGTACAAAGCCGAGCGGCCGCCGCCGGACCATGATCGTCAAAATGAAATTGATGACGATAGCGCCGATCAGCACCGTCCCGAACCAGGCCCAGCCGCGATAGACGCTTTGCGCGATGAAATAGTCGGTTTGTGCCAGATCGATTTTGTTCGGCATCGCGAACAGATGCGCGCCGCCGGGTACGAGCGCCAAAGCCGTGAGAACGAGCGCGAGGAACTGTGTGAGTTTGAGCGCTGTCATGCGGTTGCCGTCAATTTAGCAGGGAAACGGCGCCGCGCTGATGCAGTTCCGAAAATCAGTTGTCGGAAACGCAGCCGTGTAAATTGAAGCGCGAGACGACCTCGGTGCGCTTTCCTCTCCCTGCGGGGAGAAGGTTGGGGTGGGGGGATTCTCGATAAGCCGGCCCGCATAGCGCGCCGAAGACGCTTGTAAAGGCGCTGATGGCGGTCCGGCTTCTCCCTTAGGGAGAGCTGAAAGCGGCGTCTTGCTTCGAGAAGCCACTCTATCCGGCCATCACCGCTCGCACGCCGTCGATGACGAATTGAACGGCGAGCGCGGCGAGGATGACTCCGAGCAAGCGTGAGAGCACCACGTTTCCGGTCGCGCCGACCATGCGGCCGATACGCGGCGCGATCGCGAACACGATGAAACACACCACGACGACGGCGGCGATCACAACGAGCAGTGCTGCAAGCATCAGCACATTGCCGCTCGTGCGCTCCGACAGCAACACGACCGCCGTGATGGCGCCCGGGCCCGCCATCAAGGGAATGGCAAGCGGGAATGCCGCGATGTTGCGCATATGCTCTTCGATCGCGCCTTCCGTCTCTTTCGACTGGCGAACGATGCGCACACCGAACACCATTTCCGAGGCGATGGAGAACAGCAACAGCCCGCCGGCGATGTGAAACGCGGGCAGTGAAATCGCCAGCGACCGCAGCAGCCATTCACCGATGAGCGCGGTACCGCCAAGGATGCAGGCCGCGATCAGCGACGCACGCAGTGCGACACTGCGCTTTGCCTTCTCCGGGAGGCCATGCGTGAGCGCGAGAAAGCTCGGCACAAGCCCGATCGGATCGACCACGACCAGCAGGGTCACCAGCGCGGAAATGACAAATTCCGAGGCCATGAAACCGGCCTAGCGAGCGGTTCAGCGACGGTCAATTCGAGATGGACTGGCAATTGTCGGCCGCTGCCATTAAATAATTGATAAACAACAGTAAACTAGCCTGCCAAGAACCAGTTTTCAGGTGGCCATGGCAGCTTGAATCGGGTAGAAAAATCCGACTCAAAAACTCTCTTGGAACCCAGCTTTGGCCGATAGCGAAAATCCCAAGTCGGGGGATGGAAATCCCGCCGACGTGCGTCCGGTTTCCATCACCGACGAGATGAAGCGCTCGTACCTCGATTACGCCATGAGCGTAATCGTGTCGCGCGCGCTGCCGGATGTGCGCGATGGGCTCAAGCCTGTTCATCGCCGCATCCTCTATTCGATGCACGAGAACGGCTACGAGTGGAACAGGCCGTATCGCAAATCGGCGCGCGTCGTCGGTGACGTTATCGGTAAATATCATCCGCACGGCGATCAGGCGGTTTATGACGCACTGGTGCGCATGGCGCAGGATTTTTCCATGCGCCTGCCGCTCGTGGATGGCCAGGGCAACTTCGGCTCGGTGGACGGCGATCCGCCGGCAGCCATGCGATATACCGAAGTCCGGCTTGCGAAGGTTGCCAATGCGCTGCTCGAAGACATCGACAAGAACACCGTCGATTTCCAGGACAACTACGACAATTCCGAACACGAGCCGGTGGTGCTGCCGGCGCGCTTTCCCAACCTGCTGGTCAACGGCGCCGGTGGCATTGCCGTCGGTATGGCGACGAACATCCCGCCGCACAATCTCGGCGAAGTGATCGACGCGTGCATTGCGCTCATCAATGATCCGGCGCTGAGCATCGACGATCTCAATGCGATCGTGCCCGGCCCGGATTTTCCGACCGGGGGTATCATTCTCGGCCGTGCCGGTATCCGCAGCGCCTATGCGACGGGCCGCGGCTCCATCGTGATGCGCGGCAAGGTGGCGTTTGAAACCATCCGGAAGGAGCGCGAGGCGATCGTCGTCACCGAAATTCCCTATCAGGTAAACAAGGCCAACATGGTCGAGCGCATCGCCGAACTGGTGCGCGACAAGAAGATCGATGGCGTCGCCGATCTGCGCGACGAGTCCGACCGCGATGGCTACCGCGTCGTGATCGAGCTCAAGCGCGATGCCGAACGCGACGTGGTGCTCAATCAACTCTACCGCTTCACGCCGCTGCAAACGTCCTTCGGCGCCAACATGGTGGCGCTCGACAGCGGTCGTCCGCAGGTGATGAACCTGAAGGACCTGCTCACCGCCTTCATCGCCTTCCGCGAGGAAGTGATTTCGCGGCGCACCAAGTTCCTGCTGGGCAAGGCGCGCGACCGCGCGCACATCCTGGTCGGACTTGCGATTGCAGTTGCCAATATCGATGAGGTCATCGCGCTCATTCGCGGCGCCACAGATCCCAAGGAGGCGCGTGAAGCCTTGATGGGGCGAGAGTGGCCGGCGCGCGATGTTGCCTCCATGGTGACGCTGATCGACGACCCGCGACACACGGTTTCTGAGGCCGGGATGACGCGGCTTTCAGCCGAGCAGGCACAAGCCATTCTGGATTTGCGTTTGCAACGTCTCACCGCGCTTGGGCGCGAGGAGATCAGCCAGGAATTGGACAAGCTCGCCGCCGAAATCGCGGACTATCTGGAAATCCTGCGCTCGCGCTCGCGCATCCAGTTGATCGTCAAGGAAGAGCTCGCGGCGCTGAAAGACGAGTTCGCCACGCCGCGCCGCACGATCATCGCCGAAGAAGAGGCGCAGGTCGAGGACGAGGACCTGATTCAGCGCGAGGACATGGTCGTCACCGTTTCGCACCTCGGCTATATCAAGCGTGTGCCGCTGTCGACCTATCGTGCGCAACGCCGTGGCGGCAAAGGCCGCTCCGGCATGCAGACGCGCGACGAGGATTTCGTGAGCCGCCTGTTCGTTGCCTCGACGCACTCGCCGGTATTGTTCTTCTCTTCGCGCGGCAAGGTCTACAAGGAAAAGGTCTGGCGCTTGCCGCTGGCGGCGCCACAGGCGCGCGGCAAGGCGCTCATCAATATTCTTCCCCTCGATCCGGGTGAGCTCATCACCACGATCATGCCGCTGCCCGAGGACGAAAAGACATGGGCGACGCTCGACGTGATGTTCGCCACGACAAAGGGCACCGTTCGCCGCAACAAGTTGTCCGATTTCGTCGACGTACGGCACTCCGGCATCATCGCGATGAAGCTTTCCGAAGGAGAAGGCATCGTCGACGTTGCGATCTGCACGGAGAGAGACGACGTGCTGCTCACCAGCGCGGGCGGCCACTGCATCCGCTTCCCGGTGCCAGAAGTGCGCGTGTTCTCCGGACGCACGTCCATGGGCGTGCGCGGTATCGCGCTCGACAAGGATGACAGGGTGATCTCACTGTCGATCCTCCGCCATGTCGATGTCACCGCAGAAGAGCGCGCAGCCTATCACAAGCGGGCGAGCGCCATCCGGCGCGGCACCAACGGCGAGGTCGAGGAAACGGCGACGGACACCGAGGAGACGGCGAATGGCACCATCGAGCTCGGCGAGCAGCGTTATGTCGAGATGTCGGCGGCCGAGCAGTTCGTGCTGACCGTTTCAGAACGCGGCTATGGCAAACGGTCGTCCTCGTACGAATACCGCACCACCGGACGCGGCGGTAAAGGCATCGTCGCCATGGCGCTGACGGCCAAGACGGGACGGATCGTCGGCTCGTTCCCCGTCGAGGAAGGCGATCAGGTGATGCTGGTGACGGACGCCGGCAAGCTCATCCGTACGCCGGTTGCCGGCATCCGCATCGCCGGCCGTTCCACGCAAGGTGTGATCGTTCTCGACACCGCCGAAAATGAAAAGGTGGTCTCCGTCGAGCGGCTTTTGGGTGACGAGAACGGGGAGGAGTAATCTCGCCGCATAAGGCTATTGCCGAGTCTCGGTCGAACCGTCACGCCGGCAAAAGCTGTTCACATGTTGCGCAGAGGCCACAGCCCTGAAAGCGCAGCGTGGTAATAAAGTTCGGCGTGGTAATCAGGTAACATTATACAGTGTCTCAGGGGGCGGAAGGCATGAGCAGATGGCTCACTAGGGTTGTCCCGATTATTGCCGGGCTAGCAGTCAGTGCGGCGCAGGCCACCGGCGCTGAGCTCAAAGCTCCAGCAGCGCCACCGGTCATTTACAACTGGACCGGATTCTACGTCGGCGCCGGGGTCGGCTATGGGATGTTCAACACCGATTCCTCCTTGACCGACCGGGGGATCGTTGCAAGCGAGAATGTTTCGAACGCGGGGCGCGGCTTATTCGGCACGGTGGGTGTCGGTTTCGACTATCAGCTCACCGGGCGCATTGTCGCTGGCGTGTTTGCCGATTGGGACTTCTCAGACATCAAAGGGCACTTTGGTGATCCGTGGCTGGAGGCCTCCGGCGCAATCAAGCAGAACAGGGCTTGGGCCGCAGGAGCGCGCATCGGTTATCTGTTGAACCCTGCGGTGCTTCCGTACTTCAGCGGCGGCTTCACGCAAGCCCGTTTTTCCGGGGAGGCACTGACGGTTTTCGGTCTTGGCGGCGCGGGCCGCTTTACGATGCAGGCGCAAACATACAGCGGCTGGTTTGTCGGCAGCGGGATCGAGGCCATGCTCCCTGGGTTGCCAGGATGGTCAGTGAAGACCGAGTACCGATTCTCGGACTACGGCAGCAAGGATATCCCGATCGTTGATACGACCAACGCGCTACCAGGGATCGCTGTGACGGTTCATCCGCACGTGCAAACGGTCCGCGCGGAGCTCGCTTACAAGTTCGGCTGGAGCAGAGGGGCACCCGGCACTGCCGCTATGGCTTCCGCTGCGGTACCAGCGCCCCATAACTGGACGGGTTTTTACGTCGACGCCGGCGGCGGCTTCGGGATGTTCAATGCCGACAGCTCGATAACGCGAAACGGCACCGTCGTCAGCAATAACGAAACGATCGGCGGCAGAGGCTGGTTCGGCACTGTCGGCGGCGGCTTCGACTATCAGTTTGCCGGCCAGTTCGTTGCCGGCGTCTTGGCCGACTGGGACATTTCGGACATCAAGGGCAACTGGAGCGATCCATTTTGGGAAGAGGGCGGGCCGATAAAACAGAAATGGGCGTGGAGTGTCGGTGGCCGGCTCGGGTATCTGATCACGCCGGATCTGCTCGCCTATCTGAGCGGCGGCTTCACGCAAGCGCGCTTCTCGGACGTACACTTCTTCGACTTCGGCATCCGGAGTCGCCCAAAGGCGGACATGCTGGCGGCGCAAACCTACAGCGGCTGGTTCATCGGCGCCGGTGCCGAGCTGGTGGTACCCTGGTTCCCGGGTCTGTCGGTCAGAAGTGAGTACCGCTTCGCAGATTATGGCGCCGAGAACGTTCCAATCCTCAACCAGGCGTCGGTCGCATTCGATCACCTGCACCCGATTGTGCAGACCGTTCGCACCGCACTGGTGTACAGGTTCAACGTGAACCGGTGAGGTCGCGCTCGGCGGTGATGGCGGCCAAACGATTTGCTCAAGCCGAGCGATCGCATGAGCCACCAGCACCTGCGATGTCGGCAATCAGGCTGACGGCGTAAAATCTTCCGCCGTATAGCCGGCAGTTTTGTGTGCGCCGCACCGGCATCCGGGGCATCCCGGCTTGCGGGCGGCGAAGGGCCGGGTTAGACCCGCGGCATGGTGGGAAATTCAACGCGGACAGCTCTTTACGCCGGCTCGTTCGACCCGGTGACCAACGGCCACCTTGACGTGGTGCGCCAGGCGGCGCGCCTTGCCGACAAGCTCGTGCTGGCGATCGGTGTACATCCCGGCAAGAAGCCGCTGTTCTCCGCCGAGGAGCGGCTGGCGATGCTGGAAGAGACCTGCCAACCGATCGCGCGTGCGGAAGGCTGCAAGCTCGCCTGCATCACGTTCGACAATCTGGTGGTCGAGACAGCGCGTCAGCAGGGCGCGACGCTGCTGATCCGGGGCCTGCGCGATGCGACCGATTTCGATTACGAGATGCAGATGGCCGGGATGAACACGACCATGGCGCCAAACGTGCAGACGGTCTTCTTGCCGGCGTCCGCGGACGTGCGCCCGATCACGGCCACATTGGTCCGCCAGATCGCCGGCATGGGCGGTGACGTTTCGGCTTTTGTGCCGGCGAGCGTTGCCGCGCGCCTGAAAAAGAAATTTGCCGGCTGACCCCGGCCGAACCTGGAGTCATCATGATCCGCATCATTGCCGTTGTCGTCGCGCTCGTGTGCGCGATTCCCGCGCTGGCGGCGCCGCCAAAGCTGCCGGCCGGCGTCGATCCGAACAATACGCTCGTGATCGATACGACGAAGGGCAGGGTCATTATCAAGCTGCGCACCGATATTGCGCCTCATCATGCAGAACGGTTGAAGCAGCTTGCGCGTGACGGTTTCTACAACAACGTCCCGTTTCACCGCGTGATGGAAGGCTTCATGGCGCAGACCGGCGATGGCCAGAATTTCAACGGCACCGGCGGGTCGAAATATCCGAACCTCAAGGCGGAGTTCTCAAAGGTGCCGTTCAAGCGCGGCATCGTCGGGATGGCGCGCGCAAGCGACCCGAATTCGGCCAACTCGCAATTCTTCATCTGCTTTGCGGATGCGTCGTTCCTCAACGGCCAATATACGGTGGTCGGTGAGGTCGTTTCCGGCATGGACGTTGTCGACAGGCTCAAGAAAGCGCCGCGCGGATCGCAAAGCGGCACTGTCACGAACCCTGACAAGATGGTGAAGGTGCAGGTCGCTGCCGACATGAAGTGACGCGCGCCTGCTATGGAATCGCAAGAAAGGAAATGAGTGCTATGGCCAACGCCGAAGATACGATGATCCTGGAAACCACCAAGGGTAAAGTGGTTATCGCCATGCGTCCGGACCTCGCGCCTAATCACGTTGCCCGCATCAAGGAACTGGTGAAGGAAGGCTTCTACGACGGCATTGTTTTTCATCGCGTCATCGACGGCTTCATGGCGCAGACCGGCTGCCCGTACGGAACGGGTACCGGCGGCTCGGGCAAGAAGCTCAAGGCCGAGTTCAACAATGAGCCGCACGTGCGCGGCACCGTGTCGATGGCGCGCGCGCAAAATCCGGATTCAGGCGACAGCCAGTTTTTCATTTGCTTCGACGATGCGCGTTTTCTCGACAACCAATACACGGTTTGGGGCCACGTGACCGAAGGCATGGAGAACGTCGACAAGATCAAGCGCGGTGAGCCGGTGCAGGATCCGGACAAGATCATCAAGGCGACCATGGCGGCGTAATTCTATTGTCATTCCGGGCCCGCGCCTCCGGTACGTCCCGGAATGACAGGCTCTCGTATGCGCACTGACCTCTTCGATTTCGACCTCCCGCCCGAGCGCATTGCGCTGAGACCAGCGCATCCGCGCGATGCCGCCCGCCTTCTGATCGTCCGGCCGAGCGCACAGCCTGAATTCGAGGATTCCGGAGTAAGCGATCTGCCGCGCCTGCTGCGTGCCGGCGATGCGCTCGTCGTCAACGATACGAAAGTGATCCCGGCGCGGCTTATAGGCCGCCGTATCGGACGCGGTGCGAACGAACCGGCAATTGAAGCGACGCTGCACAAGCGGCTGGACGGCTCCCGCTGGCGTGCCTTCATTCTTGGGGCAAAAAAAGTCGAACCCGGCGACACGTTGCGCTTTGGCGACGAGGGCAAGGTCTGCTTCCTCGGTCAGCTCGATGCTCGAGTCGAAGAAAAATTCGAAGGCGGTGAAGTCATCCTTTCGTTCGCCTTTCACGGGCCGGTGCTGGATCAAGCCATCGAAGAACGTGGCGATGTGCCCTTGCCGCCTTACATCGCCTCGCGCCGCGCGCCCGACGATCAAGACCGCGTTGACTACCAGACCATCTTTGCGACCGCCGAGGGCTCGGTTGCGGCTCCCACCGCCGGCCTGCATTTCACACCGGCGCTTCTTGAGAGGCTCGCGACGCAAGGAATTTCGCTGCACAAAGTAACTCTGCACGTCGGCGCCGGCACGTTCCTGCCGGTCAAGACGGACGACGTTGAGGGCCATACGATGCATGCGGAGTTTGGCACCGTATCAGCCGAAATCGCCGATGCGCTCAACGCTGTGCGCGCCAAAGGCGGGCGCATTGTTGCAGTAGGGTCGACGTCGCTGCGGCTTCTGGAGAGCGCGGCAGATGAGAGCGGACGTATCAATCCGTTCTCCGGCGAGACCTCAATCTTCATCACGCCGGGCTACCGCTTTCGCGCGGTCGATCTCATGCTCACCAATTTCCACCTGCCACGGTCGACATTGTTCATGCTGGTCTCGGCGTTCAGCGGCCTGGAGACGATGAAGCGGGCCTACGCGCATGCAATCGAGGCCGGCTATCGGTTTTACTCCTACGGCGATGCGTGCTTGTTACATCCGGCCGTGCCGCATGCTTGACCCTCTCCAGTAAGGGGAGCGCGGAAGAAAGTGCATTGTGTCGATGAATTCACCGTTTTCCTTTCGACTTCTTGCGGCCGACGGTGCCGCCCGCCGCGGCGAAATCGTCACGCCTCATGGAATCGCGCAGACGCCGGCATTTATGCCCGTCGGCACGCAGGCCACCGTGAAGGGGCTGACACCTGAAGCAGTGCGTGCGTCCGGGGCGGAGATCATTCTCGGCAACACGTATCATTTGATGCTCCGACCGGGTGCCGAGCGGATTGCCGAATTGGGCGGCCTGCACAAATTCATGAACTGGCCGGGACCGATCCTCACCGATTCCGGCGGCTTCCAGGTGATGTCGCTGTCAGAGTTGCGCAAGCTGGACGAGAAAGGCGTCACGTTCCGTTCGCACCTGGACGGCGCAATTGTGGAATTGAGCGTCGAGCGCGCGATCGAGATCCAGTCGCTGCTCGGTGCCGACATCTCGATGCAACTCGACGAGTGCTTGCGGCTGCCGGCTGCGCGTGACGAGATCGAGCGCGCAATGCGGCTGTCGCTGCGCTGGGGCGAACGCAGCAAACGGGCGTTCGAGGCGAGGGCTCGAGAAGGCTACGCGCTCTTCGGCATCGTTCAGGGCGGCGACGACACAGCGCTTCGTGCCACGAGCGCGAAAGAACTCATTGACATCGGATTTGATGGCTACGCGATAGGGGGGCTTGCGGTCGGCGAGCCGCAAGAGACGATGCTGCGGGTCAGCGCCGAAACGGCCTCCTTTTTGCCCGTCGATCGTCCGCGCTATTTGATGGGCGTTGGGACGCCGGAAGATTTGCTGGAAGCGGTCGCACGCGGCATCGACATGTTCGATTGTGTGCTGCCGACGCGTAACGGACGGCATGGGGTGGCTTTCAGCCGCTTCGGGCCGATCAATCTCAAGAATGCCCGCCACGCGGCCGATCCTCGCCCTCTCGACGAGGAGAGCCCGCACCAAGCGGCGCGGAGTTACTCGCGAGCCTATTTGCATCACCTTGTGAAAGCGAATGAAATACTGGGCGGCGTGCTGCTTTCCACGATCAATCTGGCCTATTATCAGGACCTGATGCGGGGAATGCGTGAGGCAATCGCCGGAGGGCAGTTCGCGGCATTTGCGGCTGCGACAAAGGAAGGCTGGGCGCGCGGGGATATTCCTGCGCGATAAGTGAGGATGCGTGGTTCAAACGATCAGGCGCTCGAGGCGATCCTTGCCGGGCAGCTGGCTGACGACGAAAGCCATTGGGGACTCGGGACCTTCGGCGCTATCGCGGAATTTACCCGCGATCCCGATGAGCAGGTAAAACTCGATCTCTTGCCGGCGTCGATGTCGGCGGTTACCCCACGCGGCGGCATCCGCATCACGCCTTGCGATGGGCTGCGACCGATCGCGTTCGAGACCGCGGCCGGCGCAAGCTGGAATCAGAACTTTGCACTGTGCATGCCCAGTAAAGATGCGGCGATGAACGGTCGCACCGTGCTTACCGAATTGGGACATGATGCCGACGCGTTGCGTGAAGAAGACAAGCAAGGCGTGTTGTTTGACCTCGGCCTTGGTGTTGCGCACATCGATGCGATGATCCGCGTACGCGATCAAACCGTCATCGGACTCCTGCGCGCGCAAACCGGCAAAAGCGTCTTCGCGCAAGGCAACCCCGCGATGACAATAATTCTCGCGGCCAATCCGCACCGCGTGTTTGCCAGCCGCTGCGGCCGTATCGAGGTCTATCAGCCGATCCCACCGCACGATGGACGCAGTCCGGAAGGTCCGCACACGCACGTGCTGTCGAAGCTGCTGGCGCATGGCCGCACGCATGCTGCGACGGAGCCGATCCCGGAGGGACTTGTGCCGTGCTTGTCGGTTTTCCCCGCGCACCCGGCAAAGGATTCATTCGGTCGCGTGAAGCCCTTCCAACCGGCACGGCACGATGCCTTCCAGGCGCTGCTGCGCGCCTACGGCGATCCGGGTACCATCCTGCTCAAGACCAAAGTCGTCGCCGCGGTCGTCGCCGGCGAGGCGCCGTTCGAGGCGGGTGAGGATCGCTTCGCCAAGGCGTGCGTTCGCGTCGCCTTGCGGCAGGCGCAAGCATCTGGACTTCATTCGGTGTCGCTGCCCCAGTGGCTTGAAAAATACGAGCGGCCGGGCGCACAAGATCACAGCGATTTCTCCGGTTGCCACTGAGAAGGAAATCATGAGCCTCGATCTGTCCAAACGCCGCAGGCCGGCGTTCAAGCTGCCGCCGCTCTCGTGCGATGCGCATTGCCACGTCTTCGGTCCGGCGGCGCGTTTTCCATATGCGCCGAACCGCCGTTACACGCCGGAGGATGCGCCGAAGGAAGCGCTCGCGGCGTTGCATGCACATCTCGGCATTGAACGCGCGGTGATTGTGCAGGCGAGTTGCCACGGCAAGGACAATGCGGCGATGCTCGACTGCATTGCGTCCGACCCGACACGCTATCGCGGCGTGGCGATTGTCGACGACAGCTTCACGGATGCCGACTTTGACATGCTGCATCGCGGCGGCGTGCGCGGGGTTCGCTTTAATTTCGTCAAGCATTTGGGCGGCGCGCCCGATATGGGCGTGTTCACCCGTGTCATGGACCGCATCAAAGGCCGTGGCTGGCATGTGGTCCTGCATCTCGACGCGCCCGATATTGCCCCGCTCTCTGAGACAATTCGCAAGCTGCCGGTGCCGTTTGTGATCGACCATATGGGCCGGGTGCCGGGCAAGGGCGGCGTTGATCAGCCGGCCCTGCGCGCGTTGCTCGAGCTGGCCAAGCTCGACAATTGCTGGATCAAGGTCTGCGGGTCCGAGCGCATTTCAATGCCGCCCTACACGGAGGCCGTGCCGATCGCGCACGCGATCGTTTCAGCCATTCCGGACCGCGTTCTGTGGGGCACGGACTTTCCGCACCCCAATGCGACGCATGAGGCGGACGAGGCCGATCTGGTTGATCTGGTGCCGCGATTTGCGCCAGACTCGAGCTTGCAGCATCGCCTGTTGGTGGACAATCCGGCGCGACTCTACGGTTTCTGACGAACATTCCAATTCAACGATAAAAACTAGGGAGGATTGATCGATGAGAAAATTCAGGCAAACACTTGCGCGCGGATTATTGGCCGCGGCGGCGCTATGCCTTTTGGCCGCGCCGCAGGGTGCCAGCGCGCAGAAATATCCCGACAAGGCGGTCAAGATCATCCTGCCCTTCGGTGCCGGCGGCGTTGCCGACGTGTCGGCGCGCATTCTGGCGGATAAGCTCAGCGCAAAACTTGGGCAGAAATTCTTTATCGAGAACATGCCGGGGGCAGGCGGCATCACTGCTGCGCGTGCGGTGCTGTCGGCGCCTCCCGATGGCTATACGCTAGGGTTCGTCACCAATGGCACTGCGATCAGCGTCGCTATTTTCAATCATCTTCCGTTTGATCCGGTGAAGCAGTTCGAGATGATCTCGACCATCGGCACATTCAACCTGGTGTTCGCGGTTAAAGAGGACTCGCCCTACAAGACGCTTGCCGATTTCATGAAGGCGGCAAAGGCGCAGCCGGGCAAGCTCAACATCGGCACCATCAATGTCGGCGGCACGCAGAACCTCGGCGGCGAATTGTTCAAGGCGATGACGAAGCTCAATGTCGTCATCGTGCCGTTCAAGAACTCGCCTGACATCGTCGTGGGACTGCTGCGCAACGACGTGCAGATGCAGATCGACTTTCAGCCGGCGGTCCAGGGCCAGTTGAACAGTCACAAGATGCGTGCGATCGCGACCTCAGGGCCGAAGCGTTCGCCGTTTCTCCCGGACGTGCCGACCGTCGATGAAGCCGGGGTGAAGGGGTACGAGGTCACATCGTGGAACGGCATCTTCGCGCCGCAAGGCACGCCGAAGGAGGTCATCGACACGATGAACAAAGCAATCCGCGAGGTGACCGCCGATCCCGACCTGAAGGCAAAATTTGCGAAGGTCGGCATCGACGCTTCCGCGAGCACGCCAGATGAACTGATGGCGCGTCTGAAGTCCGACATTGTCAAGTGGAGCAAGGTCATCGCCGACGCGCATATCGCGAAGCGGTAGCGCGCGTTCTACGGCCGAGCAAGCGGACTCGCGAGTCCGAATTTAGAACTTCAGCCAAGGGATTGGATCGTTAGCGAGGGCTCCCCAACAGGGAGCCCTTCTCATTCCGAGTCGCCATAGAGCCAGGCGATGCCGTCATAAGACTGCTCGGGCGTGCGGCCTGAGAGCATCATATTGCGCAGTTCGGCGGTCGGCCCGCGCGCGTGATAAAACTCGCCATAAACGCGCGCCATGATCTGCACACGGGCGGTGCGCAGATAGCGGGCCTGCTGATAGGCGAGGAACGCGGCGGGAAGATCGTTCGGCTGCTCGGCGACTTTATCGGCGAGTGTCACGGCGTCTTCCGTCGCCATGCATGCGCCTTGTGCAAGATATTGCAGCATCGGGTGCGCGGCGTCACCCAGCAGCGTGACGCGGCCGGCGCTCCAGTTCTTCACGGGCTCGCGGTCGCACAAGACCCACATGCGCCAGGTTTCGATCCGTTCAAGCATCCGCAGCACTTCGGGACGTTCGCCCTTGAAGTGCTGCCAAAGGAGTTCGGTGCTGCCTTCCGCGTTCCAGCCTTC
>DASTSG010000055.1:0-29487 GCA_035760805.1 Pseudolabrys sp.
AGCTGCGCGTCATCGCGCCCGATGTTGGCGGCGGCTTCGGCTCCAAGATCTTCATCTATGCGGAGGAGACCGCCTGCGTCTGGGCGGCGGCGAAAGTCGGCCGCCCGATCAAGTGGACGGCAGAACGCTCCGAGAGCTTCCTCGCCGACGCGCATGGCCGCGATCATCTGAGCCACGCGGAACTCGCGCTGGACGCCAACGGCAGGATGCTTGGCCTCCGCGTCAAGACGATCGCCAATCTCGGCGCCTATCTCTCGACTTTCTCGGCCGCCGTGCCGACCTATCTCTACGGCACGTTGCTGTCGGGCCAGTACAACCTCCCGGCGATCTATGTCGAGGTCGACGGCGTCTACACGCATACGGCGCCGGTCGACGCCTATCGCGGCGCGGGCCGGCCGGAGGCGACCTTCCTCATCGAGCGCATCGTCGAGACGGCGGCGCGCGAGATCGGCATGGACCCCGCCGAATTCCGTCGCCGGAATTTCGTCACATCCTTCCCGCATCAGACGCCGGTCCTGATGAATTACGATACGGGCAACTACGACGCCTCGCTCACCAAAGCGATGGACATCGCCGATGTGAAGGGCTTCGCGGCGCGCAAGGCCGAAGCCGCGCGGCGCGGCAAGCTGCGCGGGCTCGGCTACTCGACCTATATCGAGGCCTGCGGCATCGCGCCTTCGGCGGCCATGGGCTCGCTCGGCGCGGGCGTCGGCCTGTGGGAATCGGCCGAGGTGCGCGTCAACCCGACCGGCAATGTCGAAGTGCTGACCGGCTCGCACAGCCACGGACAAGGGCACGAGACGACCTTCGCGCAGCTTGTTTCCTCGCGGCTCGGCATTCCCATCGACCAGATCGAGATCGTCCATGGCGACACCGACAAGGTGCAGTTCGGCATGGGCACCTACGGTTCGCGCTCCGGCGCGGTGGGCATGTCGGCGATCGTCAAGGCGCTCGACAAGATCGAAGCCAAGGCAAAGAAGGTTGCCGCTCATATGATGGAAGCGTCCGAAAGCGATATCGAGTTCAAGGACGGAAAATTCACGGTGGCCGGCACCGACAAATCGGCGGCGTGGGGCGACGTCGCGCTCAACGCCTACATTGCGCACAAGTTCTCGGGGCAGGAGCTTGAGCCGGGGCTGAAGGAAACGTCATTTTACGATCCGACCAACTTCACGTTCCCTGCCGGTTGTCACATTTGCGAGGTGGAAGTCGACGTCGACACCGGAAAGACCGAGATTGTGAACTGGACTGCGGTCGACGACTTCGGCACCGTGATCAATCCGATGATCGTTGAGGGCCAGGTGCACGGCGGAATTGCGCAGGGCGTCGGTCAGGCGTTGCTCGAAAGCGCCGTCTACGACAAGGACGGCCAACTCGTATCCGGCTCGCTCATGGATTACTCCATGCCGCGCGCGCACAACCTGCCGTCGTTCATCGTCGGATTGACCGAAACCAAATCGCCGTCCAATCCGCTTGGTATCAAGGGCTGCGGCGAGGCCGGCGCGATTGCGGCACCGGCGGCGGTCATCAACGCCATTACCGATGCAATTGGAAGCGAAGACATCTCAATGCCGGCGACGGCCAGCACCGTATGGGCCGCGCTTCAGCGCGCGAGCGCGATGCGACAGGCAGCGGAATAAGGAGAGACGACATGTATAATTTTACGTTCCACCGTCCCACTACCGTGCGTCAAGCGGCCGGGCTGCTGGCGAAAAACCCGGACGCAAAGCTTCTCGCCGGCGGGCATTCGCTTCTTCCGGTGATGAAGCAGCGGCTCGCACAGCCATCGGCGCTGATTGATCTTTCGAAAGTGGAAGGGCTCAAAGGCGTTGAGTTGAAGGGCCGTTCGGTCGTGGTCGGCGCGATGACAACACATTCAGAGGTCGCCAACTCGCCGGTCATGCAGGAAGCGCTGCCGGGACTCGCGGCGGTGCCGGCTGCAATCGGCGATCCGCAGGTGCGCCACATGGGCACGATCGGCGGCTCGATCGCCAATAACGATCCCAACGCGGATTATCCGGCTGCGTGTCTCGGGCTCGGCGCGACAATCATCACAAACAAGCGCAAAATTGCTGCTGACGATTTCTTCACCGGCATGTTCTCGACCGCGCTGGAGGACGGGGAGATTATTACCAAAGTCTCGTTCCCGATCGCGAAGAAGGCGGCGTACGAAAAATTCAAGCACCCGGCGTCCGGCTTCGCGCTTGTCGGCGTGTTTGTCTCGAAGCGCGGCCCGGAGATCCGTGTCGCGGTGACGGGCGCGGGCGCGAACGGAGTCTTCCGCGTCAAATCGTTCGAGGAAGCGCTGAAGAAACGCTTTGCCGCGAAGTCGCTCGAAGGCATGAGCATTCCCGCAAGCGGCATGAACAGTGATATTCATGCCAGCGCTGAGTACCGCGCGCATCTTGTCGGCGTGCTCGCGCGCAGGGCTGTGGCCAAGGCCACCGCGTAACCGATCGACCAAGGCGGTTGAACGACGCTGACGAAACTGCCCAAGCCCACCAAATGGTGAATGTTCGGATTGCCAACCCGTCGCGTCGCTGAGACGACAGGTGTGTGCAAGTTTCGTTAGCTCAGGTGCGGCGTTTAAGTGTCGCGTTCTATGCGAGAGCTTGCCTTTGCCGCGGATCGAACCATCGGAAGGTGTTTCGTCCGTCGGACTTGGCGGCGTAAAGTGCCGCGTCGGCGCGCTGGAAGAGCTCAGTTGGCGTGCAGACACGCGCCCACGCGATGCCGACTGACGCGCCGATTTTGAATTTGCGGCCCTGATAAGTCACCGGCCGGTTCATCGCTTCAACAATCTGCGTTGCAACCGCCGTGATTTTCTGGACTCCACCGGGGCCAAACAGGACGGCAAATTCATCGCCTCCAATTCTCGCAACGACGATCGCATCCAGGCATACTTCCGTGAGGCGGCGTGCTGCTTGCTGCAGGCAAGCGTCGCCTGCGGCATGGCCAAGCGAATCATTGACATCCTTGAACCCGTCAAGGTCGACCAGCAACAGCGCGCCATCGCGTGGTGCGGCGGTGGGAGCTTCGCAGAAGTCCCAAAGCTTGTCCTCGAAACGGCGGCGGTTGGCGACGCCCGTTAATTCATCGAACTCGGCAAGGTAGCGCAGGCGCTCCACCTTCGCCCGCTCTTCCGTGATGTCCTGCTTGAAGCCAAACAGCCGCACCGGGCGATTGCCTGCGCAGTCCACGACCGCCGTGATCCGGATCCACCGATGCTTTCCCTTCGGAGTGACGATTTCTGCGTCGAGGTTGAAGTCCTTCCGCTCCGCGATCGCGCGGCTCCGGATTGTCTCGAGTGCCTTGAGCGATTCCGGCGGATAGCAACTCAGCGTCTGGTTGCGCACCAGCGGCATGTCGCGCGGGATATCAAATATGTCATAGGTGCCGCCCGACCATTGCAAGGTTTCGGTGATCAGATCGCATTCCCACATGCCAAGCCGCGCCGCCGCCGACGCGCGCTCGAACATCTCCTTACTGCGCGCGAGGGCTGCTTCGTAATCACGAATGACGTGCTGCTGAGCCTCAACCAGTGCGGTCAAACGCGCAACCGCCGCTGCGGTCGATTCGTGCGAGAAAGGATCAACGGCCGCAGCGCTGGCGGCCGGTACCATTACCCTTTGAAGCGCGTCCGCCATTCGCGTGCGTATGAGTTGATTTGCGTGCGAATGAGGTTACGCTACAGTTCATTAACAATTTGACAGCTTTTGTCAGTCCGGGAGGGAGCCGAAAGGTTTGCGGTCGGTCCCTCGAAAATCATGCGAGCCGTGCGAATACGAACTAACCGGCTGCTGACGCAAGTATTCTGAATTGAAAGCTATTTCTTTTCCAACTCCGCTAGCAGATCGTGCAGGTCGAGCGGACGGGTCCACATTCGCAAAGAGCCGTCAGCGTTTTTCGGCCATTCCTCTTTCGGGCGATCTCGATAGAGTTCGACGCCGTTGTCGTCCGGATCGCGCAGGTAGAGGGCCTCGCTGACGCCGTGGTCGCTCGCGCCTTCGAGCGGAATCTTGGCGACAATCAGCCGTTTAAGCGCGTCAGCCAAAAGCCGCCGCGTGGGGTAGAGGATTGCGGTGTGGTAAAGGCCGGTAGTGCCCGCAGGCGGCGGCGAGCCGCCAAGGCTTTCCCATGTGTTCAGGCCAAGATGATGATGATAACCGCCTGCCGAGATGAAAGCGGCTCCAGGCCTGGTTGTTGTCACTTCAAAGCCGAGCACCCCACAATAGAAGTCGAGAGCTCGCTGGAGGTCAGCGACTTTCAGGTGGACATGACCGATCCGGACGCCCGCATCGATGGTGGGCAGACGTAGGGCCTCCTTTTCAAGGGTTTCTGGCTTTGACATTGGCGCATCCCCGGTGGCTTCTAAGGTCATAGCTACCCACATGTAAGACGCGCGTGCGGTAGGATAAAGTCCGTTCACAAGGGAAGAAAATGACTGGAAAGTCCGTACCGGCCTCAATCGACGATACCCTCGCATTGCTCGCCGAAGCCAATTATGTCGCCGATCGCTCACTGGCGACGGTCTTGTTTCTCGCGCTGCGCATGGGTCGGCCGCTCTTCCTCGAAGGGGAGGCCGGGGTCGGCAAGACGGAAATCGCCAAAGTGCTGGCGCAGGCGCTGGGCCGCCGGCTGATCCGCTTGCAATGCTATGAGGGCCTCGACGTTGCCGCCGCCGTTTACGAATGGAACTACGGCGCGCAGATGATCGCCATCCGTTTGGCGGAGGCCGAAGGCGAAGGCGACCGCGAGCGCATCGAGCATGATGTTTTCTCCGAACGATTTCTCATCAGGCGCCCGCTGCTGCAGGCGCTCGAACCTGATCCGGCTGGGCCACCAGTACTGTTGATCGACGAGATCGACCGCACCGACGAGGCGTTCGAGGCGTTTCTGCTCGAGGTATTGGCCGATTTCCAGGTGACCATTCCCGAGCTCGGTACAGTCAAGGCCGAACACCCGCCGATTGTCGTCGTCACTTCCAACCGCACGCGCGAAGTGCACGATGCGCTTAAGCGGCGCTGCCTTTATCACTGGGTCGGATATCCGAGCGCCGAGCGCGAGTTGAAGATTTTGCGTGCGAAAGTGCCGGGCATCGGCAAGAAATTGTCCGAGCAGGTTGTCGCCTTTGTACAGGCGCTGCGCAAGGAAGACTTGTTCAAGTCACCGGGCGTCGCTGAGACGCTCGACTGGGCCGGCGCGCTCACCGAGCTTGATGTCGTCGCGCTCGATCCGGCGACGGTCAGCGACACGCTTGGTGCGTTGCTGAAATATCAGGACGACATTGCGCGGCTCGACGGCACCAAGATCAAGGCGCTGCTCGATGAAGTGAAGTCGGAATTAAGGGCGGCGGAGTGATGCTGGAATTTGTGCTTCATCGCTTGCGGCAGCGTGCTCCCTTCCCCCGCGCGGGGGAGGGTTCGGAAGAGGGGTGCGTTGTACATGCATCTGTTGCCCAGAATGGCTGAAGAATTACCTCCCTCCCGGCACGCGATGCTCCTCGAACGCTCCCATAAGCAGGGCGGTGACATTGCTGAGGATTCGGGCAGGCTCGCCGAGAATATCGTCTATTTTGCCCGCGCGCTGCGTGCGGCCGGTATTCCGGTTGGACCGGGTGCGGTGCTGGACGCGCTCGAGGCAGTGAAGGTCGCGCAAGTCGGCTCACGCGAGGACTTCTACTGGACGCTCCATTCGGTGTTCGTGAAGCGGCACGAGCATTCAGTGCTGTTCGATCAGGCCTTCAGGATTTTCTTTCGGAAACGTGCGTACATCGAAAAATTGATCGCTTCGATGCTGCCGATCGCGCCGCCGCAGAAATCCAAAGCACCGCCGGCGGGCGCGCAGCGTATTCAGGACGCGCTGTTTGCGGGGTTGAACGCGCAGGATCGCGACAAATCCGAGATCGAAGTCGACGCCCGTTTTACCGTGTCCGATCGGGAGTTGTTGCGGCAGAAGGATTTCGCACAGATGACCGCGGCCGAAATCGCGGCGGCGAAGGATGCAATTGCGCGGCTCGTTCTGCCGCTCAATGAAGTACGCACGCGCCGGCTCGCTCCCAACCGGCGCGGCCGTATCATCGATATCCGCCGCACGCTGCGCGCCAGCATGAAGGCCGGCGGCGCCGTGATCGATCTCAAATATCTCGGACCTAAGACGAAAGAGCCGCCGATCGTTGCGTTGCTCGATATTTCGGGCTCGATGAGCCAGTACACGCGGCTCTTCCTGCACTTCCTGCATGCGGTGACCGACGCAAGGAAACGCGTGACCACCTTCCTTTTCGGTACGCGGCTCACGAATGTGACCCGCGCGCTGAAGGAGCGCGACCCGGACGAGGCGCTCGCGGCTTGTTCTGCAAACGTTGCAGACTGGTCGGGCGGCACGCGGATCGGCACGTCGCTGCGTACGTTCAACAAGCAATGGGCGCGCCGCGTGCTGACGCAGGGCGCTGTGGTGCTGCTCATTACGGATGGACTCGAGCGCGACGCCGACGACACGCTCGCCTTCGAGATCGACCGCCTGCATCGCTCGTGTCGCCGACTGATCTGGCTCAATCCACTGCTGCGTTTCGAAGGCTTCGAGGCGCGTGCCCGGGGCGTCAAGACCATTATGCCGCACGTTGACGAATTGCGGCCCATTCACAATCTGGAATCAATGGAGGAATTGGTTCGCGCGCTCTCTCGCATGCCGGCGCGCGATCACGATCCCAAGCTGTGGCTGAACAAGGTAGCATAAGCTTTACTGTTATTGTCGGGCTCGCCCCGGCACCATCTTCAAAGGATGGACCCGCGGGGCAAGCCCGCCGGCGATGACTGCTAAAGCGGCAAAGGAGACAGACGATGCTCACGCGCGATGAAGACATTCTCAAAGCCGCCGAGGATTGGCGCAAAAAGGGTCGCGGCGTTGCGCTCGCGACGGTGGTTGAAACCTGGGGCTCGGCGCCGCGCCCGGTCGGATCCAATCTGGTGATCGACGAAGAAGGCAATTTTCTCGGTAGCGTTTCCGGCGGCTGCGTCGAAGGTGCGGTCGTCACGGAAGCAATCGATGTGATTGAAAGCGGGAAACCGAAAATGCTGGAATTCGGCGTTGCCGATGAGACGGCGTGGAATGTCGGGTTGTCCTGCGGCGGTACGATCCGCGTCTTTGTCGAGAAGGTGGACTAAGTGGACCTCAAGATTCTGCAAGCATTGAACGAGGAGCGGGCAGCACGCCGCGCTGTGATTGTCATCACGAATGTTGCGAGTGGTGCGCAGCGGCTCGTGAAAGCGGCGGACATCGCGAAGGATCCGCTGAAGGACGTCTTGGACAAGCGCCTGCGCATGGGCAAGAGCGGCATGGAGGAGACGCCGGAAGGCCGCGTTTTCCTGACCGTGCATGTGCCGCCCCCGCGCCTTGTCATCACCGGCGCCGTGCATATCAGTCAGGCGCTGGCGCCGATGGGACAACTGCTCGGTTACGACGTGACTATTGTCGATCCGCGCACGGCCTTTGCATCGATCGAACGCTTCCCGGACGTGAAGGTGATTGCCGAATGGCCCGACGTGGCGCTGCCGTCGCTCGGCATTGACCGCTATACCGCGTTCGTTGCGCTAACGCACGATCCGAAGATCGACGATCCGGCGCTGCTGCACGCGCTCTCGCGCGACTGCTTTTACATCGGCGCGCTCGGTTCGAAGAAGACGCATGGCAAGCGAGTGACGCGCCTGAAGGAAAAAGGCCTTACCGACGCCGATATCGCCCGCATCCACGCGCCGATCGGTATCGACATCAATGCGATCTCTCCAGCCGAGATCGCGGTCGCGATCATGGCGCAGATTACTGACCGGCTGCACGCGTCGGAGGAGATGGCATGAAATTCGGTCCCGTTAGCCCCGATGAGGCGCTTGGCGGAACGGCAGTGCATTCGATCCGCCAGGGCGAACTCGTGCTCAGGAAGGGGACCTTGATCGGACAGAAGGAGATCGCGGCACTTAAGGCCGCTGGCGTCACAGAAATCGTGGTGGCGCGGCTCGAGCCGGGCGACGTCTCGGAGGACCAGGCGGCCGCCGAGATCGCCGCCGCAGTTGCGGGTGAGGGCGTGCGGACTGACCGCGCGTTCACCGGCCGATGCAATCTGTTTGCGGAGACGGCCGGCGTTCTTGTGGTCGACAAAGATGCGGTCGACCGCCTCAATCGCGTGGATGAGGCCGTTACCTTTGCAACGCTGCCGGCCTACAAGCCGGTAGTGGAAGGTGAGATGGTTGCGACCGTCAAAATCATTCCGTTTGCAGTCCCACAAGCTGGCCGCGATGCTGCGCTCGCCGAAGCGGAGAAAGCAAAACCGGTCATTCGCGTTGCCCCATACAAAATCCGCAAGATTGGCGTCGTGTCCACCTTGCTTCCGGGGCTTGCGCAGAAGGTAATCGACAAAACGCTGCGCGTAACGAGCGATCGGATCGCGCCGGCGGGCGCGGCCATCATCGTAGAGAAACGCGTACCACACGATCAGGCTGCACTCGCAAAAGCAGTCGACGAGGTGATGAAATCCGGCGCGGAGATGGTAATCGTGTTCGGCGCGTCAGCGATTGCGGATCGCCGCGACGTCATTCCGGCGGCGGTAGAAGCGGTCGGCGGTACCATCGAACACTTCGGTATGCCGGTCGATCCGGGTAATCTGATGCTGATCGGAAATGCACGCGGTCTGCCGGTGATCGGCGCGCCGGGCTGCGCGCGTTCGCCGAAGGAAAACGGTTTCGACTGGGTCCTGATGCGCATGCTTGCCGGCCTTCCGGTCGGCCGCACCGACATCACAGGCATGGGCGTTGGCGGTCTTTTGATGGAAATCGTCACGCGTCCGCAGCCGCGTGAGGACAAGGTGCCCGAAAAGGGCCGCCGTATTGCAGCGGTGGTTCTCGCCGCCGGCCGTTCATCGCGGATGGGCGCCATTAACAAGATGATTGCCGAAATCGGCGGGAAGCCGTTGGTGCGCATCGCTGCTGAGCAGGCGCTCGCGGCGCAAACAAGCCCGGTCATCGTCGTCACCGGTCATCAAAAGGAAAAGGTCGAATCCGCATTAAAGGGACTGAACGTCCAGTTGGTGCACAATCCGAACTACGCGGAAGGCCTCGGTACATCTTTGAAAGCCGGCATTGCGGCCGTGCCCGAAAATGCCGACGGCGCGATCGTTTGCCTCGGCGATATGCCGCAGGTCGACGCAAAGCTGATCGATCGGCTGATTGCGGCATTCGATCCCGAACGCGGCGCGCTGGTGGTGGTACCGACCATTGAAGGTCGGCGCGGCAATCCTGTCGTCTGGGCGCGGCGTTTCTTCCCGGATTTGATGGCCATCAGCGGCGATGTTGGCGCGCGCCATCTGATCGGCAATTACGGCGAAGCGGTCGTGGAAGTTGCCGTCAATGGAGAGGCGGCGCTCACCGACGTCGACACCCCTGAGTCGTTTTCCGCGGTCAAGGCCGAAATCGAACGCGCGTGAGACGCGAATCGTTGATCGAGTCCCCCGACTCACCCCATGCGTTGCCGCAAGGTGAGGAAAGGGTACTGGGGAATGACGGCGTCTTGGACATCAGCCGTGCGCGCGCTGGTCGCGGCGACATTATTGGTTGCGACCGCAGCGCTGATGTTTGTGACAGTGAATACCGCATGGGCGGCCGGCGCGTTGGCGATCGGCAAATGTGGCTCTTATGGTCAAGCCTATGATTTCCCCTCGACGAGGGCGGCGAGCAGGAGCGCGCTACGCAAGTGCGAGGGTAAATCGTGCCGTGTCGTGACGACGACGCGGCATGGTTGCGCCGCCTTCGCTGTGGACGGTACGCGTCCTTGCCGTGCCCATGGTTGGGGCAAAGGGGCGCGTCTGGGTGTGGCCGAAAATGCGGCGCTGCGGGCTTGCTACAAGGGCGGTGGCCGCAACTGCATGATCCGGACCTTCTACTGCGACGCCAGGGGCTAGATGCGCGGCGCAGGTTCCTGCGCCACTTAGCGCCGGATGAGAACCCCGAGGCGTCCATAGCGGCCGTAGCGGTGATCGGAATCCTGGGTCCATCCTGCGGCTATTGACCATTCGGTTTCACCAATCCGAAGCGCCGTTAGATGCAGACCGGCACGAAGCTGATCGTAGCCGACGCACCCGAATATCTGCGCTTCCGGCCCGATGTAAAAAAGTTCAGACACACGCCAACCGAATGCGGCCCGTGCCGAATAGGTTGCGGCGATCGACGACAGCGAGCCGTAAAGGGCGAGCATTGTGTTCGGCGCGGGTTCGTACCAGAGATCGAAAGCCACGGTGAGGCCGATGTCGTGCCCGCGCAGGCCGCTTGAAGGATCGTCCGGAGATAGCCGATGACTTTCAATGTCCAGACCGGCAAAGACCTTGAGCTCAAGGTTACGGCCCTTGAAACGCCAGCCCGGGAAAAACCGGCCGGCAGATGCGACGCCTGTCACCTGCGCGCCGCCAAGCGCGCCTGAATTGTAACGATAGACCCCGGCCGTAAGCAGCGCTTTGAATGTGAATCCTTCCCGGTCAAGGCCGCCCGGCGACCAAAGCAATCCGCCATACGCGAACGAGCCATCGCGCCAGAGGTCCGTGCCTGAGAAAAAAATCGACCTGGCGCTGTCGCTACCCTCAACCGGGGCGGCCGACACGCAACTCGCAACAACACAGAAGGCCGCGGCGACGGATCCCGCCGCGATGACGCGCCTCCACCTGCACATTGAGGCCCCCGAGCCCCACGCAAACTGCTCGGTTGCCCCGAGCTATCCTGCAACTAAAGCGTGTTCAGGCGCAGATGTCGAGGCCGATGTGCGGGCATGGAGGTAGGCCCATGCGTCTGGACCCGCTATATCCTAACGGGTCTGCCGCGAGTCGAACCCGAAATGACACCCGTTGCCAGTCCGAAAGCGCCTTATGATGCGGCCGTCCGCCGTTCGATCGCATTCCTCAATATTGCGCACGCGATCGACCATTTCGTGCTGCTGATCTATCCAACCGTCGTGATCGGCCTCGAGGTCGTGTATCAACGGCCGTACAGCGAGCTGATCGCGTTATCAAGCACGGCATTTGTCGCTTTCGGCGTGTTTTCGTTGCCAGCGGGCTGGCTCGCGGACCGGTGGAGCCGCCGCAACATGATGACGGCCTTCTATCTGGGTTGCGGCCTTGCTCTCATAACGATCGGGCTCGCTCCCAATCTGCTGACGCTTTCGGTCGGCATGTTCCTGCTCGGGATGTTTGCCTCGATCTATCATCCGGTCGGTATGGCCATGCTGATCGAAGCCTCGCAGGCACGCGGACGTACGCTTGCCTTCAACGGTGTTTGCGGCAATCTCGGTGTTTCGCTGGCGGCGGGCATCAGCGGCGCTCTCGCTTATTGGTTTGGATGGCGGGCCGCGTTCTTCGCGCCCGCGGCGCTGTCGATTATTGTCGGGCTCGTGTACTTCTGGTTGACGCCGGACGACGGCCACCATGCCAGCAAGCGCGTATCAAAGCCCGCCGTGCCGCTCACGCCGAAACTTGCCGTGTTGCTGTTCGGCTTGTTCATTGTAATCGCGCTGACCGCAGGGCTTGTTTTCAACGTGCTTACGATCGCGTTGCCGAAGATCGTCGACGAGCGTCTGTCGGCTCAAATGCCTTTGGTCATCGTCGGCGGCATTGCGACGGCGGTGCTTGTCTGCGGCGCGCTCGCGCAACTGACGGTTGGCCGGATGGTGGAACTGGTGCCGCCGCACGTCATTTTCGCGGTTGTTACGGGGCTTGGCTTTGTCGGTAATCTTTGGGCGGCTTATGCCGGCGGGTGGAATCTGATGGTTGCGCTGGCAGTCGCTGTCGCGGCTATTTACGGCCAGGTGACTGTCAACGACATGATAATGGCCCGCTATACCGCCGATGCCTGGCGCGGACGCGTTTATGCCGTGCGCTATTTTCTGCTGTTCGTCAGCGCCGGCGCCGCTATCGGCCTGATCTCGTTTCTGCACGAGACCGGTGGCTTTACGCTGGTTCTGGATGCAAACGCAGCGATCGCCTTACTGCTATTTTTGGCAACGCTCGGGCTCGTTGCCATGATCGTAAGTGTCGAGAGCAGGCAACGCGCGGCACAGCCGGCGGAATAATCAGAACAGCGGCGGGATCAGGTCGTTTACCGCCACGCCGGTGCGCTTTCTCACTTCTACGGCGATTCTGCTGCGATGGCAGGCGTTCGGGTTGCGGCAATAACAGAGCAGGGCGACACGCTTTCCGGACCTCACCAAGCTCACGAGCTCGCCGAGCTCCCGCTGTGCGTCGGCGGTTTTGATGTGCCTGTCGTAGACGCGCCAAAGCGTATCGAGATCACCCGAGCGGGCGGCCTGCCGTCCTTCGGCTGGCGTGCCGAGCTTTTGCAGATGCAGATAGCCGACGCCGGCCTCATTAAGCGACGCGGAAAGCTGACGCTTTGAGAAACCGGCCCGGCGTGAAGCGGCGATTGCGCGCGTATCAACCAGAATATCGATTTTGGCTTGCTCGATCTCGTTCAGAACGGCGGCCGGCTTCGCTTGCTCGTAACCGATCGTGAACAGCGGTGTTTTCGTTTTCGATCGGGGTGCGGCCCTGGGCCTCGATCGGGTCTTGGCGCTGGCCTTCCGTGTCGCCTTCTTCATTTCAAACGCTCGATCAATTCCATTGCTGCAGCTGGCGCGCGGATTTTGCCTTCGTGAATGAAGTAGACAAATACGTCGCGCGGTTTTGCTGCGGGTTTATGCTTCTTGTCGATGAGCGGAAGATCCTTGGGCGTGCCGCCTTTCGCCCATGTTCGGGCACGCTTTGCCCAATCGTCCAAAGCTTTCGGCGGATAGCCGGTCTTCACGCTGTCCTTGCCTTTTTGCAGGCGAGCGTAAATGAAATCGGATGTTACGTCGGCGATCTCGGGATAGGTGACATGCTCCGCATAGCAGACGGCGACTGAGTGCTTTCGTGCCAAAGCAATGAAATCCGGTGTGCAGAATGAATCGTGACGAACCTCGACGACGTGCCGCAGCCTGATTCCGTTGTGTTTGTCGGGGAGTAGTTCAAGAAATTTCGCAAAGTCTTCCGGGTCGAATTTTTTGGTCGGTTGGAACTGCCAGAGCAGGGGGCCGAGCCGGTCACCAAGCTCGGTGACCCCCGACTCCAAAAACAGACGAATCGACTTTTCAGCTTCGGCAAGCACGCGCCGGTTCGTCACATAGCGCACGCATTTAACCGCAAAAACGAATCCGTCTGGTACTTCCGCTGCCCACTTCGCAAACGTCTGCGGCTTCTGTGTACGGTAAAAGGTACCGTTGATCTCAATGGTGGTGAGATGCCGGCTTGCGTAACGCAGTTCCTGCGCGTGCGGCAGACCTGGCGGATAGAACACGCCGCGCCAAGGTTCGAAGGTCCAGCCGCCTATACCCACGTAAATACTGCCATTTTTTGCTGTCATCGGTCTGTCACAATTCCAGATTAGGCAATGCACAAGCGGCGATGGACGCGTAGCGTATGGTATCCGTCGCCTGACGACCACGACGATAAAGCGACGCCGGATGTACGCGCGCTTTCCCGTCTGTGGTCGTTTCCATTTGCGCTCTGTGATGTGAAACTTTGCGTTGCCTTGCACCGCGCCGGCGAACAATTCGGCTCGCTGACTGCCCTCGTCGCGCAAAATCATTTCGAATATGGGCTGCCCGCGGCAATCTTGTCATTTTTAGCGCGGAACGCTTGCCCCCAAGCCAAGTTGTCGCGAAGCTGGCTGCTTCCACCAAATTTTGCAACCTGAAACTTGGTAACGGAGGCCAGAAGCGGTGGTTAGTCGACGTGCTGTTTTAGCGGCCCTCGCCCTTTCGGGCCTATTTATGAATGGTAGGTCGGCCGATGCGCAAACTGTCGTGCGCATTGGGCACTTTCCGAACATCACTCACGTTCAGGCGCTGGTAGCGCACAATTTTTCTAGGCAAGGCAAGGGCTGGTTCGAACAGCGTCTCGGCCCAGATGTGAAGATCGAGTGGTATGTCTACAACGCTGGGCCGAGTGCGATGGAGGCGTTGTTCGCGAAGTCAATCGACCTCACTTACGTAGGTCCCAACCCGGCCATCAATGCCTTTGCGAAATCCAGGGGACGCGAAGTACGCATCGTTGCGGGTGCGGTGAATGGCGGCTCGGCATTGGTTATCCAGCCGGATTCCAATCTAAAAACAGCGGCCGATTTCCGTGGCAAGAAGATCGCAACGCCACAATTCGGTAATACACAAGACGTTGCCGCGCGCGCATGGCTCAAGGCAGGCGGCCTGAGAATTACCCAATCGGGCGGCGATGCTCAGGTGATACCAACCGCCAACCCCGATCAACTAGGCCTTTTCAGGCAAAAGCAGTTCGACGCTGTCTGGACAGTGGAGCCCTGGGTGTCGCGGCTTGAGCGCGAAGCCGGCGGCAAAATCCTGATCAACGACAAGGATGCAATTACGACAGTACTGGTTGCGCGCGCCGATTTGCTCGAGACGCGGAAAGAAATGGTTCGTAAAATCGTCGCTGCTCATCGCGAGTTGACAGATTGGATTGCGAAAAATTCGGAGCAGGCGCAACGCATGGTGCGTGCAGAGCTTGATGCCGAGATGCATGCGAAGTTACCTGCCGAGCTTATTGCAAACGCATGGTCCCGGATCGTTCCGACCGCCGACATCTCGGTGGAGGCGCTCAACAAGTTTGTGGCGAGCGCTCAATCGGCGGGGTTCTTGCGCGGCGCGCCTGACATGACAGAACTGGTCGCCCATCCATGAGCGAAAATCCGCTGGAGCGGGGGGCATCGCCACCGGCGCCCCTTGCCGTCGAGCACGTGACCAAGTGGTTTCGTACCGAACGTGCGACAGTTCAGGCGCTCGATGATGTCAATCTGAATGTGCGCGGCGGCGAGTTTATTTGTCTCGTTGGTCCCAGCGGGTGCGGGAAGTCTACTCTTCTTGACATCATTGCTGGCTTGACAAAACCGGATGAAGGACAGGTTCTTGCCGACGGCCAGCGGGTGGAAGGACCGGGCCGTCACCGGCTGGTGATGTTCCAGGAGTCTGCGCTGTTTCCGTGGCATAACGTTTTCGGCAACGTCATGTTCGGGCTGCGGCGCAAACCCGGCCTGACAGACCGGCAGCGTCGCGAAATCGCGCGTTACCACTTAAGGCTTGTCGGCCTCGAAAAGTTCGAGAAGTCTTATGTCCATGAGCTCTCCGGCGGCATGAAACAGCGTGTCGCATTTGCGCGCTCGCTGGCTCCCGACCCACGCGTGCTCCTAATGGACGAGCCGCTGTCGGCGCTCGACGCTATAACCCGCGAGCAGCTTTACGCAGATATTCAGGAGATCTGGCGCAAGCGGCCGAAGACCATCATTCTGGTCACGCACAACGTACGCGAGGCAGTGTGCCTCGGCGATCGCGTGATCTTAATGTCCCCCAGTCCCGGACGCATCCGCGAAGAATTCAAGATAACGCTGCCACGTCCGCGCGATATCAATAGCCCGGAATTGGCTGTGATGGCGCAACGGATCACAGCTGCACTCAAAAGCCATCTGCTTAAAGCGCGGGAGGCCGCTGAATGAAACGCGCGCTCGTGGCGACCATGTTTTTTCTGGCGCTCGGTGTTGTCTGGCAGGCCGCGACGATGAGCGGACGTTGGTCGCCCGTGCTGCTGCCATCGCCGCAGGACGTTGGCGAATACTTGTGGGGCGCGTTTAGCGACGGCACCTTGCTGGGCGCTACTATCGTAACACTCAAGCGGTTGCTCATCGGCTATTTTATCGGCATTGCAATCGGGTTGCCGCTTGGACTGCTGACCAGCACTTCCGAATATCTCGACGATACCGTCGGCGCGCTGGCACTTGGCCTGCAAACGCTGCCGAGCGTGTGCTGGGTGCCGCTTGCGCTCCTCTGGTTCGGACAGACTGAGTCCGCAATGCTGTTTGTAGTCGTCATGGGCACGGTCTGGTCGGTTGTTCTTGCGACAAGTACGGGCGCACGAACCATTCCGCCGATCTACGCGCGGGCCGCGCGAACCATGGGATCCGAAGGCTTCGATAAGTGGACGCGGGTGATCCTGCCGGCATCACTTCCTTATGTGGTCAGCGGCATGAAGCAGGGCTGGGCGTTTGCCTGGCGCTCGTTGATGGCGGCGGAGATTTTTGTGACGATCCTGACCGGTTTCGGGCTCGGCCATCTGCTGCAATACGGCCGCGAACTGTCCGCGATGGATCAAGTCGTTGGTATTATGGTGGTGATAGTGGTGATCGGATTGATCGCCGATAAGGTCTTATTCTCACCTTGGGAGCGTTTCCTGCATCGGCGCTGGGGTACGGGACTACGATAAGGAAAAAGGCCCGGGATCGATCCCGGGCCCTTCCTTATTTTGCTCTGAGGGGATGGCTTAGAAGTCCATGCCGCCCATGCCACCGCCGCCCGGCATTGCCGGAGCCGCAGCCTGCTTCTTCGGCACTTCGGCAACCATTGCCTCGGTGGTGATCAGAAGCGCGGCGACCGAAGCCGCGTTCTGAATCGCCGCCCGCACGACTTTGGTCGGGTCGATGATGCCTTTGCTGACCAGGTTGCCGTATTCGCCGCTCTGCGCGTCGAAGCCGAAGGAGTACTGATCCTTCTCCAGGATCTTGCCGACCACGACCGAGCCGTCCTCGCCGGCATTGGCCGCGATCTGACGAGCGGGAGCCTGGATCGCCTTGCGCACGATCTCGACGCCGGTCTTCTGGTCGTCGTTCGCCGTGCGAACCTTCTTGAGCGCTTCGGTGGCGCGCAACAACGCAACGCCGCCGCCGGGCAGGATGCCTTCCTCGACCGCAGCGCGGGTCGCGTGCATCGCGTCGTCGACGCGATCCTTGCGCTCCTTCACCTCGACCTCGGTGGCGCCGCCGACGCGGATCACCGCAACACCGCCGGCGAGCTTCGCCAGGCGCTCTTGCAGTTTCTCGCGGTCGTAGTCGGATGTCGTCTCTTCGATCTGCGCCTTGATCTGCGCCACGCGTGCCTCGATGTCGGCCTTCTTGCCGGCGCCGTTGACGATCGTGGTGTTCTCCTTGTCGATCGTCACCTTCTTCGCGCGGCCAAGCATGTTGAGCGTGACGTTCTCAAGCTTGATGCCGAGGTCTTCGCTGATAGCCTGACCGCCGGTGAGGATCGCAATGTCCTGCAGCATGGCCTTACGGCGATCACCGAAGCCGGGCGCTTTCACGGCCGCGACCTTGAGGCCGCCACGCAGCTTGTTGACGACGAGCGTGGCGAGTGCCTCGCCCTCGACGTCCTCGGCCACGATCAAAAGCGGCTTGCCGGTCTGCACGACGGCTTCGAGCAGCGGCAGCAGCTCCTGAAGACCCGACAGCTTCTTCTCGTAGATCAGCAGATAGGGATCTTCCATCTCAACGCGCATCTTGTCGGCGTTGGTGATGAAGTAGGGGGAGATGTAGCCGCGGTCGAACTGCATGCCCTCGACGACGTCGAGCTCGGTCTCCAGGCTCTTGGCCTCTTCAACCGTGATGACGCCCTCGTTGCCGACCTTCTGCATCGCCTTGGCGAGATAATCGCCGATTTCCTTGTCGCCGTTGGCCGAAATGGTGCCGACCTGGGCGATCTCCTCGTTCGACGTCACCTTCTTGGAGTTGGATTTCAGGTGGTCGACGATCGCCTCGACGGCGAGATCGATACCGCGCTTGAGATCCATCGGGTTCATGCCGGCAGCAACCGCCTTGGAACCCTCTTTCACGATCGCCTGTGCAAGTACAGTGGCGGTGGTGGTGCCGTCGCCGGCGAAGTCAGACGACTTCGAGGCGACTTCGCGCACCATCTGCGCGCCCATGTTCTCGAACTTGTCCTCGAGTTCGATCTCCTTCGCGACCGTCACGCCGTCCTTGGTGATGCGCGGGGCGCCGAACGATTTGTCGAGCACGACGTTGCGGCCCTTGGGACCGAGCGTCACTTTCACGGCATTGGCGAGAATGTCGACGCCGCGCAGCATCTTGTCGCGCGCCTCGACGGAAAATTTTACGTCTTTCGCAGCCATTTTTGTGTTCCTTCGATTTCAGATTGGCGGGAGGTTTAGGCGGCCTTTTTCTTGGCGGAGGCGCCGCCCTCGATCACGCCCATGACGTCGGACTCCTTCATGATCAGGAGCTCTTCGCCGTCGATCTTGACTTCGGTACCCGACCACTTGCCGAACAAAATGGTATCTCCGACCTTCAGGTCGATGGGGATCAGTTTGCCGTTTTCGTCGCGACCGCCGGGGCCGACGGCAATGATTTCGCCCTGGCTCGGCTTCTCCTTCGCGGTGTCGGGAATGATGATGCCGCCAGCGGTCTTTTCTTCGGCATCAATACGCCTGACGACAACGCGGTCGTGAAGCGGACGAAATTTCATGTTTGTCCTCCTGGATATTAAAAGATTTAAGCTTTTCGGTAGCCGGCAGAACCCCTCGCCGGCACCCGCCGCGGAAATGGGTGGGCCATTTTTTTCCTGCAAGGGGCTTCCATAAATTTTTAGCACTCATTTATGGCGAGTGCCAACAAGGGCCGAAAATTGTTGGCGATCAATGGTTAACGTCGGACGTCAGGAACCGGCTCGGGTCCAACCACGTTAAGGGATGCCGTGCGAGGAAGCGGCTAATTCGGGCTGTTAGCAGGGTAGAAGGCTTGCTGCTAATACCTTGATTTTAAACACCTTATTCACCAATTGGGCTTGCAATGATGCTTGTCCTGGCGGGAAGCTTCGTGTCCGATTCGAAAAGGGGATGCCATGGTTTCTACCGTTTCGCCTGACTTCCAAAAACAAGTCGAAGGCTATGGCCTCACTACCGCGCACATCCTGTACCGGCGCCCCGACCACCGATGGCTGCTCCAGAGCTACGTCTGGCAGGCCTACGACATGTTTCCGGAATTTCCGGAACTGCAACGCTTTTTGGCGTTCTGGCAGGAGAAGCTCGAGGGCCCGCTGCACTCGGTGCAGGTCGCGCACTGCAAACTGATCAAGCCGGCAGATTTTCGTCCGGTAAACGGCGAATTCCGTCTGCACTGATTCCGACGCCGCATCGCTAACTCGATGCGTTTGCGGGGCGGACGCACGCGCCCCGCGCGTCGTGTTTCGTGCGCAGTCATCGATCATGCGTTCGCCACAGGGGCCGCGCACGAGGAGCGCGCAAAATGCTGCGGCATCCGATCAAACCGCCGTGAGAACGATGGCCGGGGCGAGACAAGCTCGAATGCTTCACGATACTTGCAGCAGCCGCGGGCGCGACAAGCGCTTTGCCTGGCCGGCGGCTAACGAATCGAAACGCCTGACGAGAAGAAGAAAGGAAATTCATGCGCGTAGCAGTTATCGGGAAAGGAAACGTGGGCAAGGCGCTGGCACCAAACATGGCTGGGGCGGGGCACAGTGTCGTCTATGGCGTGCGCGATCCGCATTCTCCGAAGTACGCGAGCGACGATGGGGTGCCGCTCAAGACAGTGCGTGAGGCGGTTTCGAACGCCGAGATTGTTATTCTTGCCATCAATTGGAGCGCCGTTGACGGCGTACTCTCGGAGTGCGGCCCCATGGAGGGCAAAGTGGTGGTGGATTGCACCAACCCTTATGACTTTAAAAACAACCTTGCGCCGCTCGTTCCGGCCGATCAGTCGGCTGCGAAAATCATAGCCGGCAAGACGGCAGCCAAGGTGGTCAAGGCCTTCAATCAGGTCGGCGCGGCGGTCATGGCGCATGCGTCGAAACGAAAAGCAAAACCGCTTCAATTCGTCGCCGCCGACGACGAAGACGCGAGAGCAAAGGTCATCCAGCTTGCGAAAGACGTGGGCTTCGATGCGCGCGATGCCGGCGGGCTCGACTACGCGCGCGAGCTTGAAGGAATGGCGCGGTTGTGGATCGCACAAGCCTTTGGGCACGGCATGCCGCCGACGACAGGATGGCTGCTGGCGACGGAATAGGTTTGCAGCGCAATCACCGCCGACGCACTTACTTTCGCCGGCGGATCAGCGCTTCGATTTGCGGCAGCGTCCGGCCGAGCAGGATGCGATAGCCTTTCGCATTGAAGTGCTGCCCGTCGCTGGCCCGATATTTGCCGGGCGGCAGCTTCCATTGTGCGTAAGCAACATTGGTTGTTTCGGCGATATGCGACAGATTCAGGGATCCCAGTCCGATCAGCAATACCTCGATGCCGCGCTTGCGCAGCGTGCGCACGATCTCCGTCAGGTTTTTGTGCATGGTCCGAACCGGAACGTGCAGGCGGAGGTCATTGGTGCCGAGCTCGACGATGGCGATATCGGTGTCCGGGGCGACCGCTTCATCGAAGCGTGCAAGCGCGCCCTTGGTCGTGTCACCACTGATGCCGGCATTTGTCACGCGGACGTCGTAGCCTTTGGCGCGCAACACTCTCTCGAGTTGAGCCGGGTAAGCATCTTTCCGGTCAACCAGCCATCCTTCAGTCGCGCTGTCGCCGAATGCAACGATATGAATCGTCCTTGCCTGCGCCGCGCAGGCGAACACCAGCAGGCCGGCGAGCGCGATCAACGTTCGCATCAGTTCAGCACACCGACGATTGCGCCCATGAGACATGTAGTCAACGTGCCGGACACGATCGATTTTCCGCCGAGCGAGATCACGTCTTTGCGGCGCTGCGGTACCATGGTCGAAAGCCCTGCGATCATAATGCCGAGGGAACCGAAATTGGCGAAACCGCACATCGCATAAAGCATGATGAGCCGGGAGCGGTCGTCAAGTGCGCCGGCCGGCAGTTTGGCCAATTCGACGTAGGCGATCAGTTCGTTGAGTACCGTCTTGATGCCCATCAGCGATCCGGCTGTGACAGCCTGGCCCCATGGAATACCCATGAGCCAGCAGACCGGTGCCATCACGAAACCAAGCAGACGCTGAAGTGTAATCGGCGCGCCCGCGATATCGGGCGCTAAACCCAGAATCGCGTTTGCAAGATGCACAAGGGCCACCAGCACGATCAGGATCGCGACGATGTTGAGCAACAGTTCGAGCCCCGCCGTCGTGCCTTTGGCAATGGCATCCATGGTGCTGTCTGCAACTTGGCCAATTTCGATATTGGCCATCTCAATGCGCTCACTACGCACGTTGGGCACCATCAGCTGGCTTATGAGGAGCGCCGCGGGCGCGCTGACAATTGAGGCGACAAGAATATGGCCGGCAACGTCGGGAATGACGTTCTTAAGCAGGGTGGCGTAAAGCACGAACACCGTGCCGGCGATGCCGGCCATTCCGCCGGTCATCACCATGAACAATTCGCCGCGGGTGAGTTGACCAAGATACGGACGGATAAACAGCGGTGACTCGACCATTCCGAGAAAGATGTTCGCCGCGGTCGAGAGTCCGACCGCGCCCCCGATGCCGAGCGTCCGCTCGAGCACCCATGAAAACCCACGCACGACCGCCGGCAATATCCGCCAGTAGAACAAAAGTGTGGTCAGCACGCTCATCACCAGTACGATCGGCAAGGCCTGGAAGGCGAGGACGAACTCCGCGCCGGGCGTTTTCAGGTCGAATGGCAGCGTGCCGCCGCCGATATAGCCGAAGACAAAGGATGTTCCGGCTTGTGTCGCGCTCGCAACGGCGTTGACAGCGTGATTGATGGCGGCAAACGCCGTTTTGATCTGCGGAATTTCCAGCAACAGAACGGCGGTCACGAGCGTGACGATCAGGTTCAGTGCGATCTTTTTCCATTCCACCGCACGCCGGTCTTCGCTCATCACCCACGCGATCGTGAGCAGCACAACGATTCCAAGCGCCGACTGCAGGTGCAACATCTATCGATCCTGCTGCGCGTGCCTGCGCCCCATCGAATTCAAGCCGTTGTGGAATTGGCGATGGCGCGCTGCATCGGAATCGATTGTGCTTCAACCTCGGCCAACGAACGGCATCTGGTTGGCCATGACCGTCATAAACAGCACATTGGTATCGAGCGGCAGGTTGGCCATATAAACCACCGCGTCGCCGACATGCTTCGCATCCATCCGGGCTTCGATCTTTTTGCTGCCGTCCGGCTGCAACACGCCGTCGCCTTGTACCATTCTTTCGGTCATCGGCGTTGCGGCATTACCGATGTCGATCTGGCCGCAGCAGATGTCGAACGGGCGTCCATCGAGTGCGGTTTGCTTGGTCAGGCCTGTGATGGCGTGTTTGGTCGATGTATAGGCAACCGACATCGGCCGTGGCGTGTGCGCGGAGATCGACCCGTTGTTGATGATACGTCCGCCGCGTGGCACCTGATTTTTCATAATGCGGAACGCTTCCTGCGTACACAGGAAGGGGCCGGTAAGATTCGTATCGACGACGGCTTTCCAACGTTCAAAAGGCAGGTCTTCTAAGGGCATTGCCGGCGCGCCGATACCCGCATTGTTAAAGAGCACATCGAGCCGGCCGTAGTTGTCTTTCACTTTTGCAAACAGAGCCTTGATCGAACCTGGATCGGCAACATCGGTCGGCACCGAGAGGCTTTTTCCGGCCACGCCTTCTTTTGCGACTTCGTCGAGCTTCTCCTTGCGGCGTCCGGCAAGCGCAACGGTGTAGCCGGCGTTCATCAGCGCAAGGGCCGCGGCGCGGCCAACGCCGGTCCCAGCTCCAGTGACGATTGCAATTTTTCCCGCTGCGCTCATTGGCGTTCCTTCCGTACAAATGGACCGGAAACGCCATATCACAAAAGGCCCGCCGAGCCATCCCGATCACGGCGGCCGGCCGTTGTATTCCTGATCGCGCCGTGGCTCAAAGCAGGTTAGGTTGGCGTCTGCTCTGCTCCTGCCAGCGGCGCGTAAGTGAATAGACGCGACTGAATCTCCGAACGAGATTCAACGTCCTATTCGGCGGCAGTGGCTCTGACGCTCTTGTTGAACATCTTCGGATCCACCGCGTCGACAGGATCGTCGGTGAGACGGCAAGCCTTGCGATAGAAGATGTCGAGGTAGGCTTTCAAATCTTCCAACGATTCTCCGGACAGGTGCGCCGGAAAATTGATCGTCACGCGGCCTTCATCCAGCGTAAAGACCTCTTCGCCTTTTTCGCTGCCTGTCTTCAGTACGCTTGTGATCGACATGTGTTGCTCCCTGCTTATTGACCTCTAATCGGGCCCCCGAGCAACCGCTTCGGAACAGTAGCGGCACCAATGCCCGCCCTACAGATATTGATTCCGTTCGGCTGATCCGAAAGCAACGGCCATTCTGAATGGATGGTTAAATACGACGGTCTATTTGTATAGAAACCTTAACAGCAATGCTTTGTGTTGCCGTAGGCTCAAGAAAAGCTCCGCGCCAGGTGCAAAATCAGGCGATACCGCGGCTAAGTCGGCAGGCGAACATTGCGTCAGGAGCCAGCCGGGATTTGCGGGAAACGTCAGCTTGCAAAGGCAGCAATCTCGTCAGTAGGACGAACAGCCGGCGCTTGCAGACGCGCGCTGACATCGGCGGCCGTCATCGGCTTGCCGAAGCGGTAACCTTGCATTGAGTGCACACCGGCGGCGCGCAAGAACAGATGCTGGTCGGCGGTCTCGACACCCTCGGCTGTTACTTTCATACCGAGACCACGGCCCAGGCTTACGACTGCATGGACGATGGCTGCTGCATCGGCAGCCTTCTCGATGGATGAGACGAAACTCTGGTCGATCTTGAGTTTGTCGAAGGGAAAGCGCCGAAGATATTGCAAACTCGAATACCCGGTGCCGAAATCGTCGAGCGCGAGTCGCACGCCAAGAGCCTTGAGGCGGATCATCGTTGCTTCCGCCGTTTCCGCATTACCGATAAGTGTGCTTTCGGTGAGCTCGAGCTCGAGACGAGTTGGGTCGAAGCCCGTTTCTTTCAAAATGCGGTGGACGATGTCGTAAAAATCGCTGCGGCGGAATTGCAGCGGCGAAACGTTGACAGCAACGGATATGTTTGGCCATGACAGCGCGTCGGTGCAGGCCCGGCGCAACACCCATTGGCCCAGTTCGTTGATAAGTCCGCTATGTTCGGCGATAGCGATGAATTCGGCGGGCGAGATCGGCCCGCGCTGCGGATGTGTCCAGCGGCACAGCGCTTCGACACCGACAATGGTCGCGCCGCTGTTATTGACCAGCGGCTGATAAAGCAGTTTCAAGGCGCCGTTCTCGATCGTATGGCGCAGGTCGGCCTCGAGCAGCTTGCGGCTGGAGAGAGCGGCATCCATCGCGGCGTCGTAAACGCATGCGCGGTTGCGGCCTTCATTCTTGGCGCGGTAGAGGGCGATATCAGCGTAGCGCATAATGTCGGCGGCATCGCCCGATTTTTTCTCGATGGCGGCGATGCCGATTGAGGCGCCGATGACGATCGTCTGTTTGTTGATAAGGTAAGGCGCACAAATCGTGGCAATGAGCCGTTGCGCCAGGGTCATCATTTTGTCCGGCTCGGAGCCGACAGAGGAAATGACCGCGAACTCGTCGCCGCCGAGGCGCGCGACAAGGTCGTCGCCGCGCAATGTGCGGGAAAGCCGCAGTGTGACGTTGCGAATAAGCTCGTCGCCGATGGGGTGGCCGAGTGTATCATTAACCTCCTTGAAGTGATCGAGGTCGATGTAGAATACCGCGGCAGGAGGCCGTCCCTGACGAACCTCTTCGATTACGGCCTCAAGGCGTTCTCCAAAAAAGATACGGTTCGGTAATCCACAGAGCGGGTCGTGCATCGCGAGGTGACGCAGCCGCGTTTCGCCGGCCGAAATAGCCGCGGCGGTCCGACGCATGTAGCGGAGCACGAAAGCTGCGAGTAGCGCGAATCCGGCAAGCGCGACCGCGATGAATGGGACGACGCTATTGACGATGTCGGCGCCCGGATGCTGCGGCATCCATGCGAAGCGGGCAATGAGCGTGCCGGCCGAATTGCGCAGATCGTAGATGAATTCGCCCGGAGCGGCCGGCCCGTCAGAGACCATACGCAGATTTGTCAAACGCAGGCGCGTTGCAATGTCCGCGAGCATCCTCTGATCGATGTATTTCACCGAAAAGACGATCGGTGCGGTGTCCGCCGCTGCCGGTGATTGTTTCGGGCCGACCGCAACGGCAGCGACGATCGCAGGCCGTCCCATAAATTTTGTAACCGTCGCCAGCTGATGATTCGTGTCGGCAGGATTCTGATGCGCGCCACTGGTTCTGCGCAATCGGCTGATGAGCGGCTTGAGATCGCTTTGCGCAGTCTCGAACCAACTCGCATCGCCGTTTGCTGCGTTATCAAGCGAATAAATCAGCCGGTCGTTCCCGTCGACAACGAAAACGAGGCTTTGTTCGAAGAATGACTCAAGCCATGATCCGAGCCGGCGCTGCACCCAATTTCGATCGAACTTTTTCTGGATATTCTCTATCGCCACGTCGGTCGACGCGACGCTGTCGACCTCGCGCAGGATGCGCGCGCTGTAGTTCTGGATGGCGCGGGACAGGAGCTGTCGTTCGTGGTCGACGGCGAATTTGTCAGCGTGCTGTGCGGACGAAAGGACCGTGACGACAATACAGATGATGGCGACTGCAACAATAACGCCGATGGGAACCACGATGCTCAGGCGTGCGCGGTCCCAACTGGTATATTGCCGTTCTTCGGTGGAACGCGGGCGAACCCTGGCCTGCATCCCCGACTCCCTCCATCAACCCCCACGAATCGCGCGGAAGGTACGGGAGAAAACTTGCAAAACGCTTTATTTACAGCGATTTGCGTGGCGGAATGGCCTGCAGCAGACCATTTGAGGCGGCAATTCGGTCAAATCCGTTAACGGGGGGTAAATGCGCCCTTGCAGGGCCACGTCGCGGGGTCGTCCGGCGTGTGCAGGTGGTTGCAGGATTACTTGAGTGCGGACCTGCAGAAGGCTAGTCAGTGGAGGGGTGGAAGTGATGCCAACAGCCAATAGCGTGCCTTCCGCGGTCGTTACCGCCGCTGTTCTCGTCATCGGCGATGAGATTCTGTCCGGCCGAACCAAGGACAAGAACATCGGCTACATCGCCGACTATTTGACGGCGCTAGGCATCGATCTGCGAGAGGTGCGGATCGTTCCCGATGTTGAGGAAGAAATTGTCCAGGCGCTGAATGCGCTGCGGGAACGCTATACCTACGTCTTTACGACGGGCGGGATCGGGCCGACGCACGACGACATCACCGCGGATTGCGTTGCCAAGGCATTCGGGGTCCCCATCAGCTACCATCCGGAAGCAGTGGCGATTCTGAAAGAACGCATGGCAAAAACCGGCAGCGAGCTTAACGAAGCCCGCATGCGCATGGCCCGAATTCCGGAGGGCGCAACCCTCATCTACAACAAGGTCTCCGGCGCGCCCGGCTTCTGGATCGGCAACGTTATTGTCATGGCCGGCGTACCGGCCATCATGCAATCCATGCTCGATGAAGTTGCGCCGAAGCTGAAGACCGGCGCCAAGCTGCTGTCCGAAACGATCCGCGCAGACGCCAAAGAAGGCGATGTCGGCACGGAGCTGGGGCAGATCGCAAAGGCCAATCCGGATGTGATCATCGGCAGTTATCCCTTTTTCGATGAAAAGCTTGGAGCTAACACCAACATCGTGGTGCGCTCGCGCGATGCCGCGCGGCTTGCGCAAGTGAAGGCAGAAGTCGAGGCAATGCTCGTGCGCGTGAAAGCGGCTTTGAAGTCGACCACTGTGCGCTAGGAATCGCATATGCAGCAGCCGCAAGCCGGACAACGAGCGCAACCAGGACCGGAAAAAATATTTCCTGTTTCATGGGATCAGTTTCATCGCGATTCGCGCGCGCTCGCCTGGCGCCTGCATGAGGCAGGACCGTTCGACGCGATCGTTTGCATTACGCGCGGCGGATTGGTGCCGGCCGCAATCGTCGCGCGCGAGCTCAATGTTCGACTGATCGAAACCGTTTGTGTCTTGAGCTATCAGAATTACGAGAACAAGGGTGAGGTCAAGGTACTCAAGACGGTCGCGCAGTCGATCGTGAACATCGGGCAAGGTGACGGCACGAGAGTGTTGATCGTCGACGATCTTGTTGACACCGGGAAGACGGCGCGCGTCGTGCGCGAGCTGTTACCCAGGGCGCATTTCGCCACCGTTTATGCCAAGCCACTCGGCCGGCCGTTGGTCGACACCTTTGTTACTGAGGTTTCGCAAGACACCTGGATTTATTTTCCTTGGGATACGGGTTTGGCCTTTCAGCCGCCGATCCGGGAAGGCGGCGACTGATGCGCCGCAGGTTTCTATTCGGCTTTGCCCTGGTTCTTGCAGTATCTGCGACGACTGCAGCGCCGGCATTTGCGCAGTCGTTGGCACTGTACGGTGTGGTGCTGATGCACGGCAAGGGAGGGCACCCTGGCGGACCAATAGGCGGCGTTGCCGCTGCTTTGAAATCGGCGGGGGCAACAGTCGTGATGCCCGAAATGCCATGGTCGCGCGCGCGCATGTACGATGCCTCCTACAGCGGGGCGATGATGCAGATCGATGCGGCTGTGAAAAGATTGCGCGCAGAGGGTAAGCGCAGGATCGTCATCGGCGGCATGAGCTTCGGCGCCAACGCCGCGATCGGATATGCGACGCAGCACGGCGACATCGCCGCCGTTCTCGCGCTGTCGCCGGGACACACGCCTGAATTGGCAGGTTTTCAAAAGGCGCTCGCCGACTCCGTAGCGAAGGCGAGGCAACTTCTGGCTGGAGGCAAAGGCGACATACGAACGACGTTTGGCGATCTTAATCAGGGCCACCGGTTTCAGGTGAGCGCGACGCCGAAAGTTTATCTCAGTTATTTCGACCCGCATGGGCCGGCATCGATGACGGCGAACGCAGCCGCTATGAAGCCGGTACCAATCTTCATGGCCGTCGGAACACGGGACCGCATCGTAAGTCGGGCGCGGGGTCAGTTCTTTCGGCCGGCGGCGAAGAATCGCAAAAGCAAATACGTCGAGGTACCGGGCGGCACGCACATGAACACGCCAGGCCATGTTGCCTCCGACGTGGTCGCGTGGCTCGCAGGGCTCTAAATCATCGCCAAGATGCCGTTTGTTAATCTGCCGAACTGGGGTAAATCCCATGGCCGAACGGCGCCTCAAGTTTGCCGCGCGGACGTGGCGAAATGGTAGACGCAAGGGACTTAAAATCCCTTGGGAGAAATCCCGTGAGGGTTCGAATCCCTCCGTCCGCACCAGCGGACCGTTCCAGCCCTTATTTACCAACAAATTACTGCAAACATTGAGCTTCTACAAAGCCCTTGCTACACGAATCGCTACAAAACGATTTTGTAGCGGAGTCCGCCATGCCTAGAACAGCTACCAAGCTGGCGCCCGCCGCGCGCGGTGGTTTCGTCGCTCGCAAGGTTATTCCGGCCGACGTGCGCGACGAATACGCAAAGCTGTACGACGTGCGGACCGAAGAGCGGCTGAACACCGGCCCGTTGCCGATTGGGCTGGCACGCGCCCGGCATCGTGAGTGGTCAACGGAAATCGAAACACGCATCGCGAACATAAGAGCCGCGCGCAAAGGCGAGGGGCGTATTCTAAGCCCTAGGGAAGCGCGTGCATTGGCTGGCGAGTGGTACGCGTGGTTTGTAGCTCGCGAAGCAAACAAATTGCCTGAGGGCGCTTGGGCGGACTACTACCGCCACATGATTGAAGACATTCAGGCGGCGGCAGTCCAAAACGGCGTGTTCGATGGTGACGAAATAGAGCTTTTGGAATCGAACGCCGCCATACGCGAGCGCGTCCGGCCGATCATCGCCGACGAAGCAAAGAGCGAACAATTCCTTGCGGCTAAGGGCATGGCCCTTGATCCAGCTTCGCGCATTATGTTCCTTGACTTTGTGGCCCGTGACTTTTTCGCCGCCATCGGCTTGCTGGCCCGCCGCGCTCGCGGCGACTACGGCGCGGACCGGTACGCCGAGCGGTTTCCTGAGCCACAGGGCGCAACCAGCGACCTGACGCCATGGGCACTTTTTGAGCGATGGATCGAAAAGGCAAAACCCGCCGTTTCGACGGTTGACCGCTGGCGCGCGGTGTTCCTGAAGCTTCAGGCGGATTTTCCGGCAACACCGGCCGCGGCGCTATTGCCCGAGCAAATGCAAAAATGGGCGAATGGCTTGATTGGCAAGGAACGTTCCGAGCGCACCGTTATGGACGTATGGGTCCGTTCGTGCCGCACCGTGTTTTCTTGGGGCATCGGTGAGAAGCTGATCCCAAACAATCCGTTTGTCGGCTGGAAAATCAAAATCCCACGCAAGGTAACGACGCGCGAGACCAAAGCTTTTCTAGATTCTGAGGCGACGAAAATTCTAAGCGCGGCAGCGCAAGTGAAGGTGCGAAGCAAAATGGACGCCGCTAAGCGGTGGTGCCCGTGGCTTGCGGCTTACAGCGGCGCGCGGATTGGCGAGTTGACGCAATTGCGCGGCATCGACCTGATAGAACAGGGCGGTATTCCAGCGATAAAGATTTCGCCGAACGCCGGCAGCATAAAAACAGGGCAGGCGAGAATCGTTCCATTGCACGCGCACCTGATTGAACAGGGATTTA
>DASTSG010000056.1:0-109117 GCA_035760805.1 Pseudolabrys sp.
TCTGTTCGCCGATGTCGTCGTTGAGAACGGAACCGGCCTGCGCCCGGTCCTTCGCTGTGGCCATTGGGGTTTCCTCGAGAGACGTCTTTTCGACTTTGCGCGCCGGAACTTAGCGCCGAAGAACGCGCGTCCGCAACTCGGAAAGCTTCAATGCTGACATGCCGGCCGTCAATCGCGCGGCCCTTCCAGCACTGCGCGGCCGGCGGTGGACTTGCCCAACTTGCGCTCGCGCCAGAGCATGTAAAGGCCCGAGCTCACGACCATCGCGGCTCCCGCCATGGTCCAGACCGTGGGCACGTGGTTGAAGACGAGGTAACCGAGGATCACCACCCAGATGAGCTGGGTATAGACGAACGGCGCGAGCAGCGAGGCCGGCGCCAGCTTGTGCCCGGCGATCAGGAAGAAATGGCCCAAGCTGCCCAACACGCCGATCCCGAGCAGCATCGCGGCGATGATCCAGTCGGCCGGCGGCCGCCACACGAACGGAATGACCGGCAGCATCAGCACCGCGCCGACCGCGTTGTTGAAGAACAGCGAGGTCTGATTGGAGTCGAAGCGCGAGGCGATGCGCGTCGTCACCGCATAGAAGGCGTAGCAAAGCGTCGCGCCCATCGACAGCGCCGCCGCCGGATGCATGCCTTGCAGTCCCGGGCGCACGATCAGCAGCACGCCGGCGAAGCCGAAAGCAATCGCGGACCAGCGCCGCCAGCCGATCCATTCGCCGAGCAGCGGCCCGGAAATGATCGCGACGAGGAACGGAAAGGTGAACATGATCGACAGCGCCTCGTCGAGCTGCAGCCAGCGCAGCGCGAGGAAGTTGAGGGCGGTCGAGCCGACGAGCAGCGTGCCGCGAGCGATTTGCAGGAGCGGCCGCTTGGTCCTGATCAGGCCCGGATGCGTGAACGGATTGGACACGAACAGGGTGAGCACGAAGGCACTGGTATAGCGCGCCCACACGACCTCCAGCGAATCCATCTGCGTGTTGAGATACTTCGCTGTGGTATCCAGGCAGGCGAACAGCGCCACCGCGCTGCACATCAAGGCAATGCCAGCAACCCGCTGGTGCTGCTGGATGCGTTCCTGGCTCAATAGGTCGCCCGTCCGCCGGAAATGTCGAACACGGCGCCGGTGGTGAACGAGCACTCGGCGGACGCGCAGAAGGCGGCGAGCGCGGCGATCTCGTCGACTGTGACGAAACGCCCCCGCGGGATTTTCGAGAGCATGAAATCGATATGCGCCTGCGTCATCTGGTCGAAGATCGCGGTCTTCGCCGCCGCAGGCGTGATGCAATTGACCGATATGTCGTAGCTCGCAAGTTCCTTGCCGAGGGACTTCGTGAGCGCGATGACGCCGGCCTTGGACACCGAATAAGCCGACGCATTCGGGTTGCCCTCCTTGCCGGCAACGGATGCGATGTTGACGATGCGGCCATAGTTCTGCGCGATCAGCGCGGGCGCGAGCGCGCGGCAACAATTGAAGACACCGTCGACGTTCACGGCCATCACATTGCGCCAGGCATCGAGCGGATATTCCCACGTTTTCGCATTCGGGCCCGCGATACCGGCATTGTTGACGAGAATATCGATGCGCCGAAAAGCTTTCAGCGTCTCGTCACGTGCGCGCTCGACCTCCGTGTAATCCGTCACGTCAACCGGCAGGGCTATCGTCTTGCCGCGCGTTTCGAGCTCCCTCGCCGTTTTCCTTGCAAGCTCGAGATCGCGATCCCAGATCGCCACAGCCGCTCCGGAATCGAGAAAGCGCTCGACGATGGCGCGGCCGATGCCTTGGGCACCGCCGGTCACCACCGCGTTGCGGCCGCCGAGATCGATCCTGTTCGCCATTGCTCGCCTCCTCCGGCAAAATTATCGAAGATAACTTTGGCTGGCGATACGCGAAAACGCGCGCGTGCATTGCGCAGCAAGCATTCGCTAACGCTCGCGCGCAATCGCGCTTTCATGCCAGCGCCGCAACGCAAGATAGGTAAGGTAAGACAGCGCGAAATAGATTGCGATGCCTGCCACCGAAAGCAGCAGCAGCGCCGCGAACATGCGCGGAATGTTGAGACGATAGCCCGATTCGGCGATGCGGTACGCCAGACCCGAACCCGCGCCGGCAGAACCCGCGGCAATCTCCGCCACCACGGCTCCGATCAACGACAGGCCGCCGGCAATGCGCAGGCCGGTCAAAACTTGCGGCAAGGCGGAAGGCAATTTGAGACGCCAAAGCGTCTGCAGGCGCGAGGCGCCGTACAAATTGAAGAGCGCCAGCAGATTGTGATCGACCGAGTTGAGACCGAGCGTCGTATTGGCGAGCACAGGAAAAAACGCAACGATCCATGCGCACACGAGCACGGCAGCCTGCTGCGGCAGATAGATCAACAGCAGCGGCGCAATTGCGACCACCGGCGTGACCTGGAGCACGACCGCATAAGGATAGAACGAGTATTCGGCAAGGCGCGATTGATTGAACAAAACGGCAAGGCCGATGCCGCCGACCGCGGCGAGCGCGAAGCCTTCAAAGGTCGTGAGCAGTGTCACCAAGAGCGACTCGCCGAGCAGACTGCGGTCCCGGATCAGCGTTTCGAAGACCAGCCCCGGGCCGGGCAGCACGAACGGCGGAATGTCCTTGATATACACCACCAGGCCCCAGGCGAGCACCCCAAGCGCAAGCACGACGATCGGCAAAACAATGCGGAGCAGGCGGTCCGTCATGCGGCCTCCGCCGTCGCTGCGCCGAGCGCCTCGGAAACCGTGCGGCAGAAAGCGCCGTATTCGGCCGACGTGCGGAAGTGCTCGTCGCGCGGATAAGGCGCATCGATCGCAACTTCCGTGAACACGCGGCCGGGGCGCGGCGTCATCACCACGATACGTTGCGAGAGATAGACCGATTCGAAGACCGAATGCGTGACGAAGACCACCGTGCGCTTGAGCATCTGCCACAGCGTGAGCAGATCGTTGTTGAGCTTGAAGCGGGTAATCTCGTCGAGCGCGGCAAACGGTTCGTCCATCAGCAGCACTTGCGGTTCCGTCACCAGAGCGCGCGCGATCGACACGCGCATTTTCATGCCGCCGGATAATTCGCGCGGATAGTTTTGCGCGAAGGCGGAAAGACCGACGCGCTCAAGCGCACGTTCGACGCATTCGCGGGCGTAGGATTCCTTCGTGCGGGCGAGCTTGAAGGGCAGCCCGACGTTCGCGGCAACGGTTGCCCACGGCATCAGCGTCGGCTCCTGAAACACGAAGCCGATGCGGCCGGCACTCGTGTCTTCGCTCACCGCCCACTGCACGTCACCGCGCGACGGCTTGCTCAAGCCGGCAATGATGCGCAGCGCGGTCGACTTGCCGCAGCCGGACGGCCCCAGCAGCGAAACGAATTCGCCTTCACGCACGTCGAGATTGAAGCCGTCGAGCGCAACGGTGCCGCTGTCGAATGTCTTGCCGACATCGCGGAGCGAGATGATGGAATGATTGGCAACAGCAGCCACAAGTCCTCACTGTCGTCCCTGTGAAGGCGGGGACCTAATGACCTCCGCGCTCGCGTGAGGCATTCACAATTTGACTCATCATGATCGGGGCCACTGGATCGCCCGGTCAAGCCGGGCGATGACGGCTTTGCTCACCTCTTTGGCCGCAAATCCAGCCCGACGCCCTTGTTGACGAACTGCAGCGTGTAGGCCTTGCGATAATCGATGCCCGCCTGCACCACGCCGGCGCGCACCATCTTCTCGTAAAAACTTTTTATGGTGGCGTCGGTCATGGCGCCGATGCCGAGCTTGAGACTGTCGCCGGAATCCACGATGCCATACTGCTTCATCTTGGCGATCGAATTGGCGAGCAAAGCGTCCGTCATTTCCGGATTTTGCTTCTTGATAAGCGCGTTGCCGGGACGCGGATCGCCGTAAAGATAGTGATACCAGCCGATGATCGAGGCGTTCACGAAGCGCTGGACGAGATCCGGATTTTTTTCGACCAGGTCGCGCCGTGTCTCGATCAATGTCGAATACGAGTTGAAGCCATAATCGGCCAGCAGGAAGACGCTCGGCTTGAAATGCGCGCGCTTTTCAATGGCGTAAGGTTCGGAGGTCACGTAGCCCTGCATCGCGGAATTCTTGTCGGCGAGGAACGGCTGCGGGTTGAATGTGTAGGGCTTCACCTTTCTCTCGTCGAAGCCGTATTCCGATTTGAGCCACTGAAAATAAGTGGCCATGCCTTCTTTCGAGACGAAAAGCGTAAGCTTCTTCAATTCCTCGAACGTCTTGACGTTCGGGCGCGCGATCAGGACTTGCGGATCTTTCTGGAAGCACGCCGCAACGGCAAGCGTCGGAATGTGGTTTTTGACCGCGTCGAACGACTGCAGCGTGTTCGCGCTCATGTAGAAATCGAGCTTGCCGACGGGCAGCAGAATACGGTTGTTCACGTTGGGCCCGCCGGGCACGATCGTCACGTCGAGGCCGTATTTCTTGTAGGTGCCGTCGGCGAGGGCCTGATAGAAGCCGCCGTGCTCGCCTTCCGCGACCCAGTTGGTGCCGAAACGGACCTTGTCGAGCGCCCAGGCGTGTGTCGCGCTGAGGCACAGCGCGAGCAGCATGATTATGGAGCGTGGCCCGATAAGGATCATTGGCTGTCACTACCGGGCCTTTCCCGGCAACCCCGATTGGCTGGCACTGCCGTGCCTACATAACCGGGATTGTCGGCACAAGGCCGCCGTCTGACATCGTCACTGCTCAAACCGGTCCACGAACCACTTGAGCAGCTTCATCCAGATTTCGTCCTTGCCGACCGTATCCTCGATGCCGTGCTCGAGGTTCGGGTTGTCATTAACCTCCATCACCACGATACCGCTGTCCGACTGCTTGAGGTCAACGCCATAAAACCCCTGTCCGATCGGCTTGGCGGCGCGAACCGCGATGTCGATAACCTCCGGCGGCGCCTGGCTGAGATCGAAGGCGCGGAAACCGCCTTCGCGTGAGGACCCATCGGCGCGATATTTGACGATCTGCCAGTGACCGCGCGCCATGCGATACTGGCAGACAAAAAGCGGCTCGCCGTTGAGGATGCCGACGCGCCAATCGAAATCCGTCGGCATGAATTTTTGCGCAAGGATCAAATCGGTTTCCTCGAACAGTTCTTCCGCGACGCGCCGGAACTGCTCTTCCGTGTCGACCTTGTGCACGCCTCGCGAAAATGAACCGTCAGGAATCTTCACGATCAGGGGCAACGACAGCTCGTCGATTGCGCGCGTCAGGTCGCTCTCTTCCGCCAGAATCACGGTCGGCGGAGTCGGCACCTGACTCGACTCAAACATCTCCATCAGGAAAACCTTGTTCGCGCACCGGATCATCGAAATCGGATCGTCGATGACCGGCATGCCTTCCTGCCAGGCGCGGCGCGCAAAGCGGTAGGTGTGATTGTCGATCGATGTCGTCTCGCGGATGAACAGACCGTCGTACTCGGCAAGTTCGTCGAGCTGCCGCCGCGTAATCGGCTCAATATCGACCGACATTCTTTCGGCAATGCGCGCAAAATACTTCAACGTGGCGACGGACGACGGCGGCACCTTCTCGTTCGGATCGTGCAGCACGGCCAAATCGTATTTAGCAATGCTGCGTGCCTTCGGATCGCGCCATTCGCGTTTGGTGTGCTGGTGCAGGCATTGGCGCAGGAACGCGCCCTCACCGTTCACCATCCGCGCCACGCTGCGCGGGCGAATGCGTTCGATCGACAGCCATGCGCCCGGTTCGACCGTAACCTCGAGCGCAGGGCAGCGGAACCAATCGAACAAAAGTCGGCCGAATTGCTCAAACCGCGAATCGTGCGCAATGCCGAAACAAAACAGCAGCTTGATTTCATCCTCGGGCTGAAAGTCCGCCTTGCGCGCGCATTTGTTCAGCTCGTCCTCGAGCTCGGGCAGGGCGTGCTCGTAGAGTTTTGCCTCACGGAGTTCCAGCATGGTCTCGACCGTCGGCACGACACGGTGACCGCGCGCTTCGGCAAGAAGCGAGGCGTAATAGCCTTTCGACTGGTAGGCGTAAGAGCGGGAAAGATTCACCAGCTTGGGCCGGCCCAGATCGAACAGGTGCGGGCGGGCAAGGTATTCGCTGGTTGTGATGACCTTGTGCGGGGTCTCCGCGTTCGGCAGATCCTTGGGTTGATCGACCAGGATGACCCAGCCAGTCATGACCGGCCTCTCGAGACGCCATACCACGTGGGCAGGTATCGGCTGCGGCTAGGCATTTTATGCAGAGGCGAACGACAACGGCATCAGCTTATGAGTCCGCACGACCTTCTCAACCCACGAATGACAACCAATCATCCGATTCCGGCTGATTTAAGCATAACACCTGCGGCGCGGTGAGAGCCATTCCAATGCTCAGGCTGCGGCGCGCGGTGGATAAAGCGGCCTCTCCAATCTGAGCGCGTCGGCTCCGTCATCGTAGTATTGAGGGTAATGACCAAACGGCCGGTACCCTGCCTTTCGGTAGAGAGCAATGGCGGCCGCGTTATCGACGCGTACCTCCAGACGTATCGAGCGGTATCGGCGCTCGCAGGCCGCCATTTCGGCGGCACTCAGCAGCCGCGACCCTACACCAACGCCGGCAAACCGCGGCGCAACGGCAATCGAATAGAGCCGGGCGGCGGCGGCACGCGGACGGAACAACGCCAGGGCGTAACCGGCAAGCTCGCCTGCCCGCTCCGCCACGATCAGGGCCGCACCGGGTGACGTCAAGAAGCGCCGGATGCTGCGCCGGGAAATCCGATCAGTCGCGAATACCTCATTCTCAAGCGCCTCCAGCTGCTCCAGATCGGCGAGCGTACCGGAGCGCGTTTCGAACACAGGCGAGCATTGCTGATAAGGCACCGAGCGCATCGGTGTCGATCATCGATTGGCGCAAAGCGACGCGCAAGCATTATCCAGCCTGGCCCGTCCGGTACCTTGATCGGCGACCGGACCGGCCGCGTCCGCGCAGCAGCCGATAATGAGATATGCCGGGCCCTTATCCGCGGGCCCATTTCAACCGGCCCTCGCAGCAGCTTGCGCTGTCCACCCCAATTTGCATTGATTACTGCAAGAAAACCGCCGCCTAAAACGGTCGGCAAGAACCAAGAACCATTGGGAGGACGCGCATGACACTCGCTGGAAGGCTGCTTTCGATTACCTTTGCGATGGCGCTCACGGCCGGTTCGGCTTTGGCGCAGACCGAAATCAAGTTCGGCCATGTGGGCGAGCCAGGCTCGCTGTTCGATCAATCCGCGCAAGAATTCGCCAAGCGTGCCAACGCCAAGCTCGGCAACAAAGCCAAGGTTGTCGTGTACGGCTCGAGCCAGCTCGGCGGCGACGCCGAGATGCTGAAGAAGCTCAAGCTCGGCACCATCGATCTCGCACTCCCGTCGACCGTGATGTCGTCGCAGGTGCCGGCATTCGGCCTGTTCGAGATGCCGTATCTCGTGAAGAGCCGCGAGCACATGGCCAAAATCCGCGATCAGATCGTGGTGCCGAAGCTGGAGCCAATTGCGCTCAAAGCCGGCTACCGCATCATTGGCGTATGGGAGAACGGCTTCCGCCAGATCACCAACAACAAGCGTCCGATCAACACGCCGGACGACCTCAAAGGCATAAAGCTGCGAACGCCCAAGGGCACCTGGCGCGTCAAAATGTTCAAGGCCTATGGCGCCAATCCAAGCCCCCTCGCCTTCTCGGAAGTGTTCGTTGCCTTGCAGACCGGCGTGATGGACGGCCAGGAAAATCCCCTCGCCCAAATCTATCCGGCCCGTTTCTATGAAGTGCAGAAGTACCTGTCGCTCACCGGCCACGTTTACACGCCGGCCTACGTGACGGCCGGCGCCAGTTGGGCAAGGCTGCCGGCCGACGTGCAGAAAATTCTGTCCGACACTGCACAAGAAATGCAGCCGGTGGTTTACAAAATCGCGGCGGACCTCGACGATAGCCTGCTCAAAAAGCTGAAAGATGCCGGCATGAAAGTGAACGTTGCAGACAAAGAGGCGTTCATCAAAGCCAGCAAGCCGATCTACGATGAATTTGCCAAAGATGTCCCCGGAGGCAAGGAACTGATCGACAAAGCCCTTGCGCTCGGCAAGTAACCCCGTAACGAACCAAGGGGCTGCCGCGAGGCGGTCCCTTGTGAGGTTGGTCCTTTGACTCTTGACCGTATCCGGGCGGGTTTTGAGCGGTTGCTTGAAGCCATCGTCGTCATTCTGGTGGCGGCGCTGACGCTGCTGGTCATCTGCGGTTTTTGCTTCCGTTATCTGGGACACGCGCTGTCCTGGTATGACGAGATCGCCTCGGTTGGGCTGGTGTGGCTGACGTATTACGGCTCGGCGCTTGCCGCTTTGCGCGGGGCGCACATCGGCGTCCCCGGTTTCGTCAACGCCATGCCGCCGCGTGCCCGCGTTGTGGCCACGCTATTTGCGGAAGCGGTGTTTTTCACTTTTTTCATCATGCTGGCCTGGACCGGTTTCGAGGTCATGGCCGTTTTGGGCAACGACAGCCTCATAAGCATTGAGTGGATACCGCAACGGATCACGTCATCGGCGGTTCCGATCGGCGCCGTCCTTGTCGTCGCTGCCGAAGCGCTACGCATCCCGCAATTGCTGCGTGACGCGCGAGGCAAGGGATTCGTCGACACCGAAGCGATCGAGGCGATGTCGCACGGTGCACCCGATCTGAGCGGCAGCGCAGAGACCACCCGATGACCATCACGCTGATGCTTTTTGGCATGATCGGCCTTGCGGTGCTGAACGTGCCGATTGCGGTAGCGCTGGGCTTCGTGGCGATGCTGGCCGTGGTCCTCATCCAGGGACCGCATATGCTGCCCAACCTCGCGCTCGAGATGTATGACGGCGCTTCCAGCTTCCCGCTGCTGGCCATTCCGCTGTTTATCCTCTCCGGTGCGATCATGAACGCCTCGTCGATTTCGCGGCGGCTCATCGCCTTCGCATCCGCGCTGGTCGGCTGGGTTCGCGGCGGCTTGTCGATGGTCGCGATCGGAACATCGGTTTTCTTCGCGGAAATTTCCGGATCGGCGGTGGCGGACGTTGCCGCGCTCGGCACCATTCTCATTCCGGCGATGAAGAGCCGGGGCTATTCGAAGGAAGTCGCCGCAGCGACCATGTCGTCGGCGGCAAGCCTCGCCATTATCATTCCTCCGTCCATCCCGATGATTCTATACGCCGTGATGGCGCAAACCTCGGTGGTGAAGCTGTTCGTCGCCGGCATCGTGCCGGGTTTGCTCGGCGCTTTGTTGATGGCCGGCGCCGCCTACTATCACGCCTACAAGTACAACTTCCCGATCGAAGAGCGCTTCCGCTTTTCGAACGTCTGGCGCACCTTCAAGGAAGCGCTGTGGGCGTTCATCCTGCCGGTCGCGATACTCGGCAGCATCTTTGGCGGCCTCGTTACGGCGACCGAAGGCGCGGGCATGGCGGTCCTGGCGGCGATCGCGGTCGGTGGCCTGATTTATCGGGACCTCGACTTCCGCGAACTACGCAAGGCCTGCGTCGACGGCGGCGTGCAGACCGCGGTCGTCATGCTGCTGGTTGCTGCCTCCGCGCTGATCGGCACGTTCCTTACCGAGGCGCAGCTGCCGCAGGCGCTTGGCCACGCGATTACACAAGTCACGGATGACAAATACGTCATCTTGTTGCTGCTTAACGTGGCGTTCCTCATCCTCGGCATGTTTTTGCATTCGGCCGCAGCGATCATTTTGGTCATTCCGATCGTCATGCCGATGGTCACCGCGGTTGGCATCGACCCGATTCACTTCGGGCTCGTCGTGACGCTTAATCTCGCGATCGGTCAGCAGACACCGCCGGTCGCCAGCGTTTTGATGACGGCTTGCGCAATCTCCAAATCCGATATCTGGGAGACGACGAAGGTCAATATCCCTTACATCATTGCGCTGTTGGTGATCCTGTTCCTGAGCACCTATGTGCCGATTGTCTCGCTCGGGCTGGTGCACTTGTTTTACGGCGGATAGTCGCACGAGCGCGAAGCACGCCGTCCTGACAGTCCGGGGTTACACACCGGCGGCCGCCAAACTCATCGCCAACACGCGCACCACATGCGAAGCCTCGCGGCCGCTGCCATCGCGGATTTGATGACGACACGAAGTTCCGTCAGCGACAATGAGCGCATCGGACGCCGCTTTGCGAACCGCCGGCAGCAGCGACAGCTCACCCATCTTCAGCGACACGTCGATCGTGGCGGCATCGTAGCCGAAGGCGCCCGCCATGCCGCAGCAGCTCGATTCAACCGTCTCAACCTCCAGATCGGGGATCATCTTAAGAACTGACTGCACGCTGCTCATGCCGGCGAACGCCTTCTGATGACAATGGCCGTGCAGCAATGCCTTTTTGCGGAGCGGGCCGAGCGCCAGTTTGAATCGGCCTTCCTTCCGCTCGTGCGCGACAAACTCCTCGAACAGGAATGAGCCTGCCGCCAGGGCGCGCGCCTCATCGCTTTTCATCAGCGCGGGCAATTCGTCGCGAAATGTGTAAATGCAGCTCGGCTCAAGGCCGATCACCGGCACACCGCGGCCGATATAGGTGGACAGCGCGGAGAGCACGCGCTCGTTCTCGTGTTTGGCCGCAGCAACGTTGCCGACGGCAAGAAAGGTGCGGCCGCAGCAGAGCGGACGTGACGAACCGTTTGCCGGCCGCGCCATATGGACACGGTAACCGGCAGCCGCGAGCACGCTGACCGCTGCGTCGAGGTTCTCGCGCTCGAAGTAGCGGTTGAACGTATCGGCAAAGAGAACGACCTCCCGCGCGCCATCGCCTTGTTTGCCGGCGTCGGACTCGGTGAAAACATCCGATCGCCAGCGAGGCAGCGAGCGTCGGGCGGAAAATCCGGCAATCGCCTCAGACAATGTCGCCGCACCCGGCAACCGGTCACGCAAATTGAACAGCCACGGCATCCTGGCGGCATAGGGGGCGTAACGCGGCAACCAGCCGACCAGCCGGTCATGCAGCGAATAGCCGTACTTTGCTGCGCGCGCGGCCTGCACCTCGATCTTCATGCGGGCCATATCGACGCCGGTCGGGCACTCCCGCTTGCAGGCCTTGCAAGAGACGCAGAGCGACAGCGTTTGCGCTACTTCTTCCGAGGTGAGCGCGTCCGGGCCAAGCTGACCGGTCACCGCAAGGCGCAGCGTATTGGCACGGCCGCGCGTCACGTCGCGCTCGTCGCGCGTGGCACGGTAGCTCGGACACATGGCACCGCCGGCGAGCTTCCGGCAAGCGCCGTTGTTGTTGCACATTTCGATTGCGCCCTGAAAACCGCCTCCCGCCCCGGGATAAGCGGACCAATCGAGATGCGTCGCAATCTCCTTGCCGTGATAATTCGGTCCATAGCGAAAGACACTGCGGTCGTCGAATTTCCGCGGGCGCACCACCTTGCCGGGATTGAACAGACCGTTCGGATCGAAGCGGTCCTTCACATCCTCAAACGCGCGCGCAAGCCGCGAGCCGAACATCGGCTCGTTAAATTCGGACCGCACGAGGCCGTCGCCATGCTCGCCCGAGTGTGAGCCCTTGTATTCGCGCACCATTGCAAATGCTTCTTCCGCAATGGCGCGCATGGCGCGCACGTCTTTTTCGAGGCGCAGATTGAGAACCGGACGCACATGCAGACAGCCGGAGCCGGCGTGGGCGTACCAGGTGCCGCGCGTGCCGTGTTTCTCGAATACGTGGGTCAGCCGCGCGGTGTACTCGGCAAGATGCTCCAGCGGCACCGCGCAATCCTCCACAAAGGAGACCGGCTTTCCCTCGTCCTTCATCGACATCATGATGTTGAGGCCGGAGGTGCGGACCTCGGTGATTGCCGCCTGCAATTCGGGACTGAGCACTTCGACGACGCCGCCCCACTTCGCGCCTGTTTTGTCCCAGGCGAAGCCGAGGTCGCCGATCAATTCCTTGAGCCGGTGCAGCCGGCGCAAATTTTCTTCTTCATCGTCCTCACCGAACTCGACGAGCAGGATTGCTTCCGGCGTATCGCGCACGAATTGTTGCAGGGTCGGCCGGAACATGGCGATTTCGCCCGCGAGTTCGATCATGGTGCGGTCGATCAGCTCGACGCCGATCGGTGCAAGCGCCACGATGTGCTGGGCCGCATCCATCGCTTCGTAGAAACTGCCGAAGTGAACGGCGCCGACGGCCCGGCGGCCGAGAACCGGAGACAGCTTCAACTCGATCCGCGTTGCGAAGGCGAGCGTTCCTTCGCTGCCGACCAGAATGTGCGCGAGATTGATATCGTTCTTTCCCGGCACGAGCGCATCGAGATTGTAACCGCCGACGCGGCGTTGGACCTTCGGAAAGCGCGCAGCGATTTCATCCTTCTCGCGCGCGCCGATGGCGAGCAAATCGTTCGTCAGCGCTTGCAGCGGCTTCGGAACATCCGAACCATTGCCCGCGATAGGGCCGAAGTGCGCAACCGTCCCGTCCGCCATCATCGCGTCGATGGAAATGACGTTGTCGCGCATGGTGCCGTAGCGCATCGAGCGCGCGCCGCATGAATTGTTGGCGGCCATGCCGCCGATGGTGGCGCGTGACGACGTCGAAATATCGACGGGAAACCAGAGGCCGTGAGGCTTGAGCGCGCGGTTGAGTTCGTCGAGCACGACGCCCGGCTCAACTGTGCAGCGCCTTCCCGCGACGTCGAGATTGAGAATGCGATTGAGATATTTCGAGCAGTCAATCACCAGCGACGCGTTGACGGTTTGCCCGGCCTGCGACGTGCCTCCGCCGCGCGCCAGCACGCTCACACTTTCTTCACGCGCAATGGCGATGGCACGTTCTGCCTCTGCGACAGAGTGCGGAGCGACGACGCCAACGGGCGTGATCTGATAGTGAGAAGCGTCGGTTGCGTAACGGCCGCGGGTGAAGCGATCGAACCACACGTCGCCGTTCAAAGCGCTTCTCAGTCGCTGTTCCAGCCCGGACATCGGCCTCTTCATTGGTTCTAACGTCCGGTCTTTAAGCACGCCAAAGTGCTTGTTTGCACTGCAGAAAAACCCTTGACCCGACTGTTGCATTCATAGTTCAACGCCACAAGCGCTCCGCCCCCGAGGGCCCGGCGTGATTAAACATGAAAATCCACGAAGTACTGCCGTTTAGGAGCGCAATGGCAATGGTTAAGAATTCTTCGCGACAGGTCGGGCGACACTTCCTGCATATACCGGGGCCGAGCGCACTGCCGGACCGTGTCCTGCGGGCCATGGATACCCCGATCATCGACCACCGGGGCCCGGAGTTCGCCAAGCTCGCGAAGAAATGCCTCGAAGGCATCAAGACGATCTTCAAGACCGCCAACCCGGTCATCATGTACACGGCAACGGGCACAGGCGCCTGGGAGGCAGCGCTCGTTAACACACTCTCTCCCGGCGACCGCGTCGTGATGGTCGAGACGGGACAGTTCGCGACTCTGTGGAAGAAAATGGCCGAGAAGCTCGGCCTCAGGGCCGAGTTTATCCCGACCGATTGGCGTACCGGCGCCGACCCGGCCGCGGTCGAAGCCAAGTTGCGCGAAGACAAAAATCACGAAATCAAAGCCCTTTGCGTCCTGCACAACGAAACATCGACGGGTTGCCTGTCCAATATTGCGGAGATTCGCAAGGCGATGGATCGGGCCAACCATCCGGCATTGCTGTTTGTCGACACGATCTCTTCACTCGCCTCGGCCGACTATCGGCACGACGAATGGGGCGTGGACGTTTCAGTCGGAGGCTCGCAGAAAGGTTTGATGCTGCCGCCGGGCATGTCGTTCAATGCAGTCAGCGACAAGGCACTGAAGGCATCGCAAACTGCGAAATTGCCAAAATCGTTCTGGTCCTGGGACGACATGCTCAACATGAACAAGGTCGGCTTCTTTCCATACACGCCGGCGACGCAGATGCTGCAAGGTCTCGCTGTCTCGATCGAGATGCTGCACGAAGAAGGCCTGGAAAATGTTTTCGCCCGGCACGCACGGCTGGCGGAGGCGACACGGCGCGCCGTCAAGGCGTGGGGGCTCGAGACGGTATGCCGGGATCCGAAGTACTACTCGCCGACGCTGACCGCGACGCTTCTGCCGGACGGCCACAATGCGGATGCCTTCCGCGCGCTGGCGCTCGAGAACTTCAATATCTCGTACGGATCGAGCTTCGGCGCACTCGCAGGCCGGTATTTCCGCATCGGCCATTTGGGTGACATCAACGAGACAATGCTGATGGGCGCACTTGCCGCTACAGAGATGACGCTTTCGCTCGCGAACGTGCCGCACAAGAAAGGCGGCGTGCAAGCGGCGATGGACTTCCTGGTCGAACAGCGCAGCGCGGCGACGAAGCAGGCGGCGGAATAGCCGTAGAAGCTGTCGCTCCTGCGAAAGCGGGGACTGACGTCTTCCAGGCTCCAACGTCGAGCCAAAACAACTCTGTTTGCCGGATCGCCCGCGCGGGCGGGCGATCACTGTTCACTTTGCGGCGGCGGACATCGCTTATGCTGCTCTTTCCCAATCGTTCGCTCGCACAACTCGTCCGACAAAATCGGAAATCGCCTTAAGCGTCGCTTCCGGCGTCTCCCGATGTGGTGAATGCCGCGCGTTGGGCAACATTGCGACCTCGACCGGGCAGTAGCATTCTTCGCGTGCAACCTCGATCTGCCGCGTCGTTCCGTATTGATCGTCCTCGCCCTGTACGATCAGGATCGGCACACGAATGTAGGCGAGACATTCGGTGATATCCCACTTGCGAAAACCGGGATCGAGCCAGGCGCCGTTCCAGCCGTAGAACGCGGTGTCGACGTCTGCATGCCAGCGCGAAAGCCGCACGCGCAAGTCGTCCTTTTCGTAAGCTTCCTTTGCCCCTTCGATGGCAGCGATGCCTTTGCGCTCGACGAAGAAATGCGGCGCGATCAGGACCAGCCCGCCAACACGATGATCCTGACGCGTGCCGGTATAGATCGCCGCGATCGAGGCGCCGTCGCTATGGCCGATCAACAATCCGCGCCTGAAGCCGATTGCATCAAGCAAACGCGGTAGCACCTCGCGCGCTTCGTCGTGCATATACGTGAGCGGCCGCGGCAGCGTCACCGGCGAAGACCGCCCATAGCCCGCACGAGAATAGGCAAACACGCTGCAGCCCGTCGCATCCGCGAGCTTGTCGGGAAAATCGCCCCACAGACCGACACAACCCAATCCTTCGTGAAGCAGAACGAGAACCGGCGCATCGGGCCCTGGATTGCCGGCGATGCGATATTCGAGGCGCTGGGAGTTGATGGTAAGAAAACCGGTGTCGGAAAGAGTCATTCGGCGCCCGAGTTTCCTTCATTTTGGGGCGCGAGCCGACGGCTGCGCGCGAAGCGCGGCTCGATGGTGAACGCCGCGAGCGAGCCCGGAATCCATAATCTCTGCGCTGCGGAGTATGGATTCCGGACAGCCGCGCGATGCGCGGCTTCCGGAATGCCCCTCATAATTGACCTTCCGCCCGCAATTTGAAGCGCTGGATTTTTCCCGTCGCGGTTTTCGGCAGTTCCTTCCGGAATTCGATCCAGCGCGGGTATTTGTACGGCGCGAGCTTGGCCTTGACGTGCTCTTGCAAGCTGCGCGCGAGGTCGTCGCAGGCCTTGTCGTGCACCTTGAGGACGACAAACGCTTTCGGCTTCACCAACTTCTGCTCATCGAACCAACCCACGATCGCCGCTTCGAGCACATCGGGGTGCGACGAGAGCGCCGCCTCGACCTCGAATGGCGAAACATACATGCCGGAAACCTTCAGCATGTCGTCCTGCCGGCCGCAGCAAACGAAATAGCCGTCCTCGTCCTCGATGTATTTGTCGCCCGAGCGCGTCCACTCGCCCTGAAATGTGCTGCGCGACTTTTCTCGGTTATTCCAGTACATGATCGCGCTGGTCGGGCCCTTGACGTAAAGCTCACCCATCTCGCCTTTGGCGCAAACACTGCCGTCATCCCCGATGAGCTTGATCTCATAACCAGGCACCGGTCTGCCGGTGGTGCCGTACTTCGTCGCACCGGGCGCATTGGTCAGATAAATGTGCAGCATCTCGGTGGTGCCGAGCCCATCGGAAATTTCAACGCCGTAGCGCTCGTTCCAGCGGCGCGCGATTTCTTCCGGTAACGCTTCGCCCGCGGAAATGCAGCGGCGGATTTTCGTTTCGGTTTTTTGCGGCGCACTAGGGCTCGCAAGAAACGCGGCATAGAACGTCGGCACCGCGTAGAAAACGGTGATTGGGTGTTTGCGGAGCAACGCCGCGACAGCATCGGGCGTCGGACGATCCGGCAACAGGACGGTCGTAGCGCCGACGGTCAGCGGAAACGTCAGCGCATTGCCGAGCCCGTAGGCAAAAAACAGCTTGGCGACCGAATAGCAGACGTCGTTTTCCTTCACGCCCGCAATCGGCGTGCCGTAAAGATCGGCTGTGAGCTTCAGGCTTGCGTGAACGTGCACGGCGCCCTTGGGCTTGCCTGTCGAGCCCGACGTATAGAGCCAGAAGGCCATATCGTCGCGCGTCGTCGGCGCCGTAGTGGCATCCTTGCTTGCGGCGTTCAGCAGTTGCTCGAAATCGCTGTGACCGTGGGCATTGTCCCCCGAGACGAGCACATGCTCGACGTCCGTCCCATCGATAACCTTGGCGAATTTAGGAAATAACACGTCCGACACGACAAGACACTTCGCGCGGCTGTCCGCAAGTATGAACGCGTAATCGTCTTCGGTCAGCAGCGTATTGACCGGCACGGCGATCACACCGGCCTTCAGACAACCGAGAAACGCGGTCGGCCAGTCAACCGTATCGACCAGCGCGATCAGCACACGCTCTTCGCGCCGAATTCCGAGCGACCGCAGCATGTTGCCGAAACGGTCGACCCGCTCGGCGAGCTTGCCGTAAGTCCAGGTGCCGCGCGGATCGATATAGGCTGCTTTGTTGGCGCGGCCGGCCGCAAGGTTCGCAGCGAGCACGTCGGCGGCAAAGTTGTATTCACGTGGGACCTCTCCCACCGGTTCGGCGGCGCTTGTGTCGGCCGCTCGTTCGGCAATCGCCATGCTTTTCCTCCCGGAACAGCCGTATTATGCAGACGGGAAACAGCCGCCGCAATGTCGGCACGGGAGATGAATTATGATTTTGAGCCGCGACCGTATCCTCACGACCCACGTCGGCAGCCTGCCGCGCAACGAAAAGCTTTCCGACCTGCTCGTACGGCAGGAAGCAGGCGAGAAGCTCGACGCGAAAGAACTCGATGCAGAGATGAATGCAGCTGTAAGCCATGTCGTCGACAAGCAGGCAAGCGCCGGCATCGACATCGGCAACGACGGCGAGCAGCAGCGGGTCGGCTTTCAAACCTATGTGCCGCAGCGCATGGCCGGTTTCGGAGGCGTGTCAAAGCGGCGCCGCGGGCGCGAGTTCGAGGAATTCCCCGAACTGGTCGCAGACCTCATGCGGCGCTTCCCCCACGTGAGCAAGCAGCAGAACGCGCCGGAATGCCAAGGCGAGCTGAAGTACCTTGATATCAAACCCCTCGAAAACGAGATCGCGCGTTTCAAGAAAATCTCGGAGGGCAAGTTCAAGGAACGGTTCATGACAGCCCCTTCGCCCGGCATCATCTCATCGACGATGCTGGATGCGTATTACGGTTCGCAGGAGAAGTATCTCGAAGCCATCGCACGCGAGATGCGCAATGAATATCTCGCGATCCACAAAGCGGGCCTGATTCTGCAAATCGACGCGCCCGACCTCGCGATGGATCGCACCATGATGTACCGCGACTTGTCCGACGCGCAATTCGTCAAGGCCGTCGAGATGCACGTTGCCGCCATCAACCAGGGCATCGAGGGCATTCCGCGCGACCGCGTACGGCTGCACGTCTGCTATGGAAACTGGGAAGGCCCGCATATTCACGACATCCCGCTCGCCACGATTTTGCCCGCGCTCTATCAGGCGAAGGTCGGCGCGCTGTCGATCGAATTCTCAAATCCTCGCCATGCGCATGAATACGAAGCGCTCAAGAAACATCCGCTTCCGCAAGACATGATCCTCATTCCCGGCGTCATCGAGACGACCAGCAATTTCGTCGAACATCCCGAAGTGGTGGCACGGCGGATTGAAGAAGCCGTACGTGTCGTCGGCGACCGCGAGCGCGTCATCGCCTCGACCGATTGCGGTTTCGGCACCTTCACCAATCGCGAATGGGTCATCGAGCCCGCCGTGTGGCTCAAGCTGCGGGCTATCCGCGAGGGTGCCGATATCGCATCGGCGCGGCTGTGGGGAAAGAAGACCGCGGCGTAATCAAGCTCGCGGCTCTATTTCGCTGCCTCCGGTTTTCGGCGCGGCACAATCAGATTGGCGACGATCGTTTGCACCGGCTCGTCGCTCTGATTGTAGGTCGTCGTACGCATCTTGACGCGCCCCTGGTCAGGCCGCGATTTGGACGGAACAATTTCCAGGATTTGGCATTCGATGCGTAGTGTGTCGCCCGGCCGCACCGGCTTCGGCCAGCGCAATTCGTCCAGGCTGCCGCCGACGATGCCTCCCGCGAGCGGCGGACCATCGAGAGCCATCAACCGCATGGTGATCGAGGCCGTATGCCAGCCGCTCGCGGCAAGTCCGCCGAAGATCGAGCCGGCGGCGGCTTTTTCATCGAGGTGGAAGGGTTGCGGATCAAATTGGTGCGCATAGGCCTTGATCGCCGCCGCATCGACCGGAACACAGTCCTGCCCACGAAAAATCTGCCCAATTTCGAGGTCGTCGAGATAAAGCAGCGTTCTGTCTGCGGACGTCATCGGGACCTCGACGTTAAGATGAAGCAGCTATAACTGGTACGTGACCGCCAACAAGTCCTATGTCCCAACTTGCGGCGCAAGGCCCCGCACGCCGGCATGGCCGCAGGCCGGCGGCCACGGTGCAGCATAGCTGAATGACGGCGGCGAATGTGGCGTGTATAACAAATTCGAGCATAGCGCCTTGGAGCGCCAAAATCGACAAGCCCGTGAGGAGAGACCGATGGACGAGAGAACGCGCGAGCCAATCCAAATCCGCGCCGAAGACATTAACCCGCGCTATAACTGGGGGCGTGCGTTGCCCGCCTTGGGCACCATGGGCGTCGATTTCGAGGAGCGTGTCGACTATCGCCGCCTGCACCGCTATCGGATCAGCCGTGCCCGCCAGGCGCTGGAGAACTCCGAGCTCGGCGCACTCCTCGTCATGGATGTCAACAACATCCGCTATCTCACCTCCACCAAAATCGGCGAATGGGAACGCGACAAAATCTGCCGCTGGGCGCTGCTCACGCGCAATGGCGACCCCATCCTGTGGGACTTCGGCTCCGCCGCGGTTCACCACAAGCTTTATTGCCCGTGGCTGAAACCCGAGAACTGCAGGGCCGGCCTGCTCGGCCTGCGCGGTACGGTCTCACCCTCGTTCGGCCTGATGGAAAAGCACGCCAAGGAAATCGCGTCGCTCATCAAGGAGGCCGGCTGCGAGAAGATGCCGGTCGGCGTGGACATCATCGAACCGCCGATGATGTTCGAATTGCAGAAAGCGGGGCTGAAGATTGTCGATGGCCAGCAGGTGATGCTGGAAGCGCGCGAGATCAAGAACACTGACGAGATCGCGCTGCTCAACCGTGCCGCCGCGATGGTCGACGGGGCTTACGATCTGATCAATGAGAAGCTGCGGCCCGGCGTGCGCGAAAACGATATCGTCGGCATGGTGAACGAGTTTCTCTATCGCAACGGCTCGGACGACGTGGAGGCGATCAACGCCATTTCCGGCGAGCGGTGCAATCCGCACCCGCACAATTTCACCGACCGCATGTTCCGGCCCGGCGACCAGGCGTTCTTCGACATCCTGCAATCGTTCATGGGTTATCGCACCTGCTACTATCGGACGTTCAACGTCGGCCGCGCGACGCCGGCGCAGCACGACGCCTACAAACAATGCCGCGAATGGCTCGACAACGCGATCGCGCTGATCAAGCCGGGCGTCACGACCGATAAAGTTTGCAGTGTTTGGCCGAAGGCGCAGGATTTCGGCTTCCCGGATGAGACTTCCGCCTTTGGACTCCAGTTCGGACACGGCCTCGGGCTCGCGTTGCACGAGCGGCCCATCATCAGCCGCGTGATCTCACTCACGCACCCGACCGAGATTAAGGAAGGCATGGTGTTTGCGCTGGAAACCTATTGCCCGGCGAAGGACGGATTTTCGGCGGCGCGCATCGAGGAAGAAGTGGTCGTCACCGACAAGGGCTGCCGCGTGATTTCGCTCTTCCCCGCTGAGGAGCTTCCGATCGCGAACCGATACTGAAACCGAACCGCTTGCTGCGTCAGAAACAGGGGCCGCCAAAAGCGGCCCTTGTTGTTTGACAGGTTAGCGATGGACTGCGCGGTCACCACCGTCATTGCAGTCGCCCTTGCCGGCCGCAGCTCCTAGCGATGAAGGATGGGATAAATTGTCGCAACCGCACCTGCAATCTCGTCACAGCGAAATTCGCGGCATGATCGAACGACGCGGCAAAGGTGCAATTACAAAGCGATCGAAATTCATCTGGAGTTGATAAACGGTATCGCACGTCTTGTGAGTAGAAGCGTGAACGACGACGCCGCGACTTCAACATGCTCATATTGCATAACGATCCTGGGAACTAGGGACATGAATTTATGGTCAATTTACTTGCGACGATCGATGCATGCGGTTTCATTGCAGTCGTGCGCTGCCGCTGCTTTTCTCCCTTCTGAGACGGCGGCGAGAATCCTCCACCTTATGCACAGGGCCCCGTGAGGGGCCCTTTTTTTTGACTCGTGCTCCATTCACGCTTCGCAACCCACGCGGCACGGCGTGCGCCAATATTCGGAAGGCCTTCGCGGCCGAAACGTTATTGGCGCAATCCGAGCATACGGATGCGTGGGCCTGAGAAGCGACCGGTCACGTCTCGACAATCATTCCAGACCGGTCGGAACGTTCTTGTTTTCCGGCGTCAGCTTCATGCCGGCGGCGAGCGCCATGGTTTCGGCGAGCGCCGCAAAATCCTTCTGCAAATACTCCTGCGGATTTTTCTGAAGCTGCGCGACGCCGAAGTGACTCTGCAAGACCTCGCGCGCCGCCGCCGTCACCGGCATTGGCACGTCCCATTCGCGGCCCAGTTCGAGACCGAGATCAAGGTCCTTGCGCAACAGCTCGGGCGTAAACGTGGTCGACCAATCGAGATTGACCAGCGCCGGCGTCTTGTACGCGGTGAACATCGATCCCATCACGCCGTTGTTCATAAAAGCGAGAAAGGCGTGACGCGGCACGCCCATCTTGTTGGCGAGCAGCGTGATCTCGATCAGGTTTTCGATCACAACGCCCAACATGACGTTGTGCGCGATCTTGCAGATGCGCGCGAGTTCACCGTCACCGACATAAGAGACGCCACGCGGCGCAAACACTTCGATCAACGGCATCGCGATCTTCGCATCTGCCTCCGGGCCGGAAACCACCGACGACAGCTTGCCGGCCTTGATGACCTTGGCATTTCCCGAAACGGGGGCGGCAAGAAAGCTCACGCCTTTTTCCTGCACCCGCTTGCGAATGGCTGCGGACTCCTCGACCGCAATCGACGAGCAATCGACAATCATCTTCGGCTTCTTGTTGCCGGTCAGCAGGCCATCCTTGCCGAAAATAACTTCCTCGACGTCCTTGCCGGTCGATACGATACAAAAAACCACGTCGCAGCCGGCGAGCTCGACCGGCTTGTCGACAAGCTTGCCGCCCTTGTCAGCCAGCGGCTCAGCCTTGGCACGCGTGCGATTCCAAATTGACACGTCGTGGCCGGCCTTGAGCAAACGCTCGGCCATGGGTAGCCCCATGCGCCCGGCGCCGATCCAGCCGATCTTCTGATTTTCCGTCATTGCCTAACTCCTCCAATACTGCCGCTCGGGCATTTGTTTCGACCGGGCCTTTACCTGTTCCTGCGGTAATTCGCCAGCGCCATAATCTCGCATCTGCTTTGCCAGACAATGTTTTGCCGGCCCAGCGTTGCCCACGCTTGTCGTGGGTGCGAGAGGCGCATTATCCTGCCCGCCAAGGGCTCGCGCGGGCCGCAAAAGAACAAAGATAGCCGGAGGATTCGTCTCGTGGCCGTGCAGGATTCGATAAGCGCAGTCGGGATTGCCCGTAGACGCGAGCCGTTCGCCAACACGCGTTTGGGGGTGATTGTCCTGAACGCCTATCCATTCATCGTCGTCGGCGCCATCTGGGAAATCGTCGCCCATTCAGGCGTGTTCCCAACGGTGTTGTTTCCGCCGCTGGAGCAGGTGGCCGCGACGTTCGTGCGGTTGACCGTTTCGGGCATCCTGCCCCACCACGCGTTCGACACGGTGATCCGGCTGCTGGCCGGTTTTGCACTGGCGGCCTTTTTCGGAACAGTGCTCGGAATCGCGATGGGACGCTGGCGGCGTGTCGAGGATTGTGCGCTGCCGCTGGTAAGCATATTGGCGCCTATTCCTGGACTTGCTTACACGCCGATATTCCTCCTTTGGTTTGGTCCGGGCAATGTAACATCGGTGTTGCTCGTCGGTTTCGTTTCTTCTTTCGCCGTCATCTACAACACGTGGACCGGCGTGAAAGCCGTGAAGGAAATCTGGTTGCGCTCGGCGCGCGCCATGGGCGCCAATGATCAGCATCTGTTTCGCAAAGTAATTCTTCCCGGCGCCTTGCCTTACATTCTTTCGGGCTTGCGGCTCGGCCTCGCGCAAGCCTGGCGCATTCTGGTCGCGGTGGAAATGCTCGCCGCTGTACCGTGGGGCCTGGGCTGGCTGATTTTCGGGGCGCGGCAATTCCTTGATACCGATGCAATGCTTGCAGGCGTTGTGGTGATCGCGGTGATCGGGCTTGCGCTGGAAAAGCTCGTATTCAAGCGTCTGGAAGACTTCACGGTCGTGCGCTGGGGAATGATGGGACTATGAAACGCTGGGAGATGAGGGGACGATGAAAGAATGGAGCCCACAGGCGCGGTCGATCCGGCGCGCCGCCATCACCCTCGCTGTCGCAGCAGCGGTGTATCAAAGCGTCGCGCTCAGCGGAATGTTTCCGCAAGCTTTATTTCCGACCATCCCGACGATCGCCGACACCTTGTACGACGTCCTGATAAACGGCAGCATGCTGCACCATGCTGGAGCCACCCTTTATCGTGTGCTCGTCGGATTTGTGCTCTCGATTCTTGTCGGCTTGCCGATCGGCGTATTGATGGCGCGCTTCAAGCCAGTCGAGCAGTTCTTCCTTCCGCTCGTTACCGCGTTGATGCCGATCCCCTCATTTTCGCTGGTGCCGCTATTCCTGCTGTGGTTCGGAATCGGAAACGTGACGACCATCCTGGTGGTTTTCTACGCCGCCACATTTCCGATGATTCTCAATTCGTGGTCGGGCGTGCGCGCCGTTAATCCACTGTGGCTGCGCGCGGCCGGCGCCATGGGCGCGGACGAGAAAGCACTTTTCTGGAAGGTCATCATTCCAGGTGCCTCTCCGTTCATCATCACGGGATTACGGCAAGCCTTCCTGCGTTCCTGGATTGCGGTGGTGGGCGCCGAGATGATCGCATCATCCGATTGGGGCCTGGGCTGGGTCATTTTCGATGCCAAGGAATTTCTCAGCACCAATATTATGATGGCGGCGCTCGTCGTGATCGGCTTCCTCGGCTTCGTCTTCGAACGCGTGATGTTCGGATCGCTGGAACGATTTACCGTTTTACGTTGGGGCATGGTACGAGCAACCAAAAGCTGAAGCGGAAACAGGAGCGGCAATGCCTCATATCGACGTGCGCGACGTTTCACTGGTCTATGACACGCCAGGTGGAATCGTCTCGGCGGTAGAAAACGTCAACTTCACGCTCGAAAAATCGGAGTTTCTGTGCCTGGTCGGGCCGAGCGGCTGCGGCAAGTCGACGATGCTCAACATGATTGCCGGCTTTCTCACGCCGAGCCATGGTGAAATCTTGATCGGCGGTCAGGCAATCGAAGGACAGGGGCTCGATCGCGGCGTCGTCTTTCAGGATTTTGCTCAGCTGTTTCCCTGGCGCACGGCGCTTGGCAACGTGGAGTTCGGCCTGGAGATGAAGGGCGTGGCAAAGCCGGAGCGCGAACGGATCGCGCTCAAGCAGCTTCAGCTCGTCGGCCTGGAAAAGTTCGCCCGATACTACCCGCATCATCTCTCAGGTGGCATGCAGCAGCGGGTCGCCATCGCTCGCGCCCTCGCCTACAATCCAAGCGTGCTTTTAATGGACGAGCCATTCGCGGCGCTGGATGCGCTCACCCGTGACGAGATGCAGCATCTCCTCGCCGAAGTCTGGCAGGAAACGCAAAAGACTGTAATCTACGTGACCCATAACGTGTCCGAAGCCGTTTATCTCGCGGATCGCGTTATCGTGATGACGGCACATCCCGGGCAAATAAGGAGCGAGGTCCGCATATCGTTACCACGTCCACGCAATGCGCTCAGCGTCGAGTTCCTTCAGTATCAGCGCCGGCTCCTGCGCGAGCTTGGGCAGCAAACCGGACCCGACGACCGGCAAGAAGACGAGCAAGAAGCGGTGAGAAGAAACAACTGATCATTGGGAGGAATTGACATGAAATTCTTGCACGCGGGAATGACCCGCCGACAAGCGCTGATGACGACGGGAGCTGGTATTGCTGCGGCGAGTTTCGGCGGATTGCATTCGGCCGCTGCCGCCAATTACGAGCTGATCCGGCAAGGCTACCAGACAAACATGTGGGGTATGCCGACCTATTACCTCATGCACTCAGGGCTGCTGGAAAAGCGCGGGCTCAAGTTCAAGGAGTTTCCCGTGCCGTCGGGCAACCTGACGATGCAGCAGATGGTGGCGCGACAGGTCGACGTCGGCACCTATTCCGGTCCGTCGCTGATTATCGGAAACGCCAAAGGCGGGCTGGTCGCCATCGCGCAGATCGAATACGTCGGCAAGACGGTGCGGGTCATGGGCCGTAAGGATCTCAACATGACCAAGGTCGAGGACCTGCGCGGCAAGAAGATTGCCAATCAGGTCGGGTCATCGGTAGGCAATATCTTCGATTTCGAGGTGATGCCGAAGCACGGCCTGAAGAAGGGAGACTGGCAGGAAGTACGGATGAACGTGAACGACATGGTCTCCGCCCTGGTCGCGAAGACGGTGGACGCCATGGTTTGCGTCGAGCCTTACAATGCCATCGCGGAGGCAAAGGGTATCGCCAATACCATCACGGATTATTCCGACGTCGACCGGATGCCGGTGTTCATGGTATCGACGCCCGACTTTGCGGAGAAATATCCCGACACGATAGTCGAATACCTGAAGGCCTGGCTCGACGCGGCAAAGGACTTCAAAAACAACTACGACCATGTGTCGGAGGTCGTCTTCAAATTCTACGGTTCAAAGGGCTACGACATGTCGGAAAAGACCTTCAAGGACGCGTTCTCCCGGGTCGAGGTCAACCCCGGCTTTCCCGCCCTCGACAAACTCTCCGCCTATCTTGAGGGGCACGCGAAGGTGCTGCTCGATGCGAAGAAGATCAAAGAAATGCCTGACTTCAAGAAAGTGCTCATGCCACAATTCATGAAGAAGGCGATGGCATGAACGGGCAGCAGTAATCAGATATCGCTAATCAGACTTTGTTCAGGGTCCGTGATCGGTCGTCGGAAATGATCAATTTCCGACCACTGATCGCCATCCCTGATTCCTGAAAGGAGACGCAAATGTCCACCGCCACCAACCCACTGAACAAGGGCGCAGAGCCCATTTCATGGAATTTCAAGCTGCTGGCACAGCACGAGCTCGGCGGCTTTGGCGGGATGGGCGAAGGCATATCGGTGCAGAAAGCCAAGGACGGCCGCCGCATCATTTGGCTCGCGCACGAAAGCGCGCCAAAGAACTTTACCGGCGTCGACGTTTCCGATCCGCGCAATCCAAAGGTGGTCGTGCAAACAGACCTGCCCCATAGTAGCATGCGCTCGAACTCGCTGGAGACAGCCGGCGATATCATGGTTGTGGCTTATCAGACCCAAAAGGTCGGGCAGCAGCCGGCGGGCATGGAACTGTTCGATATCTCAGTCCCCGAAAACCCGCGTTCAATCGGTTTTTTCGACACCTCCGGCCCGCATTCGCGCGGCGTTCACCAACTCTGGTTCTGCGACGGCGAGTACGTGCACATGGCTTCCGGCGCGCCGGATTTTGAGCCGAGCAATCCGCTCGACGACCAGTTCTATCGCTGCATCGACGTGCGCAATCCATCCAAGCCGGTGGAGGTCGGGCGCTGGTGGCTGCCCGGCACGCGCCGCGGCGACAACGTCGCGCCACCGCAGCGGCATCCGCTCGACAAAGGCTTCCGCGCGCACAACACCAACGTCTATCCGCAACGGCCGGATCGGCTCTATCTCGCCTACATCGACGGCGGCATGTTCATCATGGACATCGCCGACAAGTCGAGGCCGCAAGTGATCAGCCACTGGACGAACTCGCCACCCTACACCGGCTTCATGCATACGGTCGTGCCGATGTTCAACCGCAACCTGCTCATCGTCACCGACGAGTCGACGGAGCAGAGCGCCAAGGACTGGCCGAAGCTGATCTGGATTCTCGACGCGCGCGACGAGAAGAATCCGATTTCCATTGCCACCTGCCCTCTCCCGCCGGTCGATGCCTTTCGCAACCGCGGCGGACGTTTCGGCGCTCACAACGTGCATGAAAACGTGCCGTTGCCGACGGCATGGAATTCGGAGGACATCATCATCGGCACGTTCTTCAACGGCGGCCTGCGCGCCTATGACATTTCCAATCCCTACCAGCCGAAAGAAATCGCCGCCTTCGTGCCGCCGGCGCCCAACGGCACGCCGGTGGGCGCAGTGCAGCTCAATGATGTTTTCGTGGACGAACGCGAGGTCGTCTACACCGTCGATCGGCACACGGGCGGGCTGTACATCCTGGAGAAGGATTTCTAGCGCATTCACAATCGTGTCGCGCGAAAATCGGAACCGAACCCAGGCCTTGGTACTGGGCTAGGTACAGGGCTTGGCCTCACCCACTCTGGGGTGTTTACTGGATCCTCCGCTTTCGCGGGCGATGACGATTTTGAGATGAACCAGCTCTTCCAGTCTCCGGCGGCCGGCCCGTTCGGCCGCCGGCTCAAGCGCGAGCGTGGGGCACGCATTCCGGTGATCATCGTCACCGGCTTCCTCGGCGCCGGCAAAACCACTTTGCTCAATTGCTTTCTGAGAACGACGGAGGGCAGCGGCACTGTCGTCGTGGTGAACGAGTTCGGCGCAACCGGCATCGACGACGCGCTGCTGCGTTCGAGCGCCGACGAAACCGTGTTGCTGGGGAATGGCTGCCTTTGCTGCACTGTCCGTTCCGACCTGCAAATCGCCCTGCGCAAGCTCGTTGCTGATCGCGAGCGCGGGGAAATTCCTGACTTCCGGCGCATCGTGATCGAAACCAGTGGCCTCGCCGATCCCTCGCCGATTTTGCAAAGCTTCGCCACGGATCGCGCCCTCGGAGGGGAATTTCACGTCGAGGCTGTCGTCACGGTGGTCGACGCGGTGGCGGGAAAAGCAACGCTCGAATGGTCGGCGGAAGCGCGCAAGCAGGTGATTCTCGCCGATCGCCTGATCGTCAGCAAAACAGATCTGACTTCGGAAGCGGACACGGCAGCGCTCGTTGCGAACCTCAGCGCGCTCAATCCGCGCGCGTCGATCGACAAAACTGCCAACGGCGCGCTCGATCCACGGCGGTTCGTCGAGGCGGCGGAAGGGACCGGCAACGCATTCGTCGCGGAAGCAAGCCACACAGACGGCATCGGCAGCTTCGTTCTCACGGACTCAAGGCCCATTCGCTGGAGGGTGTTCGGGCATGCGATGGACACGCTGCAAGCGCTGCGCGGTCCGGACCTGCTGCGCGTCAAGGGATTGCTTAACGTCGAAGGATGCCGCGGCCCCGTTGTGGTCCAGATGGTGCAGCATCTCAGCCATCCGCCGGCCGAGCTCGAGGCCTGGCCTGACGACGATCACATGAGCCGCCTTGTCTTCATCACGCGCAACATTTCCGAAGCGCAGGTGCGCGGACTGCTTGTAACCATCGACGCGCTGGCGCAACAATCCTGAAGCGTGTCCATCCATCGGAGTTGAATTTGCCCCACAAGCCACCCATCAAGATTGGCATCGCAGGCCTCGGCGCAGTCGGCCTTGAAGTCGCCCGCCGTCTCATAGACGGGATCGACGGATTGACGCTCACGGCCGTCGCTGTACGCGATGCGGACAAAGCGCGCCGCGCGTTGCCGCAAATCGGTGACGCAATTGCGCTGCGGACCTACACCGCGCTCGCCGACGACTGCGACCTGGTTGTCGAATGTCTGCCGCCTGCGCTCTTTCGCGAGATCGCAGTCAGCGTTATCGACAAGGGCAAGCTGCTCATGCCGCTCTCGGTGGCGCAGCTGTTGCCGAATTGGGATCTGGTCGAGCGCGCGAAGAAGGCCGGGGCACGCATCCTGGTGCCGACCGGCGCGTTGATTGGATTTGACGCCGTTCGCGCTGCAAACGAGGGCACGATCCATTCCGTAAAGATGGTAACGCGCAAGCCGCCCGCCGGGCTCGACGGCGCGCCTTACCTGATCGACAACAACATTTCGGTGAAAAATCTCGACAAGCCGCTGAAGGTGTTCGACGGAACGGCACGCGACGGTGCGCGGGGTTTTCCGGCCAATGTCAACGTCGCCGCCGCGCTGAGCCTCGCGGGAATCGGGCCCGACCGCACGCGGCTTGAAATCTGGGCCGACCCGACGGTGACACGCAACACGCATACGATCGAGGTTGAATCCGATACCGTCAATTTCACGATGACGATTGCGGGCATTCCGTCGCAAAATCCGCGGACGGGCCGTGTCGTGCCGCTGTCGACCATTGCCGCTTTGCGTGCGCTGGTGAGCGAATTGAAAGTCGGGACATAGCTCGCCAAAAAGCCACTCCCCGCCTCATTCCGGGAGCGTTGCGGCGCAACGCTCCCGGAGGCATGGGCGCGCCATTTTTCAAAACGAGGGTCCTTCGGGGCGCTTCTCAGCGTGCAAGGGGATGTTTGACAAAGCGCGCCCGCCGTTTATCGTTTGCGTGCAAATAAATAGCCCGACGTTGCCGTGAGCATTGCCGCATGAAGCCCGCGCCTTTCGTCCGCCATGTGCCGAAGACCATCGAGGAAGCGCTGGCGACGTTGGCAAGGGTCGCACCCGACGACGGCCGCGTGCTTGCCGGCGGGCAAAGCCTCGTGCCGATCATGGCATTCCGCATGGCGCGGCCGGCGCATCTCGTCGACATCAACGAAGTTGCCGGACTTGACAAGCTGACAGTTGAAAACCGCGCCCTCGTTATCGGCGCGCGCGTGCGTCATGCCGCCTTTCACAAGCCTGTCATCGACGTGCCGCTGGGGCATCTCCTGGCAACCGTGGTGCGCAGCATCGCGCATTATCCGATTCGCATGCGTGGCACATTTTGCGGCAGTCTTGCGCATGCCGATCCGGCCTCGGAGTGGTGCCTCGTTGCGGCGACACTCGACGCAACGATGCTTGCGAAAAGCACACGCGGCGAGCGGCTGATTGCGGCAAAAGATTTTTTCGCCGGCATCATGTCGACGGCGCTGGCCGAAGATGAATTGCTTGCCGAAGTGCGGCTGCCGCTGCTTCCGCCCGACAGCAAATTCGGATTCAACGAATTCAGCCGACGCGCGGGCGATTTCGCGATGTCAGCCGCGCTCGTGACCTATCGTCTGGTAGACGGCAAGATTGCTGGCGCGCGCGTTGGTGTGGGCGGTGCCGAGGACCATCCGCGCCGCATTCCGGAAGCCGAAGCGGCGCTCAACGACGGATCGCCGAACGACAAAACGTTTCGCGCTGCCGCCGAAGCCGCCGCCAATGCGATCGATCCGTTGGAGGATCATCAGACGACCGCCGAATACCGCCGTGATCTCGTGCGTGCCGTCGTGCGCCGCGCGCTGGAGGCAAGCCTGCAATGACCGCAGGCCTCCGGATTACCAAAGGCTCCGGCGCGAAATGGGTTGGTCGCGCAATACGGCGTGTTGAGGACCCCGCGCTCGTAACGGGAAACGGCCGCTTCACAGCCGATCTTCCCGCCGCGCATTGGGTGCGTTTCGTGCGCAGCCCGGTCGCCGCCGGTACCATCAGGTCGATTGTGGTGCCGGATGGTTCAACGGTGATGACGGCCGCCGATCTCAAAGGCGTGAAGCCGATCACGCCCATGCTGCACAAGTTCAACTACAAGCCGGTCGGACAGCCGATCCTCGCGGAAGGAGCCGTGCGCTTTGCCGGCGAAGCCGTTGCCGCCGTCGTCGCGCCGAGCAAGGAAGAAGCCGAGGATGTCGCCGAGAACGTGATCCTCACCATTGACGAAAGCGCCACGGTTGTCGACGCACGTGACGCGCTTCAAGAAAATGCGCCGCGTGTCCATGCCGAGGTGTCCGGCAATCTCATTCTCGATGCGCACGTAAAAACGCCGGACTTCGATGTGGTCTGGAAAAAGGCGGCGAGGACGATCACCGTTGAAGCGCGCTCGCGACGGCAAAACGCGACACCAATGGAAGCACGCGGCGCGCACGCGGCTTACGACGCGCCGAGCGGGCGCGTGACGCTCACGTGCACCACGCAGATGCCGCATCTCACGCGTACAGCAATCGCCGATATTCTTGGCTTTCCGGAATCGGACCTGCGCGTGATCGCGCCGGACGTCGGCGGCGGCTTCGGGCAGAAAATGTCGCTTGCGCCCGAGTATGTTCTGCTCGTCTGGCTCGCGCGCAAGCTCAAAAGCTCCGTAGCCTGGACCGAGGACCGGCGCGAAAATCTTATCGCCAGTTTTCACGCGCGCGATCAATACGTGACGCTCAAAGGCGCGTTCGATGGAAGCGGCAAGCTGCTTGCGCTCGATGCGGATATTATTTCCAATGTCGGCGCCTATTCCTGCTACCCGACCACATGCGGCGTCGAGCCGCTGATGGCGCTCGCTGAACTGCCAGGGCCGTATGATTTCCGCGCTTATGCGTGCCACGCGCGCGGCGCGCTTACCAACACCTGCACAATGGCCCCCTATCGCGGCGTCTCGCGACCGATCATTACATTCGCGCTCGAGCGCCTGATGGACAAAGCTGCCGCTGCGTTCGGCGCCGATCCGGTCGACATGCGCCGCCGCAATCTCATCGAAAAATTTCCTTACACGTCCGCGGCCGGGCTGGTGTTCGACGAGGCGAGCTATAAACAGACGCTGGAGATGGCAGCCGCGGCCATGGATCTTCCTGGCTTTCGCAAGCGGCAAAAAGAGGAGTGCGCGCGAGGTCGTTATCTCGGCATCGGCTTTGCGGCTTTTTCCGAGCGCACGGGCTACGGCAGCCCGGCCTTTGCGGCGCGCGGAATGGACATCACCGTCGGTTGGGAGACGGTGATCCTCTCAATCGATCCTTCGGGTTTTGTTGAAGCGCGCATCGGCGCCTCGCCGCACGGGCAAGGCCTGCGCACAACACTGGCGCAAATCATCGCCGACGAAATCGGCGTCACGCCTGACGTGATCAGGGTCGTGCACGGCGATACGGATCGCGCGCCCTACGGCTGGGGGACCTTCGCCAGCCGCTCGCTGGTGATCTGTGGCGGCGCAACGCTAATGGCCGCGCAGAAGGTGCGGGCCAAGCTGATCAAGATCGCCAGTCATATGCTGGAAGCCGCGCCCGGCGATATCGTGCTCGAAGATGGCCATGCAAAGGTTGCCGGCACCGATCGTTCGGTGAGCATCGCGGCAATGGCGCGCGAAGCTTATACGCAAACGCACCGCTTCAAGGGCGAGATCGAGCCCGGTATTACCGAGACGGCCACCTACGATCCGCCCGGCACATTTTCCAATGCCTGCCACGCCGCGATCGTCGCGGTTGACGTCGAAACCGGAGGCGTCACCATTGAACGGTATGTTGTCGCAGAAGACGCCGGGCGCATCATCAATCCGCTGATCGCCGACGGGCAAGTGCATGGCGGCGTTGCCCAAGGCATCGGCAACGCGCTGCTGGAAGAAATCGTCTACGACGAAACGGGCAACATCCTCTCCTCCACGCTCGCCGACTATCTGCCCCCGACCGCGCGCGAAATACCGAAGATTGAACTGCATCATATGGAAACGCCGAGCGATAACTCGCTGACGAAAGCGAAGGGACTGGGCGAAGGCGGCGGCATCGGAGCGCCCGCGGCGGTCATCAATGCCATCAATGACGCCCTCTCGCCATTCGGTGCGGCAATCGAGGAAATTCCGGCAACGCCGCAACGCATACGCGCCGCGTTGCGCAAGGCGGAGGACGCGCCGTGACCCAAGTGCGAACCTCCTCCCCACAAGGGAAGTAGAGAAGGCCGTGGCATGACCTCCAAAACTCCGATCACCCTCACCATCAACGGCCGCGATCATGCGATCAACGTCGAGGCGCGGCGGACACTGGCCGATGCCATCCGGGAGGATTGCGGGTTAACCGGCACGCACGTCGGTTGTGAGCACGGTATCTGCGGCGCCTGCACCGTGATCGTTGACGGTGAGCCGGTGCGCTCATGCCTGATGTTCGCGGTGCAGGCGGACCGCAAAAAAATCCGCACAGTCGAGGGACTCGCGAACGGCGACAAGCTTCACCCGATGCAGCAGGCGTTCATGGATCATCATGGGCTTCAATGCGGCTTCTGCACGCCCGGATTTTTGATGCTCGCCGTCGGCGTGCTCGAGCGCGAGCCGGACATTTCCGACGACGATCTTATCGACGTCCTTTCATCCAATCTCTGCCGCTGCACGGGCTATCAGAACATCATCAAGGCCGTGCGCGCGGCGGCGAAAGAGATGCGCGGGAAATAAATGCCGCCGATCGGTCATTGCGGACGACGCCAGAGGGCCCGCGCAAAGCGCGGCCCGTTGACAGGCTTCGCTTCGGGCCCGGATTCCATATTCCGCAGCACCCGATTTACGGATTCCGCGTTAGCGGCTTTCAGCTGCGCTCCGGAATGACAGGCCAGGTACGCGGTAATGTCTGAAAAAAAACAAAAATACATCGGCCGTTCGGTGCCGCGGCTGGAAGACAGGCCGCTGCTCAAGGGACAAGGGCGCTTTGCCGCCGATATTTCCTTTCCCGGTCAATTGCACATGCGGGTCGTGCGCTCGCCTGTCGCGTTCGGGAAACTCCTGTACATCAACGCAAGCGCGGCGCGTACACATCCGGGCGTGCACGCGGTATGGACATTCGATGACGTGGCGCACATCCCGGCAATCGGATTCCGTCTCACCGGCCTCAAAGAGCTTGAACCCTATCGCCAGCACGTGCTCGCGCGCGGCTACGTCCGTTATGTCGGAGAACCGGTCGCGGTTGTTTTCGCTGAAAATCAATATGCCGCCGAGGATGCCGCCGATCTGGTCGACCTCGAAATCGAACAAGCACGAGCAACACTCGATGCGACCGGAGAACCCGGCGCGTTCGATGAGGTTCTTAACACAGAGCCGGGCGTCCTGCGCAAAGGGTATGGCGACATCGATACCGCCTTTCGCAACGCGCATGCCGTCGTGTCGCTTGAGCTTTCCATCGGCCGTCATACCGGTGTGCCGATCGAAACGCGCGGCGCCATCGCGCGCTACGACGGAGAACGCGACGTTCTGGAAATGCATGGTGCCGCCAAGGTGCCACACTGGAATCGCGACCAGATCGCGCAACTGCTCGGCCGCAAGAAAGAATCCGTCCAGCTCTATGAAGGCCATGTCGGCGGCGGCTTCGGCATCCGGGGCGAGCTTTATCCCGAAGATGTGTTGGTCTGCGCAGCAGCTCTCAAATTCAAACGGCCCGTGAAATGGATCGAGGATCGGCGCGAGCACCTGATCGCCGCCAACCACTCGCGTCAGCAACACCACAAGGTCCGCGCGGCGATCGATGCGCAGGGGCATATCCTCGGAATCGAGGACGAGTTCTTCCATGACAACGGTGCATACATGCGTACGCACGCGGCAACCGTGCCCGATCTTGCCGCCGCCATGCTGCCCGGGCCCTACCGCGTTCCGGCCTATCGCGCCATCGGCCATATTCGCCTGACGAACAAGACACCCTGCGGCACCTATCGCGCGCCCGGCCGTTACGAGACAACGTTCGTTCGCGAACGCCTGCTCGATGCGATCGCGGCGAAAACCGGCATCGATCCGATCGAAATCCGCCGCCGCAATCTTATCGACAGCAGCGCGATGCCCTACAGGCTCGGGCTGGACACGCTCGGCACCGAGATCATCTACGACTCAGGCGACTATGCACGGCTGCTCGATAAGGCACTGACATCAATCGAATGGGATGCCTTGCAGGACGAAATGCGAGCGCGGCGATCCAAAGGCGAAAAGGTGGGCGCCGGCCTCGCGATATTCGTCGAGAAAAGCGGGCTGGGCCCTTTTGACAAAGTGCGGATCGAAGTAGCGCCGGAAGGGAGCATCGAGGTCATAACCGGCGTTGCGTCCATCGGCCAGGGTATCGAGACGGTCGTCGCGCAGATTTGCGCGGATACGCTCGGCGTGGATTACGCGCGCGTTCGCGTCACGCATGGCCAGACCGACCGGATCGACAAGGGCATGGGCGCTTTTGCCTCGCGCGTGACGGTCATGTGCGGCGAAGCGACAAGACTGGCGGCGACGAAGCTGCGCGAGAAAGCGCTCGCAGCGGCGGCCGAGCTGATGCAGAAGAACGCGGCTGAGCTTACGATTATCGACGGACAAATCCGCGCGCGGGATCAGGAACACGGACCATCGATGTCGCTTGGCGATGTCGCACGCGCGCACAAGGATGGGCTCACGGCGGAAGACCAGTTTGATTCCGCGCACATGGTCTATCCTTACGGCGTGCATGTTGCGATGGTTGCCGTCGATGGCGCCACCGGTGCGGCAAGGGTCGAGCGTTATCTTGTTGCCTACGACATCGGCAAGGCTGTCAATCCCATGCTGGTCGAAGGACAAATCTGCGGAGGGGTCGTCCAAGGCATAGGCGGCGCCCTGTTCGAAGAATTCCTCTACGATGAGAATGGCGAGCCGCTTTCGGTTACGTTCGCCGATTACCTGATGCCGACCGCGCACGAAACTCCTGTCATCCGCGTCGTCCTTTCCGAGGACGCGCCGAGCCCACTTAACCCGCTTGGCCTTAAGGGTGCCGGCGAAGCCGGCATTAACGCCGTCGGTGCGGCGATTGCATCCGCAATTGACGACGCGCTCGGCATTCCCGGCGCGGTGACGCGGTTGCCGATCTCGCCACAGCGGCTCGGGACCATTCTGAAAAGCGGTTGGCGGAGCCGGTCACAAAATCAGAATTCGTCGGCCGCCTGGCGTTCCTGAAGATCGAGGGGTCAGATAGATTCCTGAAGAACCGCACCGTGAACCCATCGTACAACTCTTTGTTGACTGTGACCGTGTGAAGTTGCCAAAACGATCAGCGAGCCAAAACCCCGCCGGGTCCCGCAACGCGCGGATCAGGATGTAAGCGGCGATCGAGCGGAAGTAACCCGAAGCACTAAACGAAAAAGAAAATGACGCGATACAAAATTTTGATTGCCGGCGCAGGATTGGGCGGGCTTACCGCCGCTTCCTGCCTGATGAAGGCCGGGCACAAAGTCGAGGTATACGAGCAGGCGCCGAAGCTGGGCGAAATCGGCGCCGGCATCCAGATCAGCGCCAATGCCATGCACGTTCTGCGCGATCTCGGTCTTGAACCTGCGATCCGCAAAGCGGGCGTGCATCCGGGCGCTTACGTGTTCCGGCTGCACGACACCGGCGAGGAGATTCAGCGTTTTTCGCTCTCGGAAGAGCACGAGCGCATGCACGGCGCGCCGTACACGCAGCTCCATCGCGCCGATCTCCATGAGATTCTCGCCGCGAAGGCGAGGGAGTTCGATCCCGATGTGGCCCACCTTAACAAACGCGCAACGGGCTACACCGAAGGCGAGACCGGCGTCGAATTGCATTTTGCAGACGGCACCAGCGCGCGCGGCGACCTGCTGATTGGCGCCGACGGCATCAAATCCGCCGTGCGGCAGCAGATGATCGGCGACGTGGTCGCGACTTATACCGGCGACGCTGCCTGGCGGATCACCGTTCCGACCGAGCGCCTCGGCAAGGACGCGCTCGACAAGGTTATGTCGGTGTTCGTCGGTCCGGGCCTGCACGCGGTCTGCTATTACCTGCGCGGCGGTTCGCTGCTCAATTTTGTCGGGTGCGTTGAAACGCCGGATGTCTCCGATGAATCATGGACCGTGAAATTTCCCTGGCAGACGCTGAAAGAAGATTTTCGCGGCTGGCATTCCAGCATCCAGAACGTCATCGACAATGCCGACAAGGATCAGTGCTACCGCTGGTCGATGCACACCCGGCCGACCATGAAGCAATGGAGCACCGGGCGGGTGACGTTGCTCGGCGACTCCGCGCATTCGACTCTGCCCTATCTCGCACAAGGCGCAGCAATGGCCATCGAGGACGCCGCCGTGCTGACGCGCGCGCTCGATCTGAGGCCTTCCATTCCGGCAGCGCTCGACCTCTATCAGCGCAATCGTGTCGACCGCACGGCGAAGGTCGTGGCGCAATCGACTTACAATCGCGAGCTTTTCCACTTGCGTTCCGTCGACGAAATCCGCGCGCGCTTTGCCAAGCGCAACGAGGGCGAAGACCGCAACAAGTGGCTTTACTCGTACAACCCGCTGACGGTGTCGCTGATCTGAGCCCCTCGGTCGGTACCTGCTACCGCCCTATTCCGTTCATGCGCGAAGGGTCTCGCCGCGCAACAGCGAAGGATTACGAGCGCATTCGAGGTGATCAAACGGTCAGCAAAGCTTTTTGAGCAATCTTACCGCAGCGCGTTGCTCTTCGGCGTTCAACGGCGCCAGGGTCTCCGCAGTGATCTGGGCCGCAACCGCCATCGCAGCCACAATGAGCTGCCGTCCGCGATCGGTCAGCGCAACGGCGCGCCGGCGGCGGTCGTTCGTGTCATTCATGACAGTCAGCAAGTGGCGCGCGGCCAAACGATCTACCACACCCTTGATGGTCGCGGCGTCGAGATAGATCAGCCGGCCAAGATGATTTTGTGAACACTCGCCCACTTCGAACAGCTTCGCCATCGCCGCAAATTGCGTTTGGGTCAGTCCCTCGATCATGCGCGACGTGAAAATCGCCGTGTGCCGCTGCATGGCAACGCGCATCAAAAATCCGACCTGGTGATCGAGCACGTAGCCGGTTTCAGCAGACGATCCCTCGCCTTCAGCCAAAACGGCCAATTTTTGACGGCGCAGCATTCGACCGGCCTCCCAATTGCTTTTCCAGCTTCAATGATGACGACTATCCAGTGATTGCGAAAGGCCTATTGTCGCCTGCCCGCAGCAAAGTGTTTTCTAAACGGCGAGAAAGGTCCGCTGCACCTCCGGGTTGGCAGCGAGCTCCCGCATCGTTCCGTGCCAGCGGATTTGACCCTTCTCAAGCATAAAAACGCGATCCGACACGATCTGCGCGAAGTGAATATTCTGTTCGGACAACAAAATAGATAAGCCTTCTTTCTTCAGCTCAATAATCGTATTCGCCATTTGCTCGACGATGAGGGGGGCGACGCCCTCCGACGGCTCATCCAGCAGCACCAGCAGCGGATTGCCCATGAGCGTTCGCGCCACCGTGAGCATCTGCTGCTCGCCGCCGCTCATCCGCCCGCCGAGCCGGTCTGGCATCTCCGCAAGATTCGGAAACAGCGAGAACAGCTTTTCCGGGGTCCAGAAGGGCGCCGGCCGGCCATCGGCAAACACATGCGGCGGCTGACGGCCGATATCGAGATTCTCCATGACGGTGAGATCGACAAAAATCCGGCGATCCTCCGGCGTGAAACCGAGACCGAGCCGCGCGATCTCGAACGGCTTGAGGCGGGATATGTCGCGCCCGTTGAAGTGCACCGTGCCGCTGCGTTGCGCGATCAAGCCCATGATCGCTTTCATGGTGGTGGACTTGCCGGCGCCGTTACGTCCCATCAGTGCGACCACCTCCCCCCGGCCGACCTCCAGGCTGAGCTCGTAAAGAATCTGCGCGGCGCCATACCACGCGCTCAGTGAGTCGACTTTGAGCATGGGATCGGTAGTCATGGCGATACCTTCGGCGCAAACGTCTTGCCGGTCCCGAAATAGACTTCCTGCACTTTCGGATCGTCGCGGATGGCCGCCGCCGTTCCGGCAGCGATGAGGCGTCCGCGCGCCAGAACGATGATGCGATCGGCAAAGGCAAACACGACATCCATCGAGTGTTCGGTGAACAATACCGATATGCCCCGCTCGACGACGAGCCGTTTGACCAGCGCGATGAGTTCATTGCGCTCGCGCGGCGCCATGCCGACCGTCGGCTCATCCATGAGCAGCAAGCGCGGCTCGTTCGCGAGCGCGATCGCAAGTTCAACGCGCTTCACGTCGCCGTAGGCCAGCACGCGGCTCGGCTGGTCGGCAGCTTCCCGCATGCCGACCTGCTGCAGCAGATCGAGCGCCCGCTCGCGATGAAGAGCTGCCGCGGGCCTCCACAGGCCGTAGGTTTGGCCGGCGTGAGAAATCAGCGCCATCTGCACGTTTTCGACGACCGTCATTGAATGAAAAGTCGCTGCAACCTGGAAGGTGCGGCCGATCCCGAGGCGCCAGATGTCGCGCGGCTTCAGGCCTGCGATGTTACGATCCTCGAACCAGATCTCGCCGGAATCGGGCACGAGCTGTCCGTTGATCATGTTGAAGCACGTCGATTTGCCGGCACCGTTCGGGCCGATCATGGCAAGAAATTCGCCGCGCTTGACCTCGAAGCTGACGTCTTGCACCGCGTGCACGCCGCCAAAAGCCTTCGACAACGCACGGATTGAAAGATCGCTCATGACACGGCTTGCTTGCCAAACAGCCGCGCAAATGCGCCAACAATTCCGCCGGGAAACGCCAGCACCAGACATAGAATGATGCCGCCGAGCAGCGCGTGCCAATACTCCGTCTGCCGCATCACCATGTCCTGCAGCGTTGCGAACAACGACGCGCCGACGATCGGTCCTGTCAACGTCTGAATGCCCCCAAGCAGGACCATGACAAGGCCGTCGATCGAACGCTGAACGTGAACGGTCTCTGGCGAAATCGAGCCTTTTGCAAATGCAAACAGCCCGCCCGCAACGCCGCATACACAGCCGGCGACGGCAAAGCCGAGCCAATGTACCCGCTTCACGTGAATGCCTATCGCCTCCGCGCGCAGCGGCGAATCGCGCCCTGCCCGCATGGCATAGCCGAACGGCGCAAAGAGAAACCGGCGCAGCAGCAATACGCCCGCCACCGTCAGTGCCAGCGTCAACAGAAAATAGAATCCGGTCTTATCGAAAGGCGGCGGCGGCCACACTCCGATCACGCCGTTCGAGCCGCCGGTGAGTTCCTCCCATTGAAACACCAGCGCCCACACGATCTGCGCAAAGGCAAGCGTGATCATGGCGAGATAGACGCCTTCAAGCCGCACCGCGAACCAGCCGAACAGCAGGCCGCCTGCCAATGCCACAAGAGGCGCCGCGATCAATGCAACGCCCATCGGTGCTGCAAGCCACTTCACCAGCAGCGCGGCGCCATAGGCACCAAGGCCGAAATACGCGGCGTGGCCGAATGAATGCATGCCGCCGGGGCCCATGATGAAATGCAGGCTCGTTGCGAACAGCACTGCGATCAGCACGTCGATGCCGAGCACCAGCGTGTAAGGCGAATTGCGCGCGAGCAGCGGCATAAAGATAAGAACAAGCAGCACCGACGCTGCAAACATCTTGAGAGCCGGCGTTGCCGGCCGGATCGGCTCCTCGGGCTGGGCAATTGAGCGCACCGCCGCCTGCACACGCCCAAGCAGGCCGTAGGGCCGCACGATCAGAACGATGGCCATCACAAGGAATTCAGCCACCAGCGTGAGCTTCGAAAAATTCAGCGCCATGCCGCCGAAATGCACGACGCCGATGCCGATGCACAGCGCCTTCACTTCCGCGATAATGACGGCAGCCAGATACGCGCCGCCGATCGATCCCATGCCGCCGACCACCACGACGACGAATGCATCGCTGATGGCCGTAAGATCGGTGCTCAGGTTTGCCGGCTCGCGCGCGACCTGAAGCGCACCGCCGAGGCCGGCAAGCGCCGAACCGAGCGCGAACACCGCCGTGAACAAGATTGCCTGATTGACGCCAAGGGCGCCGACCATTTCCCGATCCTGCGTTGCCGCGCGCGCGAGACGGCCGAAGCGCGTTTTCGCGAGAGCAAGATGCATTGCAACGAGCACGGCCGGGCCGACGAAGATCAGAAACAAATCGTAGCTCGGAAGATGCCGGCCGAAAATTTCAATAGCGCCACGCAGTCCCGGCGCGCGCGGACCGAGCAAGTCTTCCGGTCCCCAAATCCAGAGCGCCGCGTCGTTGATGATCAGCACCAGGGCAAACGTCGCCAGCAGTTGAAACAGCTCCGGCGCGCGATAGATCCGGCGCAGCAGCAAAATCTCAATGAGTGCGCCGAGGATGCCGACAATGATCGCCGTTGCGACGATGCCGCCCCAGAAGCCGAGCGCGCCGCCGATATGCATCGCCAGCGAATAGGCAATGTAGGTCCCGAGCATGTACAGGGACCCGTGCGCAATGTTGACGATGCGTGTGACGCCGAAAATCAGCGACAGGCCGGCGGCGACGAGAAACAGGCCCGAGGCCGAGGAAAGTCCGTTAAGAGCCTGAAAAAAAAATGCGGAAAGAGTCATTTCGCTCGCTTACGCCCCGTGCTCCGCCTACGCCATTCCGGCCGCGCGTTCTTCGCGCGAGCCGGAATCCATAATCTCAGACCGGGGTTATGGATTTCGGGCTCGCGGGTTTATGCCCGCGCCCCGGATTGGCAACTGGTGGGGCTCGGCGCGAAGAGCCGATTTAATTCGCGCTCGCCGGCCGCAGCTTCTTGACCTCCGAATCCGGCGGCATCACCGAGGCGCCGTCGACATACTTGAAATCGGTCATCGTGCCCTTGCCGTTCTCGAGCGCGATTTTGCCGACGAAGCAGCCCATCGTCGCCTGATGATCAATGCCACGATAAACGAACGGTCCGAACGGTCCGTCGACCTTCAGATCTTTGAACGCCGCGACGAGCTTGTCGGGTTCCGTCGATTTCGCCTTTGCGATGCCGGCAGCAAGCGACTTCATCGTCACATAGCCGACGACCGAGCCGAGACGCGGGTAGTCGTGATATTTATCCTGATAAGCCTTCAGAAAAGCAACGTGTTCGGGAATCTTGATCTTGTTCCAGGGATAGCCTGTGACAATCCAGCCGACCGGTGCCTCGTCCCTCAACGGATCGAGATATTCCGGCTCGCCCGAAAGCAAGCTCACGACGGTTCTATTTTTGAAGATGCCGCGCGTGTTGCCCTCGCGCACGAACTTGGCGAGATCGCCGCCAAACAGCACATTGAAAATTGCATCGGGCTTGGCGTCGTCGATCGCCTGGGCGACCGCGCCAGCGTCGATCTTGCCGAGCGGAGTCGCCTGTTCGGTGACAATCTCGACATCGGGCTGCTTCGCCTTGATCAATTCCTTGAAAGCAGCCGCGGCAGCCTGTCCATATTCAAAATTGGGATAAACCAGAGCCCAACGCTTCTTGTGCGCCGCCAGCGTCGCAGGCATCAGCATCGCGGTTTGCATGTACGTGGAGGCGCGCAGGCGGAATGTGTATTTGTTGCCGTCTTCCCATGTGATCTTGTCGGTGAGCGGCTCAGCCGCAAGAAAGAAAACCTTCTTTTGGCCGGCAAAATTCGTGACGGCGAGGCCGACATTCGAAAGGAACGTGCCAGCCAGAATACTGACACCTTCGCGCGTCACCAGCTCGTCGGCAGCGCGCACGGCAGTACCGGGATTGGCGCCATCGTCGCGAGAAATCACCTCCAGCTTCTTGCCCAGGACGCCGCCCTTGGCGTTGATCTCCTCGATCGCCAATTCCCAGCCCTTTTTGTAGGGATCGAGAAACGCCGGTTGCGACTTGTAGCTATTGAGTTCGCCGATCTTGATGGTCTGCTGTGCAACGGCCGGCTTGGCAGCTGTGACGGCGAACGCCCCGGCGAGCGCCAGATAAAGCACCGTACGCTTGCTCATCATTGTCTTGGCTCCCCTTGGTGGCAAATTGTCTTCGCAAATAGACCGTTTGGCTCAGGTTGTTGTCAAGCAAACACCTATTACCGCGCACGCTAGCGGTTTTTGTCGCGGAAGCGATCCATCAACGGTTTGTCCTGTCCGCCGTCGATCTCGATCATTGTGCCGTTGACCATCTCCATCAGCGGCGACGCCAGCATGACGACGAGATTGGCAACCTCCTCCACCTCCGCGATGCGCCCAAGTGGAATCGAGGCCGGCGCGAGCGTGTCAGCTTCCTCGTATGAAATCTTCATGTCGCGCGCCATCGCCTTGACCAGCCCGACCCAGCGTTCGGTGCGAACCGGGCCTGGATTGACCGCAACGAACGAAATCTTGTGCTTGCCGTATTGCCCGGCGAGCGACACCGTGAGATTCTGACCCGCCGCGTTCGCGGCACCCGGGCATATTTCCCAGTAAGACGGCTTCACTCCGTCATTGCCGATCAAATTCACGACGCGGCCGCCACCCTGCTTGACCATGATCGGCAGCACGTAGCGCAGGCAGCGCACGTAACCCATGAACTTGAGCTGAAGTCCTTTTTCCCAATCGTCCTCGCTCAGATGCTCGATGACACCGCCGGCCGCGGAGCCGGCGTTATTGACCAGGATATCGACACGACCGAGCGCCTTGTGCGCCTGCTCGATGAAATTCCTGGCATCCTTGTCCTGACGAAGATCGGCGGGAATGGCCACGATCTTGCGGCCCGTCGCCTTTGAAATTTCATTCGCAACGGCCTCAAGTGGCTCCTTGCGCCGCGCGCATATCGCGACGTCCACGCCCTCTTTCGCCAGCGCAAGCGTGATGCCTTTACCGATGCCCTCACTGCCGCCGGTCACCAGTGCCGTTTTGCCGTTCAGTCGAAGATCCATCCCGCGCCCCTTTCCTGATCCGGACTTTTGTTTGCGTGCAAACAAAAGCTAAGCAAAGTTGTTCGGCGACCGCAAGCCAAGGACCCACTCGGTTTCTCGCCGCCCCGCGACTTTTGCGGCCCTGTCATCGGCCGCAGGATCGGCCCCTGTTGGGAAGTCCTCAGCGCCGCCGGCGCGACGATGAAAAAGCGGGAAGCAAAACACTGAATTCCCGCTTGCCCGGCAGGTAACCACATAAAAAATCCTAGACGCATCAACGCCGCAGGATCGCCTTCGCCGCATCCCCGACGGCCTCAACCGACATGTCGGTATCGAGGAAGCAGACAATGCGGCAGGGACAACCTTCGAGGCCTTCGTACCGCCAGGGGAATGCGCCGATCAGACAGCGCTTGCCGAGCACGAGCTCGATGTCGCCGCCGAGATTTTCCGCATGCAGCAAGCCTTCCTGGAATGCCCAATTGTGAAACGGAAACACGTCAGCGGAAATCTTGCGGCCAGACAGTTTGTGTATGTACTCGAACGTGCCGAAAAATTCGCCCGGCGTCTTGCCGTGCTTCTTCGTGAACTCCTCGGCAAGGTCGGGCCGCATGTAGCGGATCGATGTGTTCATGGCGTGGTCGCAGGAGCCGGTATCCATGCCCCACCATTTGATTTTTTTCTTCAGCATCCACCGCAGCGTTTCGAGCGAGGGGCCCGGGTGATAACAGAAGTAACGAACGAGATCCTGTTGGGACTGACCTTCGTAATGCTTGTGCCAACCCGTGTGCAGGATGAGAATATCGCCTTCACGGATGTCCGCGCCGGCGGATTCGATAATCTCCGGTGTGATCACCGCCCAGTCGTGCATGTGTTTTGAAATGTCGACGACGACCCCGCGATTCACAAGATAATCAAGCGGCAGATGCGCCATGTCCCCTTTCGGGTTATCCGTTGCGTGCATGGCGCCGTCGAAATGCGTGCCGACATGCAGCGCCGTGTCGATACGTTGCGCGACGATGCGCACGGTCTGCAGGTTCTGCGCATAGTACATCTTGTTGCCGGCATAGCCGACCCAGCCAGGCGTGTGAACATTCATGACGTGGGAAAGATCGACGATTTTCATGGGGGAAGCACCTCGGACAAATACCGACTTAAATCCATCATAGAATGCCGCGCAGCGCCAGATGTGCGCCCAATAGCAGCAACCCGATCAGGAAGATTTTTCGAAACAGCTCCGGCTTTACGCGACCGCGCACCTTCTGTCCAAGAAACATTCCGATCAATGAACCTGCCAATGCCAAACTTGATGGAAGAATCGCGGAGCTTCGCAAGATACCGCCATGCATCAATGCCAAAGCGAGCGCGACCGTCGAGATGGTGAACAGCATACCGAGCGACTGCACAAGCTCGTCGCGCTTCAGCTTTAGTCCGTTCAGATAGAACAAGGCCGGCAAAGAGAATACCCCGGTCGCCACGCTGACGATGCCATTTACAATCCCCACAAGCGGCGCCAGCCAGAACTCGGCCGAGGCCGGCACTGTGAAATGCACGTTGCTCAGCCCGAGTAGCGAATAAATAACAAGAACGCTGCCGAGCGCTGTCGTCGCCCAGGGGCTAGCGACGCTGTGGAGCACCACAGCTCCAATCCAGGCGCCGACAAAGATTGCACCAAACATCGGCCACAGCCGCGCCAACAGGCGTAAGAAGGCACCTCCGGCAACCGTCTGCCAGATGTTCGTTACCAGTGTCGGCAAGACGAGAATTGCGGCCGCCTGCGCCGGCGTCATGGTCAAGCCAAGCACGCCGATTGCCACCGTCGGCAAACCCATGCCGATCATACCTTTGACTGCGCCTGCAACGACAAAAATACCGGAAATCTCGACAAGGTATGGCAGGGCAAGCACTGGCTGTTCCTTTCGGCCTGGGAGCGCGGACATTGCGCGACGGCACGGGCATCGGCAATCTGGAAGCGCGCAACCCAGCCCTCAGCTTTTACGAAGCACGCACGGGCGGGCGAGGCAAACAACAAGCTGCCGCGAAGGCGGCCCCGCAGAAGGCCGCAGCGGATGGCATGGAGGGAGGACACCATGTTGAGAGCCTCAGCCGTTCTTTTTGCCGCCGTTCTGGCAGGATCGCCCGCACTCGCGCAGGACAGCGCAGCGAATTATCCTGATCATCCAATCCGCATCGTGGTCTGCGTGCCGGCCGGTGGTGGCGTAGACACGGTCACCCGCATGCTTGCCGACGGCCTGCAAAAGAAACTTGGGCACCCGGTCGTGGTGGAAAACCGCGGCGACGCCGGCGGGAATATTGGCGCCGATTACGTTTATCAAGCGAAGCCCGACGGCTACACGTTGCTTGCGGCGCAGCCGGCACCGCTCACAATCAATCCGCTGCTTTACAAGAAGATCGCATTCGATCCGACCAGGTTCGAGCCGATTGCGGTGATGAGCGCCATTCCCAACGTGCTTTTGGTGCGCACGGGCTTCCCGGCCGCAACCGTGAAGGAGCTTGTCGCCCATGCCAAAGCGCATCCGGGCAAGATCAACTACGCCTCGCAAGGCATCGGCACGACCTCGCACCTGACCGCCGCGCTCTTCGAGAAGGTCACCGGCATTCGGCTGGTGCACGTTCCCTACAAGGGCACATCGCCGGCGTTGAACGATCTGATCGCCGGCCATGTCGACATGATTTTCATGGAGCTTTCCAGGTCCATCCAGCTTCACAAAGCCGGACGTGCGCACATCCTCGCCGTGGCAACGAAGGAACGCATCCAGGCGCTGCCGGATATTCCGACCCTCATCGAATCCGGCGTGAACATCGAGTCGGGTACATGGAATGCAATCGTTGCGCCACCGAAAACGCCGGCGGCCATCGTCGCCAAGCTCAGCAAAGCCGTCAACGAGGTGTTGAAGGAGCCGGCAATCGTTGATCGCCTCAAGAAGCTGAGTCTGTCGCCGGTTGGCGGTACGCCTGCTTCAACGAAAACATTTATCGCGCAGGAGACGAAGACCTGGGGCAACGTCATCCGTGAAGCGCATGTGCCGGCGCATTAGATTGGCGAGCGGGCCTCAATGACTCTACCTCGGCTGTAGGGCTCTCCAGACTTTTTCCGGCGTCGCCGGCATTTCGATGCTGGCGCCTGCCGGCAGCGCATCGACGACGGCATTGATGATTGCGGGGGTCGCCGCCGTGGTGCCGGCCTCACCCGTACCCTTTACGCCCAGAGGGTTGGTTTTGCACGGCACCGCAAAGTGTTCGACCGCCATCGACGGAACGAGACTTGAGCGCGGCATGGCGTAGTCCATGAACGAGGCACTGAGCAATTGTCCGCCCGGATCGTAAACAATGCCTTCGGTCAGCGCCTGCCCGAGTCCCTGCGCGACGCCACCATGCACCTGAGCTTCCACGATTGTTTCGTTGAGCACGGTGCCGCAGTCACCCACGGCCACGTAGTTCGGTACCGATATTTTGCCGGTCGCCGGATCGATCTCGACTTCGGCGATGTGGCAGCCGTTTGGAAAGGTCGACGGCGTCTTGGCAACGGCGCGCGTGTCGAGCGTCTCCTTTACGATGTTCTGGCGCACCAGCTCTTTGGCTCGTTCGGCCACTTCAAAAAGCGACACGCTTCGCTCTGAATTACGCACGGTGTAGCGGCCGTTTGCGTACTCCACGTCCGCTTCACCAGCCTGCATCAGTATTGCGGCAACCGGACGGCCTTTCTCGATCACGAGCTTGGCGACATGCGCGATGGCATTGCCGACCATGAAAGCCGAGCGCGAAGCGACTGCGCCGAAACCGGGCACGTCGCGCGCGGAATCGCCCGCCGTTATCGTCACCGCTTCGGGTGCGATTCCGAGTTGCTCGGCGGCGAGAGCGCCGAACACGGTTTTGTGCCCCTGTCCGGTCGCGCCGGCGCCAATGCTGACATTCACCTTGTCGCCGCCCGGAAATGAAATCGCAGCACCTTCCTCCGGAAAGGCTCCGGCAATTTCAAGATAGCAGCCAATGCCGATTCCGCGCAGCTTGCCCGCTTTCTTCGCCTGCCTGCGGCGTTCACGGAAGTCGTCGTAGCCGGCAAGCGCCAGCGCCTTTTCGAACAGCGCCGGGAAATTGCCGCTGTCATACGTATTGCCGAATGGCGTCTTGTAGGGCATTCGCTCGGCTTTGATGAGATTGCGGCGGCGTAATTCCGCCGGGTCGATGCCAAGCTTGTCGGCAGCCGTATCGATCACGCGCTCGAGCAGAAAACTGGCCTCGGGCCGGCCCGCGCCGCGATAAGGGCCTACCGGTACCGTGTTCGTGACCACGCAACGCGTGCGTACCGACGCGGCCGGGATGTCGTAGAGCGTCGGAAGACAACCGGAGATGTGCAGTGTCGAGCAGAAATGGGCGACTCCGGTGACATACGCACCGACGTTGGCGAGCCCCTCGACACGTAGCGCCAGAAACTTTCCGCGCGCACTCAACGCAAGCTCCGCAGTCCAGAATGAGTCACGCGCGGCGTTGTCTCCGAGGAACGCTTCCGTCCGGCTCGATACCCAATGCACCGGCTTGCCGAGCGCGCGAGCGGCGTGCAGCAGCGCCACGTATTCGGGATAGCCGGACGCTTTCATGCCGAAACCGCCGCCAACATCGTCGGTGACGACATGGAGTTGCTCCGGCTTGATGTTCATTGCGCCCGCAACTTGCATGCGCACGCCCGCAACACCCTGCGTACCGCAGCGCAGCGTAAACATCTCGCTGGCGGCGTCGTAGGTTGCCGTGGCGGTTCGCGGCTCGAGCGACGCACAGGCGAGCCTCTGGTTGTTGAGGTCGATGCGCACGACATGCGCCGCATTGGCGAAGATCTCGTCGAGCTTCGCGCGGTTCTCGCCGTCCGGATCTGCCGGCGCAATCCAGTCGAAAGCGACGTTGCCCGGCGCTTCGTCGGGCCACAACACCATCGCGCCCTCGCGCAGCGCGCTCTGCGCGTCAACCACGGCCGGGAGCGGTTCGTAGTCGACGGTAATAAGATCAGCAGCATCTTGCGCGGCGCCAAGCGTTTGCGCCACGACCAGCGCTACGGGCTCTCCGACATAGTTGACTCGCGTCTGCGCAAGCCCGGGACGGAACGGTCCTTCGATGAGTTTTCCGTTGCGATCGGGAATGGGGTGCGGGTGCGAAACCGAATGGTACGGCGCGGCGGCAAGATCGGCACCGGTGAATACGCCAGCGACGCCCGGCGCCTCTTTTGCCTTGCTCACGTCGATCGCCACAATGCGCGCAAGTGCGTGCGGCGATCGGACGAAACAAACGACGAGCGCCTCGTCAGGCTTTACATCGTCGCCGAATCGGCCCGCGCCGCGCAACAGCGCATCATCTTCGATGCGGCCGTTCCAGCCGCCTTTCTGCGCGCTACCATAGCGTTCCATGCAGGACTCCAAATTCCGCTTAACACATCGTTAGGCTTTCATTTCATTGAAATTAACTGCAAAAAAACGAGTTGGGAAATACCATTCTTTCAATTTCCGCGCCGTTTGTAAGCGCTGTATTGCGGACGCTGCATGAGTGAGGGAGCTTCAGCCCACGTTTTGTGGCGAGGCTGGCGGCTTGTTGGGCTCGCCGGCATCGGCGTTTTTTTGCTGTCCTATCCAATATTCTATTTCTTGTCCGTCGGCCGCAGCATCGGCACGACGGCAATTTCGGCGTTGCTTGCTGCCGTCCTTGCCATGATCCTGGCGGAAGCCCTGCTGGCAAGAGAGATGCGATTAAATAACGCGCGAATGCGCTCGGCGCTCGACAACATGTCGCAAGGGCTCTGCATGTTCGACGGCGCGGAGCGTCTGATGGTCTGCAACACGCCCTATTTGCGAATGTACGACTTGTCGCCTGAGGTTGTGAAGCCCGGCTGCACGCTGGAGCAACTACTCGAGTACCGGACTGCGAAGGGAACGTTCACAGATGATCCGGCGGCATATCGGCAGCAGTTGTTGGCAAAAATGACCGGCGGCCAGGTTACTAGCACGGAGGTAAAGTCCGCGGACGGCCATCTCATCTGCGTCGTCAACCGCCCGATGGCGGGAGGCGGCTGGGTCGCAACGCACGAGGACATTAGCGCCCGCAAGCAGGCCGAACACGATCGCGCATCGATGCAAGAGCAGCAAAAGCAGCGCGCTCAGGTCGAGGAAGCGATCGTCTCGTTTCGTCGTGGCATCGAGACACACCTACGGATGGTCGCTGAGAGCGCCCTCAAGATGCGCTCGACAGCCGCAACGCTTCTCTCCAGCTCGGATCAAACCACGTTTCGTGCGGATAGCGCGGTGCGCAAATCGAACGACGCCGCAGGTAATGTCGACACCGCGGCGACCGCAGCCGAGGAATTGTCGGGATCGATCGTTGAAATCAGCCGACAGCTGAGCAATGCGACCGATATCGTGCGGACCGCCGTGACCGAGGCCCGTGGCACGAATGAGCAGATCAAGGTGTTGTCCCAGGCGGCGCAGAAGATCGGGGATGTTATCAAGCTTATTCGTGCGATCGCAGGACAAACAAATCTGCTGGCGCTCAATGCGACTATCGAAGCGGCGCGAGCGGGCGATGCCGGCAAGGGCTTTGCCGTGGTCGCTTCGGAAGTAAAATCGCTGGCGGTTCAGACCGCCAAAGCGACGGAAGACATTTCTCGCCAGATCAGCGCCGTGCAGCATTCAACAAGTACCGCCGTGGATGCCATCGGCAGCATCGCGACACGGATGCGCGACATCGACCAATGTGCGAGCGCCGTCTCCGCCGCCATTGAGCAGCAAAGCATGGCGACGGGCGAGATTTCGCAAAGCGTGGGCCGTGCCGCCGGAGGCGCCAAACTCGTCGTGAGCGCGCTCGGAGAAGTAGCAGGCGCCGCTACAGAGACGCGCGAAGCGGCACAGGCCGTCCTTGCGACTTCAGAGTTGGTCGAGTCAGCCGCCGCCGATCTCCGCCGTGAAGTCGAGAGCTTTCTCGTCAAGGTCGCGGTTTGATTTTTTAGGGACGTTGAAGCGCCGCTTCCGTTCATCGCGGGCGCAGGTGGGGGCGCATCTGCTGCTTCAAAAAAATAGTCCAACCGCCCAGTAAAAAAACGCCGCGAGTACCGCGGCTGCGGGAATCGTAACGATCCACGCAATGACGATTTCACGCGCAACGCTCCATCGAACCGCAGATACCTTCTTGGCTGCGCCGACTCCGATGATCGAGCCCGTGATCGTATGCGTGGTCGAAACCGGAATACCGAGATGTGTCGCAGCGAACAGCATCACGGAACCCGCCGTCTCTGCACAGACACCCTGCATCGGCGTCAGGCTCGTAATGCGCGAACCCATCGTGCGCACGATGCGCCAGCCGCCTCCGAGCGTACCCGCCGCCATCGCGAACTGACATGCAAGGACGACCCACAACGGCACGTAAAACTGCTGGCCCAGGTCGCCTTGCGAATACAAAAGTACGGCGATAATGCCCATTGTCTTCTGCGCATCATTGCCGCCATGCCCAAGCGCGTAGGCAGAGGCCGAAATCAATTGAACGCGGCGGAAGATGTTGTCGACGCCATACGGCGTGTAGCGCAGGAACGCCCAGGATACGAGCAATACCAGCAAGAGCGCCAGAAGGCAGCCGAAGCCCGGCGAGAGGAAGATAGCGGCCGCCGTTTTGATGACGCCAGTCCAGACCACGACACTCATCCCGGCTTTGGCAATGCCGCCCCCGACAAGGCCGCCAATCAGTGCATGCGAACTCGACGACGGAATTCCGAGCCGCTGGGTGATGATCTGCCACACAATTGCGCCGGCCAAGGCGCCGAAAATAACGCGTGCATCGATCACGCTGACGTCGATGATACCGCGGCCAATCGTTTCCGCGACATGCAACCCGAAAACAAGAAACGCGATGAAGTTGAAGAACGCCGCCCACGCGACCGCGAACTGTGGACGCAGCACGCGTGTGGACACGACGGTTGCAATAGAATTGGCGGCATCGTTCATGCCGTTGAGGAAGTCGAACGCAAGTGCCACAGCAATCAGGCCGAAAAGAATCGGCCAGGGAAGCGCGGCGGCATCCATCGTCGTGAGCTCCCAATTATGAGGTCACACCGAGGCGCAGGCGTGAGCGTGCGAGCCCGGAATCCAGATGTGGCTTCTTTGCTTGCATCTGGATTCTGAATCCGGCGCTTCGGACCATCCCGGAATGACGGAAAAAGCTAAACATGCTCGATGACGATGCCATGCATGACGTTGGCAACGTCGTCAAACCGGTCGACCACTTTTTCCAGATGATCGTAAATCTCGTTGCCGACAAAGAATGCCATGGGGTTTGCGTTGACATGCTCCAGGTAGAGCGCGTGCAGACCATTGTCGTGCATTTCGTCGGTGCGACCTTCAAGCTGCGAGATGCGCTCGGTCAATGCGCTGATGCGGGCCGCCTGCGAATTGAGTGACCTCAGCAGAGGCACCCCCTCTTTTACGAGTTCTGCGCATTTGACGATCGCATCCGCCATCTCCCGCATCTGAGGCGTAAATTGCTCGACCTCGAAAAGGATGATGGCCTTGGCCGTCTTTTGCATCTGGTCGATGGAATCGTCCATCGACGTGATGAGATCGCGGATGTTGCCGCGGTCGAACGGCGTTATGAAACTGCGGCGGACGGCGATCAGGACCTCGCGCGTGACATTATCGGCATCGTGCTCGCGATCCATGACGATCTGGCAATTCGCCTTGACGGCGGGTCCACCCTCCAGCATCGCCCGCAGCGCCTTGGCGCCGGCAAGCACCGCATCGGAATGCCGCGCAAACAAATCGAAGAAGCGGTCCTCCTTCGGCATCAGGGCGTGAAACCAGCGCAGCATTGTGTCCTCATGGTGCTCCCGACCGGAGCGCCGGGAAAGTAGTCGGTGCGGCCGGCTTTGCAAAAGACGCGGCGTCGCAGGCTGGGGAAAAGGACGACGTCCGGCTGCCGGAAACCGCCCCTCTCCCGCTCTGGGGATAGCAGTCAACTCAGCCATCATCCTTTAGCATCATGAAATTCAAAAGCAAAAACAAAGAGTCGCGGCGATGCCTCGCGACAATTGCAACCGGAAGAATTGCTGCATTGGGCAGCCGCCTCGGCTAGGTTGCCGCCCAGCAAAACGGATTGGACGGAGAACGGAATGCGGCTGGGCTACTTCACGATGCCGGTACACCCCATGCACCGGGACTGGTCGCAGACGCTCCGCGAGGACCGCGAGGCAATCATCCTTGCCGACAAGCTGGGCTTTTACGACGCCTTCGTCGGTGAGCATCTGACAGACGCCTGCGAGAACATCACCAATAGCATGATGTTCCAGGCAACGCTGATCAACGACACCAAGTCCATCAAGCTCGCGACCGGGACGACCAATCTCTCGCACATGCATCCGGTGCTGATCGCGGTTCATGCGGCCATGTTCGATCATCTTGCGCAGGGCCGCTTCATTCTTGGTGTCAGCGCCGGCGCGCTCACCTCGGACGCCGAAGCCATCGGGCTGCTCGACGAGGATCGCAACAAGATTTTCGCCGAAGCGATCGACGTGATCCTCGCGATCTGGGAGCGCGACCCGCCCTATAACATCGATTTCCCGGACAACCGCTTCAAAGTCGCGATCAGCCGCGTACCGGCTTACGAGCTCGGCGTCGGCATCATGGCAAAGCCGTTCCAGAAACCACGGCCTGAGATCGTCGGGACAGTGGTTGCACCGTTTTCACCGGGCGTCGTGCAGATGGGCAAGCGCGACTTTCATCCGCTGTCAGCAAATTTCCTGCTGGCTAAGCATTTGAAGTCGCACTGGGCGAATTATTGCAAGGGCAAAGCTGAAGCCGGCGTCCAGCCCAATGTCGCCGACTGGCGCGTCGCGCGCGTCATCTTCGTCGCCGATGACGACAAGACGGCGCTGCGCTACGGGCGTGAGGACTCCAAAAGTCCCTATCGTTTCTATTTCCAGCAGATGCGCGCCAAGATGGAGCGCGGCAACCGTCTTTACGTGTTCAAGAGCTACAAAGAGCAGCCGGACGAGGAGATGACGCACGACTGGGTCATGGACCATTGCGTCATCCACGGCAGCGTCAACAAGGTTGTCGATCAGATTCTGGCGCTCCGCGAGGAGGCCGGCGACTTTGGCGAGCTCGTTTACGCCGGCATGGATTGGGTCGATCCGCAGCTTGCCAAGCGCTCGATGCAGTTGATGGCGGAAGAGGTCATGCCGCGCGTCAACGCCGCGATCGGGAAGCCGCTGACATCGGCGGCGGAATGATTCTTCAGTTGTCCTGGCCGCAAGCGAAGCTCGCGAGCCCCAAATCCATCGCTCCGCATCGTTGCTGACTTCCGAGCGTTGCTGATTATGAATTGCGCGTTCCGGTCACGGAGCCTCTTGTCGAGCGGCACCGTGCGGACACATTGGCGCCGCCTCGCAATGGCTGCTCTACCGCCTCGGCGGCGGCGGCAGTGCGCTGCTGCTGATGGTACCGGTTGCGTTCAATCGCATCTGATTGACCGGCACTGCTTGCGCGGGTGCCTGCGCAACCGCCTCCGGCGCCGTGCTGGCGACCTCCGGCGGCTTGCCGCCCGGCAACACGACGACGCGGGTGCCGACCTGCACGCGATCGTACAGATCCTCGATGTCCGAATTCAGTAATCGAATGCAGCCCGAGGATACGAACTTGCCGATCGTTGACGGCTGATTGGTGCCGTGGATGCGATAAAGCGTATGACCGAGATAGAGCGCGCGTGCGCCAAGCGGATTGCCGGGCCCGCCCGCCATCATGCGTGGCAGATAAGGCTGGCGCTCAATCATCTCCGCCGGTGGGTACCAGTCCGGCCACTCGGCCATGCGCGAGATTCGCTCGGTACCGCTCCAGGTGAAGCCGTCGCGGCCGACGCCGATGCCATAGCGCAACGCCTTGCCATGACCGAGCACCAGATAAAGAAACGTATGCGCCGTATCGACGATGATCGTGCCAGCCGGTTCTTTGGTGCTGTAATTCACGAGTTGCCGCTGGAGCTCGGGCGGTAGTTCTTTCTCGGCCCCTTGTTCCGGTTGATCCTCCGGCGGCAGGGCCGCCGCACCGCCGGGTGCGTACGTCGCCCCGACAGGACCGGGAGGACGTATTATGCCCGGCCCATCGGCTAGCGCGCCGTCCGGACCGATTTGCCCATTGCGGGCAGCAAAGGCCGGTGCGGGGGGCACTGCCTCGTCATCCGAAAAATAGCCGGGGGGCGGAGGACCATAATCGGAGTTGGGCGGCGGCACCCCCCGATAAACCCGTTGAGGTGCTGCGTTGTATTGAGCAGCCGCTTCGCCGGCCACGGCAAAGGACAGCAGCAAAGCCACCACAACGGCACCGGACCGAAGCATCATTTACCCACCCGATATGGTCAGAATCGCCTGAGGGGGCCTAATTGCTCCCGGATGGCGGCACATTCAAGACTATATTGGGGCCGGCGAATGGTCCGCGCCGGATCGGGTCTAATGAACGGCCGAATGTTCTGAGGTGTTGGCTGCACGCAACAGTAACAGGATCAAGGGCATCGTTAGCGCCGTGAAACGGCAGCCAGCCAGCCGACATCGGTATAGGCGAGCAATGGCGATCGCTGCCCACCTCAGGACTTTCCGCTGCACGGGGCTATGGGCGCCCTCTCCACCCTTTCGGTTAACGGCCCAACAGATTACGCTGGCCGCAAAGCCTTTATCCCCAGTTTCCACGCTATTCCGGAACCGCAGGTTTGAGGGCCCTCAACCGTTTATCGAATAGGCCGCCAACTGCACTACAAAGGCTTTTTCGATGGCACACGTCATCGCATGGACGATAGCGACGAAGCGCTCATGGCCCGCATTGCGCGGGGTGAGCAGACGGCCTTCCGCGAACTGTCGCGCCGGCACGTTCCGGCGCTGCTTGCGCTTGCCCGCCGCATCGTCGGAAATGCCGCAGACGCCGAGGATGTGGCTCAGGAGGCCATGCTGCGGGTCTGGACGAATGCGCCGCGCTGGCGGCCGTTGGCGTCTGTCCGCACATGGCTCACACGTGTGGTGGTCAATCTCTGCCTCGACCGCAAGCGGCGTGCGGCCTGGGTCGAACTTGAAGCAGCGGGCGAGATTGTCGATCCCTCACCGGGGGCAGACGAGGACGTCGAAACGCGCGAGTTCGATCGGCAGATCGCAGCGGCTGTCGCAAAGCTGCCGGCCAGGCAGCGGGCCGCCATCGCACTTACATATGACAAGGGCATGAGCAATGCGGAGGTTGCTGAAGTCCTGGAAACTTCAGTGTCAGCAGTGGAGACCTTGCTCGTGCGGGCACGGCAAAATCTGCGGCAAGCATTGCGGCACTTGATTGATGAGGACTAAGTGATGAAACGGAATCGAGGCATCGACGATCTTTTGAAGCGTCATTTCGATGCCGCGGGCACCGGCAATGAAGCCGCCGTGGAACGGGTGCTTGTGGCCTTGACGCGGCCCTTGCCGCGGCAGCGAGGCAAACTCATGAGCCGCCTGCCCGAGTTGCTGCTCGACTGGCAGTTCGCGCCGGCATGGCCGCGCGTGGCCGCACTTGCTTGTTGCGCCGCGCTGGGCCTGATGATCGGATTCTCGGGTATCGACCGCAGCATCGATGGTTTGAGCACCGCCGAGGCCGCGACGGCTCCGAGCTTTGCCAGCGCCGTGTTCGAGCCCGAACCGCTGACTGGAATACGGCCATGACGATCGCGCACGCAACGCCGTCGCTGCGCTCCTCGTCGCCACGCTGGCTTCTGCTGGCATCGCTCGCAGTGAACCTGTTTTTCATCGGGGTTGCGGTCGCATTGCTGGTTCGGGCACCGGCCAAGCCAACCTATGACCGCAACGTTTTTGTACGGATCGACCGGCTCGCCGCAACATTGCCCACAGACGATGCCGCCAAAATGCGCACCGAAGTCGCGTCGCATCATGATGCGATCGAAGCTGCACAGACGAAGTACCGCGCGGCGCAGGACATGATCCGCGCTACGTTGCGCAAAGAGCCATTCGATAAATCCGAAATGCTGGCGGCAATGGCGCAGACGCGCGCAGCCCGACAGAATTTCGATCAGGTCATCCAAGGTGTCGTAGCGCTGGCGGCGGCGGAGATGTCCCCAGCTGGCCGCAGAGCGCTCGCAGATTGGCCGCCCGGACGCAAGAAATAACGGCTAAAATATGCGGCGATCTGAATAAGCTTTGATTCGCCGCAATTGAAAGTCGCTGCATGGGTTCGGGGCCGTGGATTCTGAAAGGGACGAATCGCCGGATTCTGACGGTTCTGTATGGTGTTGTGTTGATGCAGCCCTTGGGCGGATGCCTCCTGACGGACAGGTCGAATCCCGCGCTCGACATTCCGCTCTTCTACCGCGATGGCCCGCACAAACCTTCGGCTGCGCAAGTCGCACTGCCGCCGCTCGACTGGTGGCGCAGCTTTCGTTCGCGCGAATTGACAAAGCTGATTGAAGAAGCGCGCGAAAGCAATCTCGATGTCGCCGCCGCCGTCGCACGCATCGTGCAGGCGGACGCGCAGGCGCGCATTGCCGGCGCGCCACTGCTTCCGATGGTTGATCTCGACGCGAACGCGACACGCTCGCGATCTTCGCAGTCGGTTGGCAACACAGGAAACTTTGGCGGCGGCCGCGGTTCCGAACGCAATCTGTTCTCGGCGTCGCTAACGGCGAGCTACGAGATCGATTTCTGGGGCAAAAACCGGTCGGCTTTGCGCGCGGCTGAAGAAAACGCCGTTGCCAGCCGATATGACCGCGAAGTCGTCGGACTGACTACCGTCGTAAGCGTCGCCAATGCTTATTTTCAGGTCCTGGCGACGCAGGATCGCCTGCGCGTCGCGCGCAACAACGTCAAAAGCGCCACGCGCATTCTGAACGTCATCAAACAACGTCTTTCCGCCGGCACAGCATCCGAGCTCGAGGTCGCACAGCAGGAAAGCTTGTTGAATACGGAACGCGCGACCATCCCTCCGCTCGAGCAGACGCTTCAGCAGAACAAGGCCACGCTCGCCCTCCTCATCGCGCGGCCCTACGAGCGCGTAAACATCCGAGGCGGCAGCCTGACCGGCATTGCCGTTCCGCGGGTGACGCCAGGGCTGCCCTCGGAATTGATTGCGCAACGTCCGGACATTCGCGAAGCTGAAGCCCGCCTTGCGGCCGCCGATGCCAACGTCGAAAACGCCCGCGCGCAGATGCTTCCAAGCATCGTATTGACGGCGCAAGGCGGCTTTGAAAGCGCCGTGCTCAAGACGTTGTTGCGCCCGGAATCGGCCTTCTACGATCTTGCCGCCGGCCTGACCCAGCCGATCTTTGACGGCTTCCGCCTGCAAGGAAATCTCGACCTGCAAAAAGGCATCCAGGACGAGTTGCTGCAAAATTACCGCAAGGCGGTGATCTCCGGTTTCACCGATGTCGACAAGGCGTTAATCGCGGTGCGTCAGACCGCCGAGACCGTCCGTCTGCAAACGGAGGTCGTGAACAGCTCGCGGCGGGCGTTCGACATCTCGGAACAGCGGCTCAATGAGGGCACCGTCGATCTCGTCACCGTCTTGCAGACGCAGCAGACGTTGTTCCAGGCCGAGGACGCGCTGGCGCAGGCGCGGCTCGCGCGCCTGCTTGCGGTTGTTAGCCTCTATCAGGCGCTCGGCGGCGGCTGGTCCCCCAAGCCGGTGGTGGCCGACAATGCACGGTGAACTGCCGACGATCGTGAAAGACAAGAATAAGGCGCCGCCACGAAGCAGGGTGCGGCGCGCTGTCGTGGTCCTCCTGATCCTGATCGCGATCGGCGGAGCTCTCTACTACGCGTTCTCCGGCAGCGCACCGACACAACATCGCCGAAGCCGCTTTGGGGCGGAAGGACCGGTGCCGGTGCTCGTGGCGTCCGCTGCAAAGGCGGACGTTCCGGTGTACCTCGACGCCGTCGGCACCGCGCGTGCGCTCAACACGGTCACCGTGCGGCCGCAGGTCGACGGGCGCTTGATGAGCATCAATTTCGACGAAGGCCAGGACGTCAAGAAAGGCGACGTGCTCGCGCGCATCGATCCGACGACCTTCAAGGCGGCGCTGGATCAGGCGGTTGCCAAAAAAGCGCAGGACGAAGCTCAACTCGCCAACGCGAAGATCGACCTCGCCCGTTACGAAAGGCTCGCGGCGACCAACTCGATCAATCGCCAGCAGGCCGATACCCAGAAAGCATTGGTTGCGCAGCTCACCGCGCAGGTTCAAGCCGATCAAGCTGCGATCGAAAACGCTCAGGCGGTGCTGGACTACACCACCATCCGTGCGCCCATCGACGGCCGCACCGGCATCCGGCTGGTCGACGAAGGCAACATCGTGCACGCCTCCGATTCAACCGGCATCGTCGTCATCACGCAGTTGAAGCCGATCTCGGTGCTGTTCAATCTGCCGCAGCAGAACCTCGATCAGATCAACAGCGCTTTTGCGAAAGGCTTGATCCAGGTCGATGCGCTCAAATCAGACGACGATTCGATCATCGACCACGGCAAGTTGACGGTCGTGGACAATCAGGTCGACCCGACAACCGGCACGGTCAGGCTCAAGGCGGAATTTCCCAACGCCAATCTCCAGCTTTGGCCGGGCCAGTTCGTGAATGTGCGCGTGCTGGTCGATACGCTGAAACAGGTTACCGTCATTCCGACCGGCGCCGTGCAGCGCGGCCCGAACGGCACCTTCGTCTTTGTTGTCGGCAACGACAACAAAGCGAAGATGCGCCCCGTCACGATTTCAAAGCAGGACGAATCGCAAGCAGTCGTCGCGAAAGGCGTGGCGCCGCCCGAGCGCGTGGTCACCACGGGCTTTGCGCGGTTGACGGACGGCAGCACCGTGGCAGTCGAAACGCCGGGCCAGGCGCCGCCGGCGCAATCGCCGTCACGTCAGCGCGGCAAGCGGCGCCAGCAGCAACAGAGTCCCGGTAACAACCCGTCGCGATGAGCGTATCCTCGCCGTTTATTCACCGGCCGATCGCGACCTCCCTGCTCGGCGTCGCGGTGATGCTGGCAGGTGCGCTCGGCTACTGGTGGCTGCCCGTTTCAGCGCTGCCGCAGGTCGACTTTCCGACCATCCAGGTGGTGACGCAGCTGCCGGGCGCCAATCCGGACACCATGGCAAAGCTGGTCACCGCTCCGCTCGAGCGGCAATTCGGTGAAATTCCGGCTTTGCAGACGATGACCTCGTCATCCAGTTTCGGCATCAGCCAGATCACGCTGCAGTTTGACTTGAACCGCGACATCGACGCGGCTTCACAGGATGTGCAGTCGGCGATCAACGCGGCCGGCTCGACACTGCCACGCAACCTGCCCTACCCGCCGCTTTATTCGAAAGTGAACCCGGCCGACGTGCCGATCATCACGATCGCCCTCACCTCGGATACGATCGACCTGCGCACGCTAAGCGACATGGCCGATACTATGATGGTGCCGCGGCTTTCGGAGCTCACCGGCGTCGGACATGTTTCGGTGCAAGGCGGTCTTCGCCCGGCGATCCGCATCCAGGCCGATCTTTCGCGGCTTGCCGCTTATGGCATCGGCCTTGAAGACCTGCGCACCGCAATTGTCGGGGCAAATGTCGCGGGCGCCAAAGGCGCGTTCGACGGCGCGCATCAGTCCTACACCATCGCCGCCAATGACCAGATCAGCAGCGCGGAAGCCTACAAGCCGGTGGTCGTCGCCTTCCGGAATGGCGCCCCGGTGCGCGTCAGCGATGTCGCGGACGTGGTGGAAGGGCTTGAGAACACGAAAGTCGGCGCATGGTTCGAAGGCAAGCCGGCCGTCGTTGTGGACGTGCAGCGCCAGCCCGGCGCGAACGTCATCGAAACCGTGCAACGCGTCCAGCAGGAGTTGCCGCGCTTGCAACGCAGCATGCCGGCTGCCGTCAAGCTCACGGTCGTCAGCGACCGTACCAACACCATTCGTGCCTCGATCCACGATGTGCAGTTCACGCTGATTCTGAGCGTGGCGCTGGTCGTCATGGTCGTGCTGATCTTCCTGCGCACCATCCGCGCAACGGTCATTGCCGGTGTCGCGCTGCCACTTTCGCTCGTCGCCACGTTCGGCGTGATGTGGTTCTGCGGCTTTTCGCTCGACAACCTGTCGCTGATGGCGCTGACGATCGGCACCGGCTTTGTCGTTGACGATGCCATCGTGATGATCGAGAACATTGTGCGCCATATGGAGAACGGCGAAGGCGCACTGCAAGCGGCCTTGCGCGGCGCGAAAGAAATCGGCTTCACCGTCATTTCGCTGACGGTCTCGCTCATTGCCGTCTTTATCCCCCTGGTGTTCATGACCGGCCTCGTCGGCCGCATGTTTCGCGAATTTGCGTTGACCCTCACCATCGCGGTGATCGCCTCCGCAATCGTGTCGCTGACGCTAACGCCGATGATGTGCAGCCGGCTGCTGCGATCGGGGGCCGAGAGCGACGGGCCGCGCTGGGCCCGTGCCTTCACGCGCCTGATCGACCGCGTCGTCGAGGGCTATCACCGCAGCCTCGAATGGGTGCTTCGCCACCAGTTCGGAACGCTGATGGTGACACTGATAACGCTCGCCGCGACAATCGCACTTTACGTTTTCATGCCGAAGGGCTTCCTGCCGCTGCAGGACACCGGTTTGATCACGGCAGTGACGGAAGCTGGCACCGATGTTTCATTTGCGGAGATGCAGCGTCGGCAGCACCAAGTGGAAGATGCGATCCGCAGCGATCCTGACGTGACCGGCCTCGTCTCGGTCCTCGGCGTGAGCCCTGTCAATGCCACGCCGAATGCCGGGCAATTGTCCGTTTCCCTGAAGCCGAGCGACGAGCGTGGGGATCGCGTCGACCAGGTCATCGATCGGCTCAAGCGCAAGGTCGCGCGCATTCCCGGCATGACCGTTTATTTCAAAGCCGCGCAGGACATCCAGATCAGCACCGTTTCGAGCCGGGCCCAGTATCAATACACGCTCACTTCCACCGACGCTAACGAAGTCGTCAATTGGGCGGACAAGCTGGCGCTGCGGCTACGCCAGAACCCGGTGATGCGCGAGGTTGCCTCGGAAGCGCAGGAAGGCGGGCCGCGCATGATGGTCAATGTCGATCGCGAGCAGGCGGGGCGTCTCGGCGTTTCGATGCAAAGCGTGACCGATACGCTCGACGATGCTTACGGGCAGCGGCAAATATCGACCATTTACGGACAATCGAACCAGTATCGCGTTATTCTGGAAGCGCAGCCGCGCTACCAGCAGGACCCGACTTCGCTCTCCAAGATTTACGTCACCGGAGCGGTCACCTCGACCGGAACCGCGGCAACCGTCGGCAATACCGCGACAGGCACGACGAACACCAACACCACGGCAACACCCAACACGGTAACCGGCAGCGCACAGGTGCCGCTCTCGGCGCTCGCTCATTTCGAGTACACCTCGGCGCCGCTCGCTATCGCGCACAAGGAGCAGTTTCCTGCCGTTACAATCAGTTTCAATCTGGCGCCCGGCGCAGCGTTGAGCGATGCCGTACGCGCGATCTCACAGGCGCAGCGCGACATCGGCATGCCATCGTCCGTGCTCGGCACCTTCTCGGGTGATGCCGCCGAATTCTCCAAGTCGCTGGCGAGCGAGCCCTGGCTGATTCTTGCCGCTGCCATCACGATCTACATCGTGCTGGGTGTTCTGTATGAAAGCTTTATCCATCCGCTCACCATCTTATCCACGCTGCCCTCGGCAGGCGTGGGCGCGCTGCTCGCCTTGATGCTGTTCGGCTACGACCTCTCCGTTATCGCGCTGATCGGAATCGTCTTGCTGATGGGCATCGTGAAGAAGAACGCGATCATGATGATCGACTTCGCGCTTGATGCCGAGCGCGAGCAAGGCTTGTCGCCGCGCGAATCCATCGTGCAGGCAGCCATGCTGCGCTTCCGTCCAATCATGATGACGACGCTCGCTGCGCTGTTCGGTGCCCTGCCGCTGGCGCTCGAAAGCGGCACCGGCTCGGAGTTGCGCAATCCGCTTGGTGTCACGATCATCGGCGGCTTGCTGCTGTCGCAGTTGCTGACGCTCTACACGACGCCGGTGATCTACCTTTACATGGAGCGTCTGCGCGTGTGGCTGAGCCCCCGCGAACGCTACCGGCCGCACCCGGCGGAGTAGGCGATGAACTTCTCCTACCCGTTCATCCGCCGCCCGATCGCCACAACATTGCTGGCGATCGGCCTGTTCCTTACCGGCGCAGCCGCCTATTTTCAGCTTCCGGTCGCCAGCCTGCCGACGGTGGAATTTCCGACCATCAGCATCTCGGCGAGCCGGCCCGGCGCCGATCCCAACATCATGGCAGCGACGGTCGCGGCGCCGATCGAACGGCGGCTCGGTGAAATCGCTGGGGTCACCGAAATGACCTCGGTGAGTTCGCTCGGCTCCTCGCGCATTACCGTGCAATTCGATTTGAGCCGCAGCATCGAAGGCGCGGCACGCGACGTGCAAGCGGCGCTCAATGCAGCGCTCAGCGATCTGCCCGGGGACATGCCGACGCTGCCGACGTTCCGCAAGCGCAATCCCTCCGCCTCTCCGATTCTGATCCTGGCGCTGACCTCAAAAGTGATTCCGCCAAGCGCGATCTACGACGCCGCGGACACGGTCATCGCGCAGCGCCTTTCCCAGGTGGATGGGGTCGCGGACGTCACGGTTGCCGGCTCCGAACAGCCCGCGATCAGGGTGCAGGTCGATCCGACCAAGCTTGCTTCCATGGGACTCAACCTCGAAGACGTGCGCACGGCGATCGCCAATTCGAACGCCGTCGGGCCGCTCGGCAGCTTCGACGGCAGCGCACGCGCCATCACGATCGGCATCAACAACCAACTGAGCGAGCCGAAAGATTACGATCCGGTCGTGGTCAAGACGGTGGACGGCAACGTCATCCGCCTCACCGATGTTGCGTCGATTACGCCGGGCGTGCGCAACACACGTTCGGCCGGCTGGTACAACCGCGACCCGTCGGTACTGCTCATCATTACCAAGCAGGCTGACGCCAATGTGATCGATACCGTCGATCGCATCTACGATCTGCTGCCGGAACTGCGTCAATGGATTCCGGCGGGACTCGAAATCTCAGTGCTGGCTGACCGCACGCAGACGATTCGTGCCAGCGTGCGCGACATGCAGCTTACGCTGGCGGCGACAATTTGCCTCGTGATGATGGTGGTCTTTGTCTTCCTGCGCCGCACTGCCGCGACGATTGCTGCGGGCATTACCGTGCCGCTGTCGCTTGCCGGCACCTGCGCAGCGATGTGGGCCGCCGGATTTTCCATCGATAACCTGTCGCTGATGGCGCTCGCAGTCAGTGTCGGGTTCGTGGTCGACGACGCGATCGTTATGATCGAGAACGTGTTCCGCAATCTCGAAAACGGCGACGGGCCGCTGCGCGCGGCACTGAAAGGTGCCAAGCAGATCGGTTTTACTGTCGTATCAATCAGCATTTCGCTGATCGCGGCCTTCATTCCGTTGCTGTTCATGGGCGGTATCGTCGGACGCCTGTTCCGCGAGTTTTCCGTCACGCTCGCGTTCGCGATCGGCGTCTCGACGCTGGTGTCACTGTCCGTGACGCCGATGGTGTGCGCCTATTTTGTGAAGCAAGGGCCAAGCTCTGACGCCACGTGGCTTGATCGGCTGGTCGAACGTACGCTGGGTCGCCTCAGAGGCTTTTATTCGAGCACGTTGGACATTGTGCTTGAATATCGTGCGCTCACCCTGATCGTCTTTGTAGCCACGATCGCGCTCACCGCGGGCCTCTATATCAAGACGCCAAAGGGATATTTCCCGCAGGACGACACCGGCCTGATCTTCGGCGGCACGCAAGCGTCCACCGATATTTCCTATGACGCGATGGAAAAATTGCAATTGCAAGCCATGGACATCGTACTGGCGGATCCCGCGGTGGCAGGCCTTGGATCGTCAGTTGGCGCATCCGGCTTCAATGCGTCCGTTAATCACGGGCGCCTGTTCATCTCCCTGAAGCCGCTCGATGAGCGCGGGGGGCTCAGCAGCCAGCAGGTGATCGCCCGGCTACGCAAAAAGCTCAACATGATTCCCGGCATCCGCGTCTTCATGGTGCCGTCGCAAGACCTGCGCGTCGGCGGCCGGCAGACCGACTCGCAATATCAGTTCACGCTGTGGGATTCGGACATCGAGGAATTGCAGCACTGGGTGCCGCTGGTGCTCGATCGCGTTAAGCAGATCCCTGGCATCGTCGATGTGACCACCGACCGCGAGCAAGGCGGTCTGCAAGCCAATATCGTGATTGACCGGCAAGCGGCAGCACGGCTGGGCGTTCGTATTCAGGATATCGACAATGCACTCAACAACGCATTTTCCCAGCGGCAGATTTCAACGATCTACACGCAACGCAATCAGTATCGCGTGATCCTGGAAGTGGATCCACAATTCCGGCGCGACCCTACCGATCTCTCGCAGCTTTATGTGTCCGGAAAAGGCAACACTCAGGTGCCGCTGTCGACGGTCGCGCACTTCGAGCGCTCGATTGCGCCGCTGGTGGTGAACCATCAGGGTCAGTTCCCCTCTACCACCATCAGCTACAATCTCGCGGCCGGCATGCCGCTGGAGAACGCCGTATCGGACATCCAGAAAGCCATTGCCGAAATGCACCTGCCTGACACGCTGCACACCGACTTCGCCGGGGATATCAAAGCATTTCGGCAGTCCGTCGGCGCGCAGCCGCTCCTGATCGTCGCGGCGCTGATCGCGGTCTACATCGTGCTTGGTGTCTTATATGAAAGCCTGGCGCATCCGCTCACAATCATCTCCACGCTTCCGTCCGCGGGACTGGGAGCACTGCTGGCGCTCCAACTATTCCAGACCGAGCTGACGGTGATCGCGTTCATCGGCATCATTTTGCTCATCGGCATCGTGAAGAAGAACGGCATTATGATGGTGGATTTCGCGCTTGACGCCGAGCGCCGCCGCGGACTGTCACCTGCGCGTGCCATTCATGAAGCCTGCCTCGAACGTTTCCGTCCTATCATGATGACCACGCTCGCTGCGGCGCTCGGCGCATTGCCGCTGGTCATCGCCAGCGGGCCCGGCTCCGAATTGCGCCGGCCTCTCGGCATCACCATTATCGGCGGATTGATCGTCTCGCAGGTGCTAACGCTTTACACGACGCCGGTGATCTACCTGATGCTCGACAAACTGCATCGGCGGCTTGGCGGACGGTCACACACGTTTTTCCGTCGCCCGCCATTGCCAGAACCAGCGGAATAATATTTTTTCGGCGGCCGCAGTTGCAGCACGAGACGATCATTCATCGAGGATCGCTGCCTAAAATTTTTTGATTTAAGCGTGCGACAGCCAAACCCAATGACACGGCAATCGCGTGCACTGTAAGGTCAGTTACCGTGCAACGAACGCGTGGAGCCGTAATGAGCTGGTTTTGGGGATCGGAAGGGCATTCTCGTTCGCTCGTCAAGGCAATCACCTGGAGAGCCACAGGCTCGATCGATACTTTCATCATCAGTTACGTTCTGACCGGCCATCCAAAAATTGCCGGCTCGATTGCGGCCACCGAACTAATGACCAAGATCGTGCTTTACTACTTCCACGAACGGATTTGGGCGATCATCCCGTGGGGACGGCGCGGCAAAGAGGCGACGTTGGCGCGCTACACGCCGAGATAGCGATGCTGCACGTCGGGCGCGTCGGCAAGCTCGGCGGATGAGCCGCTCCACACCACGCGCCCGCGCTCGATGAGGAAGTGCCGGTCGGCGATCTTCGTCAGCGCAGCAACGTTCTTGTCGATGACAAGAATTGACAGCCCTTCGCGCTTCAGGCGAGCAAGACAACGCCAAATCTCCGCGCGGATCAGCGGCGCGAGCCCCTCGGTCGCCTCATCGAGAATGAGCAGGCGCGGATCGGTCATCAGCGCGCGCCCGATCGCCAGCATCTGTTGCTCGCCGCCGGAAAGCTGGTTGCCCATGCTGTTTTCACGCGCGGAGAGACTCGGAAAGAGTTCGTACACTTTGCCAATAGTCCAGGAACCAGCGGCGGCCGCAGTCGCGACCAGGTTCTCGCGTACGGAAAGATTCGGAAAGATCTGTCGTCCTTCGGGCACCAGCCCGATCCCACGCTTGGCGATTTTGTAGGCCGGCAGCGCGCGGATGTCCTCGCCGCAGAAGCGAATGGCGCCGGCGCGGGCAGGCGTCAGCCCCATAATGGAGCGCACGGTCGTCGTCTTGCCCATGCCGTTGCGGCCCATCAGCGTCACGATCTCGCCGGGCGCGATGGATAGTGAAATTCCGAACAGAACCTGGCTGAGCCCGTAGCAGGTCTCGATCGCATCCACTTCGAGCAAAGCTTCAGCCATAGCCTGCTCCAGCAACTTCAGCTTCGCCGAGATAGGCTTCGCGCACTTGCGCGTTGGCACGGATCTCCTGCGGACTGCCCGATGCGATCACGCGGCCATAGACCAGCACCGTGATGCGGTCGGCCAACGCAAAGACGGCTTCCATGTCATGCTCGACCAACAGAATCGTCAATTCGCTTTTGAGCGCACGCAGCATCTCCACCATGCGCGCGGATTCCTCCGGCCCAAGCCCTGCCATTGGCTCGTCAAGCAGCAGCATGCGCGGCCTGCCGGCGAGCGCCATCGCCAACTCGAGCAGGCGGTGCTCACCGTGACTTAACGCGGAGGCCGGCAGCGCGGCACGCGCGGACAGGCCGACTCGATCAAGCGCAGCAAGCGCAGGATCGCGCAACTCAGGCTCATGCCGCGCGGGTCGCCACATCCCGAACGAATGTCCGGCGTGCGCTTGCACCGCAAGCAAGACATTGTCGAATACGCTCAGGTCCAGGAACAGCGACGTGATCTGGAACGAGCGCGCCAGACCAAGCTGGCTGCGCCGATACATCGGCAGCACGCCGATGTCGTCGCCGTTGAATTCGATGCGGCCTGCGTCATGCGCGAGCTGTCCGGCAAGCTGGGCAACGAGCGTCGTCTTGCCGGCGCCATTCGGGCCGATGACGGCGTGCAATTCGCCTTGCCGGATCGAAAGCGACAGATCGTCGGTCGCGACAATACCGCCAAATCGTTTGGATAGCCCTGTAACTTGCAAAAGCGCGTCAGCCATGGCGCACCTTTGCAAGCAAGCCGTCGATGCCGCCGCGCGCAAACAGCACGACCAGCAGCAGCAGCGGGCCGAGGATGATCTGCCAGTACTCGGTTATCCCGGAAAGCCCCTCCTCCAGGACAAGCAGCGCGACCGCGCCGATCAGCGGGCCGAAGGTCGAGCCCATGCCGCCGAGCACCACCATGATGATCAGATCGCCGGACCGGGTCCAATACATCATCGCGGGGCTCACGAAATCCGTGTGATTGGCGAGCAAAGCGCCGGCAAGCCCGCCCATGGTGCCGGCAATGACGAAACAGACGAGCTTGTACCGATAGGTCGGGAAGCCGATGGCGCGCATGCGCAGGTCGTTCGAGCGTGCGCCCTGGATGACCAGGCCGAAACGCGAATTGACGATGCGCCAGATGAGATAGATGCACGCGAGCAGCAAGAGCAGGCAGACGTAATAAAACGTAATCTTGTTCGACAGGTTGCCCACGCCGAATTGACTGCGTTTGTAGATGGTCAATCCGTCATCGCCACCATAGCGCGCCAGGCCGGCGATTACGTAATAAACCATCTGCGCGAACGCCAACGTGATCATGATGAAATAAACGCCGCGCGTGCGTAAGGAGAGCGCGCCGATCACGAGCGCAAACAGGGCGGACGCTGCGAGCGCAACCGGCCATTGCACGAAACCGGAATAAATGCCCTCGTGCGCCAGCATCCCCACGGCATAGCCGCCTATACCGAGATAAGCGGCATGCCCGAAGCTCATCATCCCCCCGTAACCCAGGATAAGATTGAGGCTGGTCGCCGCCAAACCGAGGATGAGAATACGCGTGAACAGGGTGACGATGAAACGATCGCCGCTCAGCACGGAATAAACCGGCAGCAGAGCCAGAAAGGCGAGCAGCGCCACAACAAAAATCGTCCGCGCGTCGAATCTTTTTGTCATTTGTTGCCGGCCGCGGAAAACAGTCCCTCGGGACGGACCACCAGGACGATGGCCATCAGCAGATAGATCAGCATCGACGACAGCGCCGGACCCGCGGTCGCCGCGGCGTTCTGCGACAGCACGGCTTGCAGGATATCCGTCAGATAAGATCGGCCCAGCGTATCGATCAGCCCCACCAGGATTGCGGCAACAAAAGCACCGCGGATCGAGCCGATGCCGCCGATGACCGTGATGACAAAAGCGAGAATAAGGATGTTCTCGCCCATGCCGATTTGCACAGTGAGTATCGGTGCCTGCATGAGGCCCGCGAGGCCTGCCAGCGCCGCGCCGAGACCGAAAACAAGCGTAAACAACAGTTTGATGTTTACTCCGAGCGCGCCGACCATTTCGCGGTTGGACGCGCCTGCCCGGATCAGCATGCCGACACGCGTGCGCATCACAAGAAAATAGAGAAAGGCCGCGACGGCCAGCGAAACGACAATGATCGAAAACTTGTAGGCCGAATAGTAGAAGCCTGGAAAAATCTGGATTGCGGTATTCAGCCACGGCGGCAGTGGAAGACTCATTCCGTCCGCTCCCCAGATGAGGCGAACCAACTCGTCGAAAAACAGAATGAGGCCGAAGGTCGCCAGCACGTGATCGAGATGATCGCGGCCGTAGAGCCTGCGAATCGCGACCACTTCGACTGCCATGCCGACGATCAGCGTCGCGGCGAGCGCCAGCACCGCGCCGAGTATGAAGCTGCCTGTCCACGCTGCGAACGTCGCGGCGAAGTAGGCGCCGACCATGTAGAGCGAGCCGTGCGCGAGATTGACCAGGTCCATGATGCCGAAGATCAGCGTCAGCCCGGCTGCCAGCAGAAACAGCAGGAGCCCGAATTGCAGGCCATTCAGGCATTGCTCGAAAAAAAGGGTCATGGCCTGGTGCTCATCCACCTCGCCCTGTGAGACGCTCGGGCTCCGCTCTCGTCCTCGGCGTGAGGTCACTCTCCAAGCCTTATCCTGAAGAGCCGCGCAAGGCGCGGCGTGTCGAAGGATAAAGCCAAACCACTAACGCAGAACGGCAGAAACGCCGCCGCGCTTCTGCCGTCCTGTATCGCATCGCATCCGATCATTCCATCGGGCATTTATCGTGATAGTGATCCTGGCTATCCTTCACGATCGTCGCCACGGTCTTCAGCACGTATTCGCCCTTTGCATTCTTGACGACATCCTGAAGATAGAAATTCTGGATCGGGATGTGGTTGCTGCCGAAACGGAAGCTCCCGCGCACCGATTTGAAATCGGCTTTCTCCAGCGCCTTCTCCACGGCCTTCTTGTCGGAAAGGTTGCCTTTAGTGGCCACCACCGCCGAGTTGATGAGATTGGCGGCATCGTAAGTCTGTGCGCCGTAGAACGATGGTTTCTTGCCTGGATACTTTTTTTCGAAATCGGCGACGAATTTCTTGTTCGCTTCGTTCGGCAGATCGTTCACCCACTCCTGCGCGCCGGGAACGCCGAGTGCGAGTTCTTTCTGTAACGGCAACGACAGCTCGTCGATTGTGAAAGCAGTGTAGAGCGGAATCTTGCCCTTCAGGCCGGCCTGCGCATATTGGCTCAGGAACTGCACACCTGCTTTGCCGGGATAGAAAACGAAGATCGCGTCGGGATTGGCAGCCTTCGCCTTTGCAAGCTCGGCGGAGAAATCGAGCTGCGAGGGCCATTTCGTCAGTTCTTGCCCGACGACCTTGCCTTTGAAGGTCGAAGCGACGCCCGCAAGCATGTCTTTTCCGGCCGCGTAGTTCGGGCCGATCAGGAACACGCTCTTGACGCCCTTCTGATTCATATAAAGGCCCATCGCCTGCGGCGTCTGGTCGTTTTGCCACGAGGTCGAGAAGATATAGGGCGAGCATAATTCACCGGCGATCTGATGCGGGCCGGCGTTCGACGTGATGAGGAATGTCTTGGAGTCGACCGCCGGCTTGATTGAAGCCAGCAACACGTTCGACCAGATGTATCCGACGATAAAATCGACGTGGTCGGATTCAATCAGCTTTTGTGTCTTCTGCTTGCCGACCTCGGGTTTCTGGGCATCATCTTCGTAGATGACCTCCACCGGTAGGCCACCCATCTTGCGGCCAAGATGATCAAGCGCGAGTTCGAACGAGTCGCGCATATTGTTGCCGATCACAGCGGTTGGCCCGCTGAAGGTAGAGACGAAACCGATCTTGACGGATTTGTTCTGGGCCCACACCGGGCCCGTCGCGAGCAACAACACGGCGGCGCCCGCAGCCAATACTGCCTTACGCATGTTTTCCTCCCCGAAGCTTACTCAACCCTTTGCATATGGCGACAATCTAACGGCTTCCACGCCGGAACGTCCACCTTTGCCGCCGCCACACCGGGAAGAAATAGCGAAAAGGCCACAAATTCCGGGCGGTTGGTTAGCGACGCGGCCGCAATTTGCGGGGCATCTGCCGTGCGTCTCCCCGGCTTTCCCGCTGGCCGGCGCTGTTGCTATGAGTGACGGAACAAAAACGTGGGAGTGAACGCACAATGGCAAGTGTCATGCAGGGAGTGATGCGCCCGTCGATCTACCGCTTCAGGCTGGGCGGCTTCGAAATCACGAACATTCTGGACGGTGCTGTTGTGCGTGAGAATCTTGCCGGCAGCTTCGGCGGCGGTCAGCCGGCAGAGGCTGCGCAGGAACTTGCGCGCGCGAACCGGATCGATCCCGGGAAATACGACCACCCCTTTGTGCAAACGGTCGTTAATACCGGCAAGGAACTCATTTTGTTCGACACCGGCAACGGACAGCTTGCGCGCGACAATCCCGCCATGCGCGGGCGCCTGCCCGACGGCACGTTGCGCAAGCAGCTTGGAGTGGCGGGCTACAAGCCGGAAGATATCGATATCGTCGTCATCACACACGGGCATCCCGATCACATCGGCGGCCTTCTCGAAGACGGTAAGCCGGCGTTTCCCAATGCGCGCTACATCTTTGGTGCCGCCGAATTCGATTACTGGAAGCGCGGCGAGAACATCCGCGAGGCGCGCGTCGCCACGCGCAATCTCTTTGTCAAGATCGCGGTGCCATTGGCCGACAAATCGACGTTCATCAAACCGGGCGACGACATTGTCTCGGGCATTCGCGCCGTCGACGCAGCCGGCCATTCAGCGGGCCACATGGCTTATCTCTTCGACACCGAAGGCAAGCAATTGCTGCTTTGGGCGGACAGCATCATTCATTACGTGATGTCGATGCAGCGGCCGGATTGGCAGATCGACGTCGACGACAATAAGGAAAAAGCGATTGCCACGCGCAAGCGGATTCTGGACATGGTCGCGACGGATAAGTTGTGGGCGATCGGCTACCACATGCCGTTTCCGTCGGTCGGCTTTGTTGAAAAGCGTCAGAGCACCCATCATTGGGTGCCGGCAAGCTATCAGTTACACATGTAGCATTGAGGATTGGATGTGAGTACCGGAAAACCTGCGCTGGATCGAAGCTATGACGGCATCATCATCGGCGCCGGCCATCACGGGCTGATTCTCGGCACTTACCTCGCACGCGCTGGACTGAAAATTTTGCTTGCCGAGCGACGGCTCACCTATGGCGGCGGCCTCTGTACACGCGAGGTCACGCTGCCCGGCTTCTATCACAATCTCCATTCGATCAATCACTTCCACATCAGCGAGACGCCGTGGTTCAAGGATTTGAACCTGAGCGAACGCGTCACCTACATCACGCCGCGCTACGAATTCGGGCAGGCCCACAGCGACGGATCGGCGCTGGTACTGGGGCGCGATCTGGAAGAGTCTGTTGCAAACATTGCGCGCTTCTCGAAGAAGGACGCGGCCACGTTCCGCGAATGGAATCGCAAGGCGGAAAAGATCACGCGCGAGATTTTCCTGCCGGAACGCTATGCCGAACCGCTGCCGCAGGCCGAACGCGAGGCGCTGTTATCGAAAACGCCGCTGGGCCGCGAGTTTCTTGAGATTTCGAATCGGCAGCCGCTCGATGTCGTGCGCGAGCTGTTTGAGAACGAACACGTGCGCCTCCTGTTCCTGTTCAAGGTATCGCTGTTCGGGACGTGGCTTGTCGATACGTTGTCGAAAACCTCGCCGATGGGGTCGGTCATCCGCGCCTTCGATCTCGAGAGCGGCTATCAGCTTTGCCGGGGAGGCTCGTTCAATCTCGCACGCGGGCTGATGGAAGCGTTCATTGCCGCGGGCGGCACGTACCAGCCGCAGGTACGCATCGACAGGATCGTGATCGAAAACGGCAAGGCCACCGGGATCGCGCTCGACGACGGACGCACCATACGCGCCAAACAGTTCGTCGCCTCGACGCTCGACGTCCATCAGACGTTCGAAAATCTGATCGGCCGCGCGCAACTGCCGGCCGACTTTCTCAAGAAGCTCGACAATTTCCAGTACACTAAGTGGAGCCTGTTCGGCCTGCATCTCGCGCTCAACGAAAGCCCGCGTTTTTCGGCGGAAAAATTCGATCCCAACATAAACCGCACGCTGAAGTGGTCGATCGGGGCTGAGACGATGGAAGATCTTTTCTCGGCGCACCTGGACGTGCAGGCCGGCCGCGTGCCCAAGATCGTGCAATTCGGCTCCGGGCCGTTGAGCCTGCTCGATCCGACGCAAGCACCGCCCGGCAAACACACGACCTATTGCTGGCATGTGATGCCGCTCGAACCGGACATCGGCACGCAGTCTTACGAGGACTTCAAGGAAGAGTTCTCGGACAAGATCGTCGAATGCTTCGCGCGTTATTGCCCCAACATGACGGCAAAAAACATACTCGGCCGCTACATTTACACTGGACGCGAATACGTGCAGGAAATGATCAACATGCGCGGCGGCGACATTTTCATGGGCGCATTCAATGCCGAGCAGGTGATGTACAACCACTTCGGCTATCGCTCGCCGATTCCCAATCTGTACAGCGCCGGATCGGCAGGCCATCCCGGCGGCGCGATATCCGGCGGCGCCGGCTATATTACCGCGTCGATTATTGCAAACGATCTTGGAATCAAGCCGTGGTGGAAACCTTGGAATGCGCGCGCAGCGCTTGAGCAGCTTCCGGAATTGGCGCGAGGTACAGCATGAGCGCGGATTTTTCATTGAAAGACCGCGTCGCCATTGTCACCGGCGCGGGGCAAGGCATCGGCCGCGCGTTGGCCAAAGCGTTTGCCGCGGCCGGCGCTGCCGCCGTCATCGCGGAGCGCAACGAGGAAACGGCGGCGTCGGTATCGGCGGAAATCATGAAGGCCGGCGGCGAGTCGCTCGCGGTGAAAACGGACGTGGCGGATGAGGCCTCGATTGCCGAGATGGTCGACATCGTGGAGAGCAAATACAGCCGCATCGATATCCTCGTGAACAATGCGGGAATTTTCTCGACCCTCGAAATGCGCCCATTCGATCAGATCCCGGTCGCCGAATGGGAGGAGGTTTTGCGCGTGAACCTTACCGGTCCCTTCCTGTGCGCCCGTGCAGTGTTGCCGGCGATGCGGCGGGCGCAGTGGGGGCGGATCATTAACGTCGCCTCCGGCGCGGTACGGCTCGGACGGCCCAACTACCTGCACTACGTTGCCTCGAAAGCGGCGCTCATGGGCATGAGCCTGGCGATGGCGCGCGAGCTTGGGCCGGACGGCATTACCGTCAATGCCATCCTGCCGGGAGCCACCTTTACAGAAATCGAACGAAAGACTGTCACGCCGGAGCAGAAAGCGCGCATCATCTCGATGCAGTGCATTCCGCGCGCTGAGACGCCGGATGATCTGGTCGGGGCAGTGCTGTTTCTTGCTTCCGACGCGGCAACCTTCGTTACAGGGCAAAGCATCAATCTGGACGGCGGCGTGACGTGGTCATGACGCACCCTCGACGCCATACACGCTCTCTGTCATCGCCCGCGAAAGCGGGGTATCCGGCAGAGGGCGGCTTCAAATATGATCCGTGACGCAGAATTACCGGATCATCGGCTCTTGCGGATGATGACAACGGAATGAACGACAAGAACCTGAACACATCGCTCACCGTCGCGATCATCGCACCCGGCAATATGGGTGCCGCCGTCGGCAAATGCCTGACGCAATGCGGCGTGAAGGTGCTGACGTCCCTTGCCGGCCGCAGTGAAGCCAGCGCGGCGCGTGCGCGCGAAGCAGGCATGGCCGCCGTCTCCGATGCGCAGCTCACCGAAGCGGACTTTCTGCTTTCTATTGTGCCGCCTGGCGATGCGCTGGCGTTGGTCGAACGGCTTCGCCCGGTCCTTGCGGCAGCGAACAAAAAACCCGTTTATGTCGATTGCAATGCGGTCAACCCGCGCACGGCGGAGAAGATCGCAGCAGCGGTCGCAACGACCGGCTGCCGGTTTGTCGATGCCGGGATCATTGGGCCGCCGCCAAAGCCCGGTGGCCACAAGACGAAATTCTACGCCTCCGGTGAGGCCGCAAGTGAGTTCGCGAGGCTCAACGAGTACGGACTGATCGTGCGCGTCCTCGACGGACCGCTCACCGCAGCGTCGGCGTTGAAGATGTCCTACGCCGGCATCACCAAGGGATTGACCGCGCTCGGCGCCGCCATGATGCTTGCTGCGGTGCGCGAGGGCTCGGCGGAACCGCTCAAAGCCGAACTCGCCGAAAGCCGCCCCGATCTGCTCGGGTACCTTACGTCGCAAATTCCGAGCATGTACGCGAAGGCCTATCGCTGGGTCGCCGAACTGGAAGAGATTTCAGCATTCATCGGCAAAGAGCGACCCGAGAACGAGATGATGCAGGCTGCCGCCCGCTTTTACGAGCGAATCGCGGCCGATTATTCCGGTCCGCACGAAGAAACTGGCGCGCTCGACAAATTCCTCAAGTCGTAGAGACGCCGATGGCAGAACCGGCAGCCGACGAGCCCACCGTTCTCATCACCAAACGCGAAGGCTTTCGCGTGCTCACGCTCAACCGGCCGCATCGGCTCAACGCGTTCAACGAGGAAATGCATGATGCGCTGCGCGCCGCGATCGACGAGGCTGAAGCCGACAAGGAGTGTCGCGTCCTGGTGCTTACCGGTGCGGGCCGCGCGTTCTGCACGGGGCAAGACCTGAACGACCGCCTCGCCAAGCCTGGCGAAAACGCGGCATCGCGCAGCACGCTCGAGGCTTTTTACAATCCGCTCGTGCGCAAGCTTCGCGCCCTCACCTTTCCCGTCATCGCAGCGGTGAATGGTCCTGCTGCGGGCGCAGGATGCAATATCGCACTTGCGTGCGATATCGTCGTGGCCGTGCGCTCGGCCACGTTCCTGCAGGCCTTTGCACGTATCGGATTGATTCCCGATTCCGGCGGCACCTGGCTGCTGCCGCGTCTCGTGGGTGACGCTCGCGCGCGCGGACTGGCCCTGCTTGCCGAACCGCTGTCGGCGGAGGATGCCGAAAAGTGGGGCCTGATCTGGAAAGCGGTCGATGACGGCGCACTGGACAGCGAAATTGAGGCTATCTGTCAGCGTCTCGTACGCATGCCGGCAAACGGCTTGGCGCTCACCAAGCGCGCGTTGCAGGAATCTGCAGCAAACAGCTTGGACGCGCAGCTCGACCTGGAACGCGATCTGCAGCGGCAGGCGAGCATGCATCCCGACTACCAGGAAGGCATCCGCGCCTTCCTCGAAAAGCGCAAGCCGAATTATTCAAAAACGCGCTGACGGTTCGAAGGCGGCCTGGCGAGAGCGGAGCTACTCACGATCCCTGCCCGCAATCTCCGCCTGCCAGGGCGCGATCCATCGCTCGACCCAGCCGATAAACCAGTTCAGTCCGATTGCCATCACCATCAGGATGATGATGGGTACAAACATCGTGGCGGTGTCGAAGTTATTGGCGGAATTGATGATGACGGCGCCGAGACCGGAAATCGTTGTGAAGAATTCCGCGATGACCATGCCTACCACGGCGCGGCCGACGGCAAGCCTGATGCCTGCCATGATGTAAGGCAGCGTCGCCGGCAATACGATGCGGCGCAGGATGACGCTGTTCGGCGCGACGAACGATTTACCGACCTCGATAAGCGTTTTCGGCACCGCCATTACGCCCGCCCAGGTGTTGATGCAGATCGGGAAGACCGACATCAGGAAGATGACGGCGACCTTTACGGCAAAGCCGAGGCCGAGCCACAAAATCAGCAACGGAACAAGCGCGACCAACGGCATCGCATAACCGGCGGTAACATAAATACCGAGCGCAGCGCCCGCTGTGCGCGAGCCGCCAATGACGAGCCCCAGCGGCACGCCGAGCACGATCGCGAGCGCATAGCCGATTACGAACGGGCGGAGGCTGTCATACAGCGCAGCACCAAGCTGCCCCGTGCGCAGCAACTCCCAGAAGGCAACAGCGATTGCGCTTGGATAGGAGCCGAACACCGGGTTGATATTGCGGCCGAAAATTTCCCAAAGCACGAGGGCGCAGATGATCGAGGTCAGCGTAATTGCCCAACGCGGCCATATGCGGCGCTCCTCCGGCGCTATGGTCTGCGCGGCGGATTTCCGGTTGGCGGCGATTTCGACCATGCAGGTGCTGTCAGTGGATCGTTTTGGTGTCGTGCAGCAAACGCCAAACGCGATATCGCGTTTCGGAAAATTCGGGCAAACCGCGCACCCGTCCAAGATCGGCGCGTGGCCGCGACAGCGGAACGTCCAGCACCTCGCGAACTCGGCCCTGGCACATGACCACAATCCTGTCCGCGATCAGCACCGCTTCATCGAGGTCGTGCGTCACGAACAAAATCGTTTTTTTCGTGCGTGCATGGATATCGAGCAGTTCCGTCTGCATGGATTCCCGTGTTTGAGCGTCGAGCGCGCCGAACGGCTCATCCATCAACAGCACTTTCGGATCGATCGCGAGGGCGCGCGCAATGCCGACGCGCTGCTTCATGCCGCCGGAAAGCTGATGCGGCCGCCGATTGCGCGACTCCGCAAGGCCGACCAGCTCGAGATATTTCATCGCGGTGTCTTTAAGCTCAGCACCTCGAACACCTTTCATTTCGAGGCCGAACATCACGTTCTGAAGTGCATTGAGCCAGGGCAACAATTCGGCATGCTGAAACACCATGCCGCGATCATGGCCGCAGCCGTGCACCTCATTGTGATCGACGAGGACGCGGCCGCTGCTCGCCTCATCAAGACCCATCGCTACGCGCAGCGCGGTTGTCTTGCCACATCCACTCGGACCGATCAGCGCAACGATCTCGCCGTCATTCACACTGAAGCTGACGCGGTCGAGCGCCTGGACATGTTGAAGCTCGCCGGCCACGCGCAGCGTGAAGTGCTTGGATACCTCGGCAAAACGAACCTCGCCCATATCGGTCCCCGCTGCGGGCGAGCGCTTATTTGCCGGCGGCAGCCAGCGCCTTTTCCCGATATTCCGGTGCGACGGCCATTTTCAGATCGATCGGCTTCTTCAATTTTCCAACCCTCACCAGTTCCTGCTGCAACCACTCAAGCTTGTCCATCGGGATCGGCAAATTTGGGTCCACGGCGTGATGCTTGACGGCATCCTCCCACACGAAACCAGGACGCGGATCGTCCGGCTTGGCGTGAGTAATTTCGCGGGTCAACGCGACGGTCGCCTTCTTGTTGGCAACCGCATAGCGCAGCGCCTTCATTTCTGCCGTGAGAAACCGGACTGCCTCGTCACCCCGTTCGCTAAGCACTTTGTCCGACGATATAATGCAAACGCGCAGCAGCTTTGGCAGTGCGTCGCGTCCGGCAATCAGCAAATGAACGTCCTTTGGCGCGATCGGCTGATATTCGTTTGAAACGACCGCCGCCTGCACGACGCCCCCGACCAGCGCCTGGTAACGCTCACGGTCGCCGCCAACCGCCGCAAACTTCACGTCCTTGGCCGGCACGTCATACTTCGCGAGCGCGGCGTGCGCCAACATATCCGGCATCGAATTGGGCGCAGAGACGGCAATCGATTTGCCTTTGAGGTCACTCACCTTGTGGATATCGCCGCGCACAAAAATTCCGTGCGGCACCACCACCCAATGACAGCCAAGAATTTTGGCGTGAGCGCCTTTGGCATCCGCCGAGATTGCGCCTTGCGGGCCGCCCTCAAAGCTGTCGAGCTCCCCGGCAATGAGTGCTTTGAGGCCGATCTGATCGTCCTTGACCTGCTTGATCTCGATCGTGATGCCTTCTTTCTTGTCGAAGCCGCGCTTTGCGGCCATGAAGAAGAAGCCTGCGTCCGATTTCGCGTTGAGGACGCCGTGGCGCCACACCTTGACGGATTGAGCTGCCGCCGGGGCTGATGCCAGGCACGCGATCGCAAGGACGAATGTCAGCTTGAACTTGACTCTGTTATTCCCGATGTTGCGCATTGGCTCATCCTCCCGGTGCATTCCTGTTTTTGATTTTATCCGCACAGAATAGCGGAATTTCATCACCGCGGCTTTTCACACTTGCAGTGTGCGGGACAAGCCTGCGCGCCGCAAGCGCCGACATCGACGTATCAGCGTATTTTGTGAGTCGTTTCGGCTGCAGGACGCAGCTTCTCATATCCGGAGCAAGTTGCATCGAACCAATGCACCGCTCCATGACAACGGGAAGTTGCATCGTGGCTGCGCGATCCTGTGCAACCCGAAGGATGGCTGGAAGGGTAGGTGGGGCTCGCCAATGACGGCGTCAGACGGATGCCAGCCGCGAAAGCTTTTCCCGGGCGGCGGCAATGACGTCCGGCACCGCCGCATCGTTGTTCGGCGCCATGATGTGCACACCGGAAACGCCGTCGATCTCAGCCAGTTGCTCGATTAGCTCGACACAGATGGTTCGACCTTCCGCGATCGGATCGGCCGCTTTCTCCATGCGCAAAATATAGGCGTCCGGAATGATGGTCCCGAACAGCTTGTCCTTCATCCATTGCGCGGATTTTGCCGAGCGCAACGGCGCGATGCCGATAAGGAACTCCAGCTTTTCGGTAATGCCATATGCGGCGAGACGCGTCATGTAACGGGAGACGAGGTCCGCATCCATGCAGAATTGCGTTTGGATGAACTGGGCGCCTGCTTCGATTTTCGCGCTGAGCCCCTTTGGCTGCCAGCCTAGCGGCGGGTCGATCGGGCTATCCGCGGCCCCGAGAAAAAACTCCGCGCTGCCGGCGACCTTACGCGCCGGCGGAAGCTCGCCCTCGTCGCGCAGCCGGCGCGCGGTTTGCAGCAGCACGCGGGTGTCGACATCAAATACAGGCTTTGCATCCGGCTGATCGCCGGCGCTTGGGTCATCTCCACGCAGCACCAAAATATTCCGCACACCCAACGCGGCGGCGCTGATCAGATCGCTTTGCAACGCGATGCGGTTACGGTCGCGGCAGGTCAGTTGCAGGATCGGCTCGATTCCATGCTGGACAAGCAGACCAGCCGCCGTCAGCGAGCCGAGATGCGGCCGGGCGCCAGCGCCATCAGTGACATTGACGGCATCGGCCATGCCCTTGAGCGGCGCCGCTTTCGCCAACAGATCGTCGGGTGACATCGACACTGGCGGCGTAATTTCCGCGGTAATAACGAAGCGGCCGCTTTTGAGTTTTTCCTGCAAATTCATAGCACTGCCCAACCAGCAGAAACCAGTGGACGTTGCAAGCCCAACAATGGGAAAAGAGCGGAATAGCGCAAATGACGCGCAGTAATGCGGGTTTCCGGATGCCGACGATAGTTTCACTCGACGAAGCGGTTGCACCGATTGGCGATGGCGTAATGCTCGTGGTGCCGCGCGAAGTTTCCGGCGTGCCGATGGCAGCGACGCGCGCGCTCATTCGCCGCCATGTGAAAAAACTGCATCTGGTCGCTTTGCCGACATCCAGCCTGCAAGCGGACATGCTGATCGGCGCGGGCTGCGTCGAAACGCTCGAAACGTCCGCGGTTAGCCTCGGCGAATTCGGACCGGCGCCGCGCTTCTCCGCCGCAATCATCGAGCGCGCGATTCGCATGATGGACGCAACATGCCCCGCTTTGCACGCGGCCCTGCAGGCGTCCGAAAAGGGCGTGCCGTTCATGCCGCTGCGCGGGCTGATCGGGTCGGACGTGCTGAAGTATCGGGACGACTGGAAGGTAATCGATAGCCCATTCGGCAATTCCGATCCGATCGTGCTGCTGCCGGCAATCGAACCGGATGTCGCGCTGATCCACGCGCCGATGGCCGATCGTTTTGGGAACGTATGGATCGGTCGTCAGCGCGAGCTGGCAACGATGGCGCATGCAGCCGAGCGCACGATCGTCACGGTCGAGAAAATTCACGAGGGCGATTTGCTCGACGATCCGATTCTCGCCGCCGGTACACTGCCGGGATTTTATGTCGAGCACATTGCTGTGGCAGAACGCGGCGCCTGGCCGCTGCCGCTACCGGATTATTATGGCATCGATGCCGACCATCTCGCTTTGTATGCGCGCATGGCAGCGACGGCGGAAGGCTTTACGGAATATCTGGACCGGTATGTGTATGAAAAGCAGACGGCGTAATTGTTGTTCTTATACCCCCCACTCCCGGAGAGGAATTAAGTGAACTTCCGCTCCGAAGAACTGCTCGCCGACGCGATCGCCGGACTGATCGGTGACGTGCGCCATGTCGCGGTCGGCAATGCCTCTCCGATCCCGGCAACTGCCGCCCTGCTCGCACGCGAGCGCAACGGCAACGGCCGTCCCTACGTCTCGCTGCTGCAAAGCCGCAAGCACAATTTCTTCACTGACGGCGCACGCGAACTGTTCGACTGTGCCGGGCAAGGCCGCATCGACGTGTTCTTTCTTTCCGGCGGGCAGATCGGAGGCGACGGCAGCGTCAATCTGGTATCCATCGGCGAATACGATCATCCGAAAGTGCGTTTTCCGGGATCGTTCGGCTCGGCGTATCTTTACTATGTGGTGCCGAAAGTGATCCTGTTCCGCACCGAACACTCGCGGCGCACATTGGTCCCCAAAGTCGATTTCGTCAGTGCGCCAGGCGGCAACGACGAAAATGTGTTCCGCCCCGGCGGCCCGATCGCACTTATTACCAACCGTTGCCTGTTCTCATTCGACCGCGCAGGCAAGCGCTTCCGCCTGCAAAGCATCCACCCCGGACACACGGTTGAGGAAGTGATTGAGCATACCGGCTTCGATTTCGACCGGCCTGCCAATGTACCGGAAACGCCGGCGCCTTCGCCTGCAACGCTCAAGCTGATGCGGGAAGTTGTGGCCCCGCAGCTTGCCGAGGTTTATCCGCAATTTGCGGAGCAGGTTTTCGGCGTGCGTGCAGCCTAGATCGGTTACTTCCGCACGCCCAATCCACGCATGAAGCGTTCGCGGATTTGCACCGGATCGCGATCGGTCGTGGCGACTCCCGGCTTCTGGTCGATGCGCGCGGCTATGAATGTCGGTCCGCCTTCCGCCAGCGCTGCGGCCACCAGCTTGTCGAACTCAACCTCGTCCGCCGCCCATGCAGCTTTCGCGATGCCTGAAGCCCGCGCGATGGCGACGAGATCGGCTGCCTTTGCGGTCGCGGTCGGCTGCGAGCCGGTAATCTGATAGCTGGCGTTGTCCATCACCACCATCGTCAGGTTTCTCGTGCCGAGCGTACCGATGGTGGACAGGCAGCCTAGCTGCATCAGCAGCGAGCCGTCGCCCTCGATCGCAATCACGTGCCGTTTCGGCTGCGCAATCGCGACGCCAAGCGCGATCGGGATCGCCAGCCCCATGCTGCCGAGCATGTAGTAATTCTGTGGGCGCTGCCCGCTCGCCCACAGATCGAAGTTGGTATTTCCGATGCCGCCGATGACGGCTTCCTCATTCTTGAGTTGGCCGACAAGCCGCTTGGTCAGCTCGAAGCGGTTCATCACTTTGGCATTGTGCGATGTCGTGGCCATGACGCTCAGGCCTTGAACACTTTCCCGCCGGTGAGCAGCGGTGACAGGATGAACGTGACCGGCGCTTGCGTCGCCACCGCCTGCTTGATCGAGCGATCGACGATGAAGCCAAGCTCGTCGATGCGCGTGATGGTATGGTACGTTACCGCCAGCGAATCGAGCACGGGCCGCATGGTGCGTGCGACCAGCGCCTGGCCCAGATTAAATTCGCCGAGCGTGCCGCGCTCCGACACGAACAGCAGCGCGGGGATTTGCCCCGGCACCACCAGCGAGGCAAGGACGTTCGCGATCGTGGCGAAGCCGCTGGTCTGCATCAGCACGGCGCCGCGCATGCCGCCCATCCACGCGCCGGTGACAATCCCGAGCGCCTCTTCCTCCCGCGCCGTCGCAAACATCGTGAAGAACGGGTCGCGCTCAATGCCGGCGATCAGCGGCGTGAGCACACGGTCCGGCACGTAGGTGACGAGCCGCACGTCGTTATCCCTGAGTGCGCCGATCACGATCTCGTGCCAGCTTGCATCTTGCTTTTCGTCGTTTGCCACGGTTGCCAAGCCTTGTACCCCGATCATCCGAACATGCCGCGCCTTGCATGTCGCGCTCATTCAACCTCGCGCAGAATGCCCGTTCACTCGCGGCGTTGTCTATGTCAAATTGACAAGCACGCCTCGCTGTCACGATGCGAAATCCACGCAATGGACTTGAGATGACCGCCAACTTCCCGCCTCCCAACGCGTGCGACAGCCATGTCCATGTGATCGGTCCCAAATCACAGTTTCCGCTCGCGGCCGAACGATCCTATACGCCGATGGACGCTTCGCCGGGTGAGCTCAAGGCAATGCTGGCGCACCTCAAGCTTGATCGTGTCGTTCTGGTACAGCCGAGCTTTTATGGCACCGACAACGCCTGCATGCTGGCGGCTATGGCGCAAATCGCGGATTGCCGCGGCGTCGCCGTGTTGCCGCCCAACGTTTCCGGCGCAGAGCTCGACAGGCTCCACGATAAAGGCATCCGGGGCCTGCGCGTGAATATTGCCACCGGCGGGACGATGTCGGTCGACGCGGTACGCGAACGTTTGTTCGCAGCGGCAAGGCTGTGCGAGCGCCAGGGTTGGCATGTGCAGATGTTCATCGAATCAGCGACGCTCGAGCGCATCGCACCGGCGTTGCTGGAGCTGCCGGTACATTCAGTGATCGATCATTTCGGCCTCATCCCGCCGGGCAGCCCCGACGGCCCGCTGCGTGCGCTCAGGCGACTGCTCGATTCCGGAAACGTGTGGGTAAAAATTTCCGGAGCATATCGTGTCGCGGAGGATCCTTACGATCCGCGCCTCGGACCGCTGGCGCGCACGCTGGTCGAGGCAAACCCCGAGCGTGTGGTCTGGGGCTCGGACTGGCCGCATACACCGGCTCCTGCCACTCGCCGCCGCGATCCGTTGCAGGAAATGCCATTTCAGAACCAGGACACGCGCGGCCTCCTCGATCTCGTGCCACAGTGGCTCAACGGCGATGACAAGCTCGTACACAAGGTCCTGGTGAGCAATCCGGCCCGGCTTTACGGGTTCGACTGAGATCGCGTCGAGAGGATGTGAAATGAAAGGCGAACCATGAGCGGGCGTCTTGCGGGCAAGATCGCCATTGTCACCGGCGCGGGCTCTGTCGGCCCTGGCTGGGGCAACGGCCGCGCGACAGCCGTGCGCTTCGCCGAGGAAGGTGCAAAAGTCTTTGCGGTCGACCGTGATCCCGACAGTGTCGCTGAAACGATTCAGCGCGTAAAGGAGGTCGGCGGCGAGATGGCCGTGCATCAATGCGACGTGACCGACGGCGCGTCGGTTGCCGCGATGGTAAAGGCTTGCATCGATAAATTCGGCCGTATCGACATCCTGATGAACAATGTCGGCGGATCGGCACATGGCGGTCCAGTCGAGATGCCGGAGGAAACTTGGCACGCGCAGATCGCCTTCAATCTCGACAGCGTGTTTTTCACCTGCAAGCACGTGCTGCCGGTGATGGAGAAACAGAAAAGCGGCGCGATCATCAACGTCGCCTCCACCTCCGGCATACGCTTTACCGGTGCATTCCAGGTGGGTTACGCCGCGACCAAAGCCGGCGTCATTCAGCTCAGTCGCGTGATCGCCGTGCAGTACGCGCCGAAAGGCATCCGCGTGAACACGATCATCCCCGGCCAGCTTCATACGCCGATGGTGGAAGCGCGTTTGGCGAAGCAGCGGGCCGGCGGTGACATAGAGGCTCTGCTCAAGCAGCGGCTCGCGCGCATCCCGATGGGCTTTGCCGGCGACGGACGTGACACGGCGAATGCCGCTGTCTTCCTCGCCTCCGATGAGGCGCGCTTCGTGACCGGAACCGAGCTGGTCGTGGACGGCGGCATGAGCGTGCGCTGCGATTAGAGCTATTCAATTGATATTCTTATAGATTTATCTCCATTGACTCGGTCTTGCCTCAGAGCATAATAAGAACAAATAGAGAACGAGAGATATGAATGGTTTTGTCCGCGGCAAACACCCTTGCCGCGCTGCGGAGGGATATTGCCTCGCTTGAGGCTGTGCGACCCGCCTCCCGGACGCGGCATTACCGGCTCGATTGCGAGCCCGCGCTCTTCCGCGCCGCGGGGGGCTCCATCCGTGGGGCGCTGCACGAGATCGCGGCAGCGCGCGAAACCGAAATCGCGGCGGCTACGGGCTTCGCATTGTCGCTCGCCGCATGCGCGACTTCGCGAGCCATCCTGTGGGTGGGTGAGGACATGGCCTGCGTTGAGAGCGGTGCGCTGTACGGGCCCGGTCTCGATCTTCTCGGCATTGCGCCCGAACGTTTCATTGTTGTGCGTGCTGTGCATTTGCGTGATGTGCTGTGGACGATGGAAGAAGCGCTGCACTGCAGTGCGGTCGGTGCAGTCATTGGCGAGAGTCGCGCGCAACGCTGTCCCGATCTCATCGCCACACGCCGGCTGTCGCTTGCCGCCACACACAACAACAGCATCGCTCTGTTGCTGCGCACCGCACCCGGCGTCGAACCTTCCGCGGCCGCAACACGCTGGGTGATCGGCGCTTCACCTTCTGCACCACACGCACACGGCTCACCGCGCCTCAAAGCACAGCTTATGCGCAATCGCTTCGGCGGACCGGGATCATGGATGTTGGACTGGAACGATGACGAGAAATGCTTCGGCCCCGCGTCAGCGGATCGTAAGCCTGTGGCTCAAACGGCTTTCGACCGACCGCGTCGCGCGGCAGCAAGCGCGTAATCTTCATCCGCTTGTTGTCTTCGGCAAACGCGGTAATGCCGATTGTCTTGTTGCCGTCAATGCGGCGGCGGAACGCCTTGGCCTTCATCCCGGCGTTACGCTCTCGCACGCGCGCGCCTTGCATCCCGATCTTGCTGCCGTGCCGGAAGATCCTGCCGCCGATGCGCAACTTCTTGAGCGCCTTGTCGACTGGTGTGTGCGCTACACGCCGCTCGTCAGCAGCGATGCACCCGATGGCATCCTGCTCGATATCGGCGGCTGTGCACATTTGTTCGGCGGCGAGCAGGCGCTGATTGACGATCTCGCCGCGCGTGTCGCCGGTTTCGGCCTTACGCTGCGCATTGCCGTCGCCGGCACCATCGGTGCCGCCTGGGCCGCCGCACGCTACACGGCAAAGACAATTATTGCATCTGGTGATGAGCGCGCTCTGCTGGCGCCATTGCCGCTCGCGGCCCTGCGCATTCCCGCCGAAACTGCTGCCACGCTCGCCCGTGTCGGTCTCAAACGAATTGGCGATACTCTCGATATGCCGCGCGCGCCGCTTGCCGGCCGCTTCGGTGCCGGCCTGCTGCGGCAACTCGACCGTGCCCTTGGCATGGAAAGCGAGCCGCTGCAGCCGCGCCTGCCGGTCGCACCTTATGTCGCCGAACAGCGTTTCGCCGAACCGATTGCGCGCGAAGAAGACGTGCTCGCCATCATCGAGCGGCTGGCCGCACGATTGAAAATCTTGCTCGAGCGCGGCGGCGACGGCGCGCGCCGCATCGAACTGGCGTTGTTTCGTACCGACGGCGCCGTGCAGCGGATCGTCGCCGGCACCTCGCGCCCGATCCGCGATCCCGGTGAAATCCGTGCCTTGTTTGTCGAGCGTCTCGCGGCGCTTGCCGATGAGGTCGACCCCGGTTTCGGCTACGACATGGCGCGGCTTTCCGTCACCGAAGCAGAATCGAGTCTGCCGGAACAGATCGGCCTTGGCGGTAGCGAGGACCAGGCCGAGCTTGATCGCCTCGTCGACCGTCTGAGCGCGCGCTTCGGCGCGCAGCGCGTCACGCGCCTGACCGCGCGCGACAGCCATATCCCCGAGCTTGCCAGCGTGACCGTTCCTGCACAGACGGACATCGACGATGACGGATGGGCCGCCTATCGAAATTTCCGCGCGGCGGAAGGGTTAAGCCCGCGTCCTTTGCGTCTGTTCGCGCGACCAGAGCCGATCGAGGCCATTGCCTCGGTGCCGGATGGGCCACCCGTACGTTTCCGCTGGCGCCGCGCGCAGCACGAGGTTGTCGTGGCCGAAGGGCCCGAGCGCATCGAGAACACCTGGTGGAGCGAAGAGGAAGGCATCGCACGCGATTACTTCCGCGTCGAGGATACGAACGGCCTGCGCTTCTGGCTCTATCGCGCCGGCCTTTACCGCGACACCGCCGAGCCGCGCTGGTTTATGCACGGCCTGTTTGCGTGAGGCGTCATGGAGTACGTCGAGTTCGCCGTCACCTCGAATTTCTCGTTCCTGCACGGAGCGTCGCATCCCGAGGAAATGCTGGCGCAAGCCGCTCAACTCGGTCTCGCCGGAATGGGATTATGCGACCGCAATTCGGTCGCCGGCGTGGTGCGCGCGCATCTCCTCAAGCGCGAAACCGGACTGACGCTGCGTTATCATCCCGGTGCGCGCCTCGTCTTCGCCGACGACACGCCGGACATTCTTGCCTATCCGCGTGACCGTCCCGCATGGGGACGGCTCTGCCGCCTTCTCACCACCGGCAATCTACGCGCGGAGAAAGGGAACTGCATTTTATTCCTCGACGATCTGCTCGCTTTTATTGAAGGACTTGAGCTGATCGTGATGCCCGGCGCGGTGCCGAACCGCAATCTCCCGTTTCTGTTGCGAAAGCTCAATGACGCTGCGCCCGGACGCGCTCGGCTTGCCGCTTCCATGCTCTATCGCGGTAATGACCGCGCGCGGCTTGCAACTCTTTTAAACACTGCGCAAGTGGCCGGCGTACCGCTGATCGCCGTCAACGACGTGCTTTATCACGTCCCCGCACGCCGCAAATTGCAGGATGTCGTTACCTGCATCCGCGAGCACACAACCATCGAAGCCGCCGGGCGCAAGCTCGGCGTCAACGCCGAGCGGCACCTGAAGTCACCGGAGGAAATGACACGACTGTTTCGCGATGCGCCTGACGCCATCGCTGAAACGATCCGGCTTTCAAAGAAACTGACCTTCTCGCTTGACGAGTTGGCCTTCGAATATCCCGAGGAAACGCGCGAAGGATTTGCAACGCCGCAGGACGCGCTCGTGCATTATACATATGAGGGCGCCAACGTGCGTTATCCCAATGGCATTCCGGACAAGGTGCGTAAAAGCCTCACGCACGAACTGGCCCTGATCGCCCAGCTTCAGTACGCGCCCTACTTCCTCACCGTCCACGACATCGTGCGCTTCGCGCGCAGCCGAAACATCCTCTGCCAGGGTCGCGGTTCGGCGGCCAATTCCGCCGTGTGCTATTGCCTCGGGATCACCGAAGTCGATCCCGAGCACAGCGACCTTCTTTTCGAGCGCTTCGTCTCTGCCTCACGGCGCGAGCCGCCGGACATCGACGTCGATTTCGAGCACGAGCGGCGCGAGGAAGTGATTCAATACATCTACGAACGTTACGGTCGTGAGCGCGCCGGATTGGCGGCAACCGTCGTCAGCTACCGTGGACGCTCAGCCATGCGCGAAGTCGGCAAGGTTTTCGGCCTCTCAGAGGATGCCATCAACGCGATCGGTTCGACCATGTGGGGCTCGAGCAGCAATTTCAGGGAAGCCGACCTCAGCCGTGCCGGTCTCTCCCGCAAGACTGCGCGCGTGCGCAAGATGTTCGAGATGGTGGAGGAAATCGCCGGTTTTCCGCGCCACCTGTCGCAGCACGTCGGCGGTTTTGTGATGACGCGCGGGCGGCTCGACGAAGTCGTGCCGATCGGCAACGCGGCGATGGAAAAGCGCACCTGCGTCGAATGGGACAAGGACGATCTCGACGCACTTCGTATTCTGAAAGTGGATGTGCTCGGCCTCGGCATGCTGACGTGCCTGCGCAAGGCTTTCGATTTGCTGGAACAGCATTATCCGGGAGCATTATCTGCACCTCAATCGACACGCACCCTCTCCGCCATTCCGGCCGAAGATCCCGCCGTCTATCGCATGTTGCAGCGCGCCGACTCGCTCGGCGTATTCCAGGTCGAAAGTCGCGCGCAGATGAGCATGCTGCCGCGCCTCCATCCGGAGAAATTCTACGACCTCGTGGTCGAGGTCGCGATCGTGCGGCCCGGTCCGATCCAGGGCGATATGGTGCATCCCTATCTGCGCCGTAAACAGGGCATCGAGGCGGTGACGTATCCTTCGGAAGAACTCAAGGCCGTGCTCGGCAAGACGCTTGGCGTACCGCTGTTTCAAGAGCAGGCGATGCAGATCGCCATCGTTGCGGCTGGCTTCACAGCGGAAGAGGCCGACAAGCTGCGCCGGGCCATGGCGACGTTCCGCCGCGTCGGCACCATCGGCACGTTCCAGAAGAAGATGATCGAAGGCATGGTGGCCAAGGGCTATCCGCGCGACTTCGCCGAGCGTTGTTTTCACCAGATTGAAGGCTTCGGCGAATACGGCTTTCCGGAAAGCCATGCCGCAAGCTTTGCGCTGCTGGTCTATGCCTCATCCTGGTTCAAGTGCCATTACCCGGACGTATTCGCCGCCGCGCTACTCAATGCACAGCCGATGGGCTTCTACGCGCCGGCGCAGATCGTGCGCGACGTGCGCGAGCACGGCGTCGAAGTGCGTCCCGTCGACATCAATCGTTCGGACTGGGATGCGACGCTGGAGCCGGGACCGCGCGCAGCAGAGCAGCTGCATTCGTTTAACGCCACGATGAAGGATGACATTCATTCTACACACGCCATACGGTTGGGCTTCTGCGAGATCAAAGGCATTCGCGAGGAAGAGGCAAAGCTGATCGTGAAGAAACGCGAAAGACGCTACGACTCGATCCGCGATGTGTGGCTGCGCACCGGCCTGCCGCTGGCGACGATGGAGCGGTTGGCGGACGCCGATGCTTTTGCCTCGCTCGGTCTGTCACGACGCGAGGCACTGTGGGCGGTGAAAATTCTCGATCGTGCGGGCGATCACGATGCGCTGCCGCTGTTTCGCGAAGGCGGCCACAATGCGCGGGCCCGCGAACCGGACGTGCATCTGCCGCCGATGCCGCTCGGCGAAGAAGTCGTCAACGACTATCGTTTCCTCAAGCTATCGCTGCGCGCGCATCCATCCGAATTCTTGCGCACCGACCTTGCACAACGCGGCATCGCCAAAAACGAAAGCTTGCGGACCCTGAAAACAGGCGCCTACGTCCGTGTGTCCGGCCTCGTCACCTGCCGGCAACGGCCGGGCTCCGCCAATGGCGTCATCTTCATGACCATCGAGGATGAAACGTCGATCGCCAACATTATCGTGTGGCCCAAGGTGTTGGAGCGTTTCCGGCCTGTCGTTCTGGGAACGCGCTATGTGTCGGTGGCCGGCCGGATGCAGGAGGAACGTGGTGTCATCCATGTCGTCGCCGACCGTCTGGAGGATCTGTCGTTCCTGCTCGGTCAACTTTCGGAAACGGCAGACCCGGCGCAAGATCTCGACGTCCCTGCTCGCGCGACACGGCACGCGCTTTCGCGCAAACTGGCCTCGTAAAGGTTCAAATATCGATGTCGAAATCGATCATGTGCCGATCGATATTCAGCTCATCCGGCGACAAGCCGAGCGCAAGCCCGACAAGCTGCGGTAAATGAAGCACCGGCACATCGAGCTTCTGCCCCACATCCTGCTCGATCTCTTTCTGGAAGCTATCGAGCACCGTGTGGCAGAGCGGGCACGGTGTCACCATCGTTTTCGCACCGTTCTGCTTGGCGGACAGAATGTGCTGGCCGGTGAGCTTGATCGCGATACGCTCATCATGCGCGGCGGTATGAAAGCCGCAGCACTCGGTGCGGCCGCTGTAGTCGATCGGCTCGCAGCCGAGCAGCGCCGCCAGCCGCTCCAGCGCTACGTTGTTGCGCGAATCGACGAAGCCGTACCGCGTCGGCGGCCGCGTGATATGGCAGCCGTAGAACGCAGCAACCGTCAGCCCCTTTAGCGGCTTGACGACAAGCTCGCGCAGCTTTTCCTCACCAATGTTCTCGTAAAGCACCCAGAGAAAATGGCTTATTCTGGTTGTGCGGTGATATTCGAGACCTTCGTCGCGCAAGTTCTCGTTGACCTGGCGCAACAGCCGCGCGTCGTCGCAAACCGCCGCGTGCGCATCGAGCAGATTGAGGGTGCACGTGTTGCAGATCGTCATCAGCGGCAGACTCTCACGCTCGGCAAGCGCAAGGATGCGAACGTTGAGCGTATAGAATTGCAACGGATCGATCGCGCGCAGTTCGCGTGCGCCGGTACAGGTCGCGGATTCGAGCGGCGTCAATTCGAGCCCCAGCCTTGCCGCGACCCGGTGCGTCGCCTCGTTCAGTTCCGCGCAGGTACTGCGCGCCGAGCAGCCGGGGTAGTAGGCGAATTTCATCGGCGTCCGCCCTTGTTCAAAATACGGTTTGCGGCGGAAGCCGCCGGCGTCTTGATGCCTAACAACGTGCGCAGCGGCTTGATCTTGCCGCGCACCAGCAACCGCAAGAGCCGCGGGATAACCGCGAATACCCGCAAGCCTTGCACACGCAGGATGAGTTCGCCGGGGTCAATGCGCCCCCGCCGCGCCACCACCGCGCGGAATGTGAGCGGATGGTGCGCCATCTTGGGCACAAGCTGTGCGGCTTTGGCCTTCAGAGGCTCGATGACGCTGCTGACGATCGGGATATGCGCGGGGCATACCTCCTCGCACTTGTAGCAAGACACGCAATTGAAAATGCCGGAGTGTGAAAGCGCCCGCGCGACCTGTTGCTGGTTCTGGCGCGGGTCGAGCGCCGTCTGCCCGAGTTGCACCAATGGGGCAGGCCCCGCAAAATCCGTGAGCGAACCGAGCCGGATGACCGGGCAGGCGGAATAGCAACACATGCAACTGATGCAGTCGAGGGCCTTCGATGCGTTCTTGATGTCGAGATGCGACAACGGTTCGGGGAATCCCGCATAAGGCTCTGTGCGCGTCAGCCACGGCTCGAATGACGCGACTTTCTTCTCGTAAGGCGTGCGATCAACCACCAAATCTCGGATCACCGGCAGGTTGCGCAGCGGCTCGATCGTCATCTCCGGCTCGACCGCTTCCCAGCACGCCAGGACCTCCCGGCCGTTCATTCGCACCGCGCAGGTGCCGCACATTTTCGAGCCGCAAAACCAGCGGAAAGCAAGATCAGACGCGTCGTTCAGCGCAATCGCGTTAAGCGCGTCAAGGACGCGCATAGCCTTCTGGTAAGGCGTGCTGAATTCCTGCAAGCGGCCGTCACTGCGCCGAACCTTGATCAGCACAGGCGCACCGATCGCGATCCGGCTATTGCGCGCGCGCAAACTATCGGCGTTCTCCACCTGGCCGAGGCGACGCGCGTCAAGCGCATCCCGCGTTTCCACGACGTCGCTCACCACGGTACCTCGAGATTGTTCTTGCGCACAAAATCCGGCCGGAACATCGATAGATTGTACGGCCGTTTCTCGAATCGATAGCCGTTGTCCGCCTTGTGCAGTACGTTTGCCTTCAACCAGTTCTCGTTATCGGTTTCCGGAAAATCGCGCCGCATGAAGGGCCCGCGGCTCTCCTCGCGTTGCAATGACGACAATACGACAAGCTCGGCGGCGTCAATCATGTTCAGGCAGTCAATCGCGTCCAGCCAATCGTAGTTGGCCGTCCGCACCGGTGTCTTGGCGCGCAAACGCGGCAGTGACTCCCGGCGTATGCGCGAGAATTCCTCCAGGGCCTCGTTGAGGCTGCGCGCATCCTTCTCGACGCCAGCCTTCTCCCACATCAGCGCACGCACGCTTTCTTTCAATTCACCCGGCGCGCAGGGCTCGCCGCCGCCGCCAACAAGCAACGCTTCAAGCCGCTCGCGTTCCAGCCGGACCTGTTCATCCGGCAACTCCGGCTCACGCAACGTTGCAAGGTTGTCGGCAACGCCCTCCGCAACGACCTTGCCGTCATAGGTCACAAGCGCAATCAGCCCATTGCAGTGCCCCCCGAGTCCGCCAGCAACATAAAGTCCCGGCACCGAGGATGACATTGTCGCCGTATCGACATCGATGCCGCCCTGCCGGTAATGCGCGGTCACCGCGGTCTCGATCAGCGACTTCGGGAAATCCATGCCAAGTTGGCGATAAACCTTGGCATAGGTCGTATAGGCTTCGACCTCGCCCGGCGCGCAATGATCAAATCCGGCATAATATCCGCCGGTGTAGCGCGCCTTCCCGGCATGCACCTGCTTCGCAAGTGCCTTGAGCTGGACTGTGTAAGGACCGAAAGCGAGCGGATCGTCTTTCTGCTGATCGAAAAATTCCTCGCCATCCGAATTGACCATGCGCGCCGACTTCTCCGAGCCGAGCATCGGATTGGGATAAATCTGCATGCGCTGCCACGTCGGCGGATAAGCCACGTCGTTCGTGTGCCACCACTGCATTTCGAGATTGACCATGCTCGCGCCCGCGCGCCAGGCCATCGCAATGCCGTCGGCCGACATTTCGCGCGTGCCAGTCGAGCGCGCATGCAAACGGTCGGAGTAGCCGGTCGCCAGAATGGTCGCCTGCCCAAGCACGACAACGTATTCGCCCGTCAGTACCTGCAAGCCGAACACACCTGCAATCGAACCGTCCGCATTGCGCAACAATGCGGTCACGACCGTTTCTTCGACGGTCTCGATGCCGGCTTTGATGATCTGTTTGCGCCGCATGTCCATGAACGGCACGCCGGAATTGCCCTGCACGTTGGCGGCAATGCTGCGGATTTTCCCGGGGCTGACGACCATGTTGCCATCGTCGTCGCGGCGGAAATACAGTCCGGCTTCTTCGAGTTCCGGATAATAGACGTTCGCAATCCAGGCGCCGCAGCGCTTCGCCCATTCCTGATCGATCAAGAATTGATTGTGGTATTTGATGAGAAATTCGGCGGTGTTAAGCGCTTGTTCGTCCGTGTTGCCGAGGAGCCGGCCCGAAAGAACCAGATTGCCGGCAAACAGCGAGGCGCCGCTTTTGCCCACGAGGCCCTTGCAGACGATGACGGTCTTGATGCCTTTGCGGTGAAGATTGAGCGCGGCATAACAGCCCGCTGCACCCCCGCCCACGATCACCACTTGCGTCTTGATAATTCGCATCGAAGCCTGACGACCAGCTACAGGCTTGATTGATATCAAGGATTTTTGTTCCTCGCGAAGTTCAGTGCGAAGTTTTTTTGCACCAGCCTGTGTCCGATTGTTGTAGAAAAATGTAATGTAAACCGCATTAAAGTGCGGTTTTAATGCGAGGTACAGGGAGGGGTTGGTGAGTCGGGCGCCCATAAAGTGGGACGACCTGCGGGTGTTTCTTGAAGTTGCCCGCCAAGGGAGCGTCCATGCGGCGGCGAAGCGCTTGCGTCTCGATCACTCGACCGTTTGCCGTCGAGTCGGAAAGCTGGAGTCCATTCTCTCCGTCAAGCTGCTCAACCGCACACGCAAGGGCGTCACCGTCCGTGCGGACGTGCATGAGTTGCTCAAGCACATCGAGAACATGGACGTCCATGCCAACGCACTTGAGGACGCAATCGTGCGCGGCAGCGCGGGCGGCAGCCAGTTGGTGCGCGTCGCCACGATGGAAGGTCTCGCCAGCCAATATGTCGCGCGCCGTCTTTCACTGCTTGCGGAATTCGACGCCAGCGTGCGGTTGGAGCTTGTCAGTATTCCGCAGACCGTCGACCTGTCGCGCAAGGAAGCCGATGTTTTCCTGAGCTTCTTCAATCCGCGCACGCCCGGCCTGACCAGCAAGCGTACCGCGTCGGTCGCCATGCATCTCTACTGCTCGCCGTCTTATCTGCGCCGGCGCGGCACGCCGCAGACATTGGCCGATCTCGCCGAGCATGACTTTATCGGCTACATCGAGGAGCTGCTGACGATCGATGCCGTGCGCTGGCTCGACGATCTTGTGCAAAATCCGCGCATCGTCTTCCACAGCAACAGTATTCTTGCGCAGTGCAATGCCGCCATCAACGGCCTCGGCATTGTGATGCTGCCGACCTTCGTCGCTGTCGACGTCGCCGGATTGCAGCGGCTGTTTCCGGACGTCTCAGTGCAACGCGACGTATGGCTTTCGGTGCGAACCGAGCAGATGCATTTGCCGCGTATCAAAGCCGTGACCAAATTCCTCACGCATATTTTCGAGCAAGACCGCGCTTTCCTGCTTGGACAGAGCGCGTTTCTCGGGGAAGCAGCGGAATAGAAAGACGTTTCGGTCACGCCGGCACGAGCGACGCCTGCGAGCGGAAGTCCACTCGGCATGGGATGGTTCGGATCGCCGCTTCGCGGCGCACCGAGTGACGCGGCGGTCAGCTTAATTCGTCGCCGCGGGATGTGCCCGATACGATCGGCTCATCCATCTGCGGTTTCATACCATCGTGAAACGAGATCGGCCGATTGGCGCGGCGGTCCACCGTCACGTCAAAAATATCGAAGCGGTTGTAATATCCGACGACGTCATGAAATTGCTTGGGCTCGACGCAAGCGGCGAGGTCGAGATCGCCGTAGAGGATCCCCTCTTCGTCCTGCAGCTCGGCGCCGATCGGCATACCCGTCGGCGCGATGATCACCGAAATGCCGCGCGGCGTGCGTTCGAGAATTTCGCGCTCGTCCTTGCCGAGGTCACCAATGGCGTCGAGCGTCGCCTTGTCGAGGTAGCCGGAGGCAACCACGTTGAACGCTTTGGCCTCGAAACTGTGCGCGCCGGCGCGGATCAGGATCGCGCTGCGCAGATCATAATTGCCCTGGTTGCCGCGCGGATCGCGCGTGGGCCAGACGGGCGGATAGGACGACACGTGAATTTGCTCGCCCTGCGCCATCAGCGCATATCGCGCGAGCGGATTGGTGTTCTCACCGCAAATCAGCATGCCGATGCGGCCGATCGGCGTATCGCTGACGCGCAAGCCGGCACCGTCACCATTTGCCCACACCAGCTTTTCGTAGAACGTCGGAACAAGCTTGCGATGATGCACCAGAATCGCGCCGTCATCGCCGATGAGTGCGTTCGAATTCCAGATACAGCCCACGCTGGCGGTGGTGCCTTCGTTAAATCCGATCGAGACGAGGATGCCGTTCTTGCGGGCCGCCTCGCGCAGTTGCGCCATTTCCGGGCCGTCGATCCGGATACTATTGGCAGCAAGGCGCTTGAAGAGTTCATGGTTGTAGATGGGAGCGCGCACCGCCGCCCAGATCGGGAACGCAGGAATGAATGTTTCCGGGAACGCGATTAATCTCGCGCCATGAGCAGCCGCCTCTGCAATCAGGCTGCACGCTTTATCAACCGAACCTTGCGCGTCGAGAAATACCGGCGCCGCGTGCGCGGCTGCGACTTTCACGGATTTCGAATGAGCCGGCATCAGGCTTCCACCCCAAGGTGCCGGTGCATGAAATCGGTATCCTTGCGCAAGTCTTCCGGCGTCCCTTCGAATACGACGTGACCGTTGTTGAGCACGTAGCAGCGGTGAGCAAGGCCGAGCGCAGCCTCCACATTTTGCTCGACGATGATAATCGTCTGCCCCGCTTCCGCAATCCTGCGGCAAACGCCGATCAAATCCTGCACGATGATAGGCGCCAGCCCCTCAAACGGCTCGTCGAGCAGGATCATTTTCGGCTCGCGCACGAGCGCACGCGCGATGGCCAGCATCTGTTGCTCGCCGCCCGAAAGCTCGCGGCCGCGATTACGCCTGCGCTCGGCGAGGCGCGGGAACATCTCGTAGGCGCGGTCGAGCGGCCACGGCTTGTCGGCCGTAAGCGTCGCAAGCACGATGTTTTCTTCGACCGTCAATCCGCCGATTATGCGCCTTTCCTCCGGCACAAGCTGAAGGCCACGTTTCGCGATTTCATAAGGTGGCAGCGATGCGACGTCTTCGCCGGCGAAACGAATCGCGCCCGACTTCGGCGCCAGAACGCCCATAACGGTATTAAGCGTCGTGCTCTTGCCGGCACCGTTGCGCCCAAGCAGCGCCACGACCTCATGCTGCTCGACCTGCAGCGAGACGTCGAAAAGCGCGTGCGCCTCGCCATAGTAGGTGTTGATTTTGTCGATCTCGAGCAGGCTCATTTCTGCACCGGATTGCCGAGGTAGGCGGCACGCACTTCCGCATTGGCCTTGATCGCGTCGGGCGGCCCTTCGGCGATCTTGTGTCCGTTGAACAAAACGGTGACGCGGTCGGCAAGCCCGAAAACCACATCCATGTCGTGCTCGACAATCACAATGGTGACGCCGGCAGCGATGCTTTTGAGCAGGCGAATCGTGTCCTGCCGCTCGGACGGGCTCATGCCCGCAGTCGGCTCGTCAAGAAGCAACATGCTTGGCGTGGTCGCGAGTGCGAGCCCGATCTCCAGCCGCCGTTTTTCGCCGTAGGCCAACTCGCGCGCCGGCGCATGCGCGCGATCTGACAGGTGCACGGCAGCAAGCGACTGCGCGACCAGTTTGTTCACTTCTTCCGAGTCGCCGACGTTGCGCAGCATCGATGGATGAAATTTTCCATACGTGCGTGCGATCGCCGCGATGCGCACGTTGTCCCAAACGGTGAGGCTTGGGAAAAGCTGATTGATCTGAAAACTCTTGACGAGGCCACGCTGACAGATTGCGGTGCTGCCCGCGTCCGTGATCCGTTCGCCGCGGAAGAAGATCTCACCACCGCTGGGCGGAATGGCGCCCGCCAGCATGTTAAAAAATGTCGTCTTTCCGGCCCCGTTCGGGCCGATCAGCGCGCGTATCTCGCCTTCGACGACTTGAAACGAGACATTATCGACCGCCGTTAGGCCGCCGTAGTGCTTCGACAACCCCTTCGCCTCAAGAATAGGCTTGCCGGTGAGCGGCGGAGGTTTACGTGGCGCCACCTGTGCGGGCGCCGCTTTTGCAATTGATGGCGCCATGGCCGAGGCGGCGCTCGTGCCGACCATGCGTTCCCACAACAGCGCGATGCCACCGCAGATGCCACGGCGGAATAATGTTACGATCAGCACGAAGATGATCCCGAGCACCATCTTCCAGATCGGGCCGATCAGCGGGAGCATCTGCAAAGCCGTCTGCAGATAGATCCATACCAACGCTCCGACGGTCGGACCGATCAGCGTTCCGGCGCCGCCCATGATCGTCTGCACGACGAGTTGCCCCGACGTTTCGAGATAGAACGCATCCGGTGGCATGTAGCCCTGGAACAGGCCGAACAAGCCGCCGGCAACGCCGGCATACGCCGCCGCAATGACAAAGGCGGCGAGCTTGTACTTCTGAACGTCGTGGCCCAGCGTCCGTGCCCGCTCTTCGTTCTCGCGGATCGACAGCAGCACGGCGCCGAACGACGAATTGACGAGGCGCCGCGCGAGCCAAAAGCCGATCAGAAACAGGATTGCGATGAGCCAATACATCCCCTCGGGCGTGTGCATCTCGACGAACCAGTTGCCGATGCCGATGTGAGTCGCCGGCACGCCAGAGAGACCATTTTCACCGCCGGTATATGTTTTGAGCGGCGACATATCGAGGAAATAGAACATCTGCCCGAAGGCGAGCGTAAGCATCGCGAAATAAATGCCGGACCGCCGCAGCGACAGCGTGCCGATGATGACGCCCAGAACGGATGCCAACACGGTCCCGACGATGAGCGCAGCGAGCGCGTTGCCAGTAATGCCCTCTATCAGCAGATAGGCGGTTATAAAGCCACCTGAGCCGAAGAATGCCGCCTGCCCAAACGACAGTAACCCGGTGAAGCCAAACAGGATGTCGAATCCAAACCCGAAAATACCCCAGATCAAAATGCGGTCGGCCATGTCGGCCGTGCCGCCGATGAGAGTAAAAACCGACGGAAAAATAATGAGCGCAACGACCGCGACGACTTCCGGAATCCATCGGCCAAGCGGACCGCGTGCCGCAAGCTTCTCGACGATCATTGTCGCCCCTGCACGCCGAACAAGCCTTGGGGCCTGAGAATCAGGACGATGGCCATCGCCGCAAACAGCATCACCTCGGAATAGGCAGGCTCCACCATGGCAGTGAGGCTGATGATTTCGCCGGCTATGAGGCCGCCGATCAACGCACCCCAAAACGAGCCGACACCGCCGATCACCACCACCACGAACGATTGCACCAGCACCAGTGTGCCCATGTCCGGCACGACCGTTACAATCGGCGCATTGATCACGCCGGCAAAACCGGCGGCCATGCTGCCGAGCCCAAACACGATCAAAAACGTGCGCCGCACGTTGATGCCGAGGATGTTGACCATCAGTTGATCTTCAATACCGGCACGCACGATGAGGCCGAGGCGCGTACGGTAAAGCACGATGTAGAGCACGATCAGCGCGGCGGCGACGATGCCGAGCACCTGGATGCGGTAGGTCGGATAGTACAGAAAGCCGAGATTGACCGCCCCGCTGCCCCAGTCCGGCACCGGCAGGCGCTTTGAAATACCGCCAAAGTAAGCACGGATAGCCTCGACCAGGATGATGCCGAGACCGAAGGTCATCAGAATCTGGTCTTCATGCGGCCTGCGATAGTAATAGCGCACAAGGCCTCTTTCGACGACCAGGCCGAGCAGCAGCAAGACAAACGTGCCGGCTGCGATAGCAATGACGAATGAGTGTGTCGCCTCGTAAGCGACATAACCGGCATAGGCACCGATCATGTAAAAGGCGCCGTGCGCGAAATTGATCACGCCCAGCGCCCCAAAAATGATCGTCAATCCCATCGCGACGAGCACCAACAGCGCGCCGAGCGTCAGCCCGTTGAACAGCTGTGCCCACAACAGGGACCAGTTCATCGAGCCACGCTCCGGTTTCGCCGCGACGGGGGCTTAGTACGACGGCAGCTTGCAGCTGGTCGAATCGCAAGGGGGCACGACGTCCGGTCCGGGCGTCAGGCCGACCACCTTGAAGATGTCTTCCGGATTGCGCATCTCGCTTGGCTTCTTGCCGACGACGACCGGCACGGCGCGCACCTGCTGATGGTCGCACGCGCGATAGTAAACCTCGCCCAGCGGCATCTTGAGCTTGTGCTCGGCTTCAAGCGCCTTGATGACCGCGATCGGGTTGAAAGTCTTGGCGCGTTCGACCGCGTCCGCCCAGACCAGCATCTGAGTATAAGCGATGTGCGCGAGCCAGCGCGGCTTGTATTTGTACTTTTCTTCGAAGGCATCGACGAAAATCTTCGCTTCGGGAATTGTTTCCGCCAATGTCCACCAGAAATCCAGGGTGCCGTAGACTCCCTGCATGATCTCGGGACCGACTTCCTTCCCTTGAAAGGCTGAAAGGTTCGGCACGATCATTTTCATCTTGTCGAGCACGCCGAACTGCTTGGCCTGCTTGGTGGAAGCGACCGAGTCGGCGCCAAAGGCCACGTTGACGAAAACATCGGCACCGCTGTTTGCGATGTTCAAAAGGAAGGAACTGTAGTCGGACGTGCCGACGGGGCAAAGCTGCTGGCCGACCGTCTTCCAGCCCAGCTCTTCTTCAGTGAATTTCGAGGTCGATTCGAAGACCGAGTGGCCGTAGGCATAATCGGGAACCAGATAGACGGCCTTGCGATTGTGGCCGAGCTCCTTGCCGATCGCGGGCGCGAGCGCCTTTGCCGCCATATAGGCACTTGGCTGCGAGCGAAACGCGTAACGCTGACAGTCTTTGCCGGTCGTCTCATTGGCGCCGCTCCCGCCGACCATGTTGATCACGCGGTAGCGCTGCGCGACCTTCTCCAGCGCAATCGCCGTCGCGCTGCTCGAGCAGCCCGAAATCATCATCGCCTTGTCATTGGTGATGAACTGGGTCGCGGCCTGTACAGCTGGGCCCGGCTTGGTCTGATTGTCGGCCCACTTGTACTTGATCTTCTTGCCGAGCACACCCTTGCCGGAAAGCGTCGGAATTTTGCTGACAAGCCCGCCGCCGTTATTGAGGTGCTCGAACGCCAGTTGAAAACCCTTGAGATGGTCGGCGCCCTCGGCCGAATACGCCCCTGTGAGCGGCACGATGACGCCGACAAAGACGCTGTCGCCCTGCACACCGGCCGGATAGTTGCCGACCGCTTCTTCGGCAGCCCAACTGCGCGATATGTTTACGAGCGGAAACGCCCCGATGGCCGCCGCGCTCTTCAACAAGCTGCGTCGGTTCAGGCCTTTACGATTTTGTTGGCGCATTCGAAGTCCCTCCCATCCAGTGTTCACCAGGCCCCTTTATTGCTCATAACATTGGGCTCTTGACGTCAAAAGTATCAGCGGCTCAAGGAAAAGATCAATCCTCGCCACGGTCGCGCGCGGCATCAAATTCGCAGCGGGTGGTGCAGGAATATCTTTGATTTAGAAGGGCTTGTGAGATCGCGGCAGCCGGATCGGCAGCAGAGCTCGCACCAGCAATGATGCATTACGGTCGCTTCCACGTACTGCTGGCCTCTCAGCCGACCCGCACTTAGGGGCGACTTTAGAGCGGAGACAATGGGAGGAGGCAGGACGTACGCGAATGGAAGCCGGCAACGCTTCGTACGTTTTCGATAGTTTGGTTCGTCATACCGCAAAAGCAACGTAAAATTGCGTTGATGTGTCGGACACCGCACAGACGCTCCCAAAGTATTTGGACGAATATCAACTTACCTATGCGTGTCTTTTTTTTGCGGGAGGTATGTTGTTGCTTGCCAAAGGCGGCTCGTTCGATCCCGATACTGTCGAGTTGCTGAGGCAGTTCCTCAACGAGGCTTGGCAATCACTTTCGTCTACGCAACAGGCACAGTTGCCAAGACTGAGGCAGTGCAACGGCTTTCATGGTTGGCTGCCGCCGGAGAGCACGACTACGTCCGCCTCCGGGTACGGACATTAACCGACACCGTTTTCTCGGCGATGTAACCGCAATTCATTCGCAAATATTCCATCATCAAAGCATCTTGCCCGTGCGCGGAGCGGTCGGTTTTTAACGCTCGAACCAAGCCGCGGCTGTGACGTTGGCGATGTACCCGTTCCCTGTGGCGTTGACCCTCGAGCGCGCGCTGCGTGTGCGGAGGAAAGTAGTTTGTACGCCCCTGCCGACACAACGACCGTAGTACCGGCGGCTTGGCCGGTTGCGATAGGCGTGCCGTTAGCGGTGGGACGCCCATAGGGCGGGCAACAGCAAAGGAGCAACTATCATGGCCCAAGACACCAAGTTGCCTACGCAAGGCGCTTCGCAGGATCTGACTCGTCGCAGCCTGAGCGAGTGGAATCCTTTTGAAACCGTGCGGCGACAAATGGACCGCATGTTCGACGACCTGTGGCGATTTCCGTTTGTTTCCTCGCCCTCACTGTCTTCCTTTCCCGCTGGCACCAAAACATTCGAAACGCCGGCCGTTGATATCGTGGAAAAGCCGAGCGAGTTCAAAATCACCGCCGAGCTACCGGGGATGTCGGAAAAAGACATCCAGGTGAAATGCTCGGAAGGCGTGCTGACGATTAAAGGCGAAAAGAAAGAGGAAAAGCAGGAGACCAAGCAGGACTACTATATTTCGGAACGGCGCTTCGGCTCGTTCCAGCGTTCGTTTCGCATTCCCGACAGCGTGGATGCCGACAAAATCGACGCGTCGTTCAAAAACGGCGTTCTCACCTTGATCCTACCGAAAAATCCGGAAGCAGTGAAAGACGAGAAGAAGATCGAAATTAAAACAGCCTGATATCTCCCGAAGCGCTCCATACAGGAGGAGCTGCCGCACGGAGCGGTTTTAATTTCGTGTTGTTCAACGAAAGCGTGAATGAGATACCGTCGGCCCATTGCCAACCCGCACTTAATACGGGTCTAATGCGCGCAACGTGGAGGGAAATCCAACCTCTCCGCGAGCGTGTGGGAGGAAATAAATGGCAAAACGGCTATACGGTGCTCTGCTGGCGGGAGCGTTCGTGCTCGGAGCGCTCCCGATATCGACGAGGTCCTCATTTGCCGCCGATAAAGTCATCAAGATCGGAGCATTGTTTCCGATCTCGGGACCCGGCTCCTATTTCGGCGCACAGGACAAACAAGGGGTCGAGCTGGCGCTTGAGCAGCTCAACAAGACCGGGGTCAACGGTTACAAATTTGAAGTTCGATATGAAGATTCCGCTTGCAGCCCGCTCCCTGCGACCCAGGCCGCCAAGCGCCTGATCGATCAGTTCAAGCCCGACGTTACGATCGGTGAGGAATGTTCGGATGCCACGCTTGCCATCATGCCGATCATGGCAAACGCAAAAGTTTCATTGCTGAACGCGGGCTCCTCGTCAATCAAGATCACCGATCCCGGCAATCACTGGACATTCCGCATCATGCCGAACGAGGTGATGCAGGGAATCGATATTGCGAACAACGCTTACAAGCGGCTGAATGCGCGTACCGCCGTTGTGCTCCACGAAAATACCAATGCCGGTATCGGGAACGCCAAGGTGTTCGCGGATACGTTCACCAAGGCCGGCGGGAAAATTCTGGCCGACATTGGCTTCGGCCGGGACGTGAACGACTTCACGTCGATCGCGACCCGCGTCAAGAGCCTCGGCAAAGTCGACGTGATTCCCACCTACACTCTCGAAGGGCAAGGCTTGAAAATCACGCAGGCGCTCGCGCAAGCCGGCGTCGTCAAAGGCGGCGGCGGTCAGGCCATTCAACTTGGCACAATTTGGCTGCCGTTCGGATTCGAGCAAAAGGCCGGCAAGGCGGCACTCGGGTACATCCGCATCGTCCAGTTCGATCCGACGGATCAGCGCGAAGTCGTGCGCAAGTTCGTCGACGCATTCAAAGCGAAATACAACCAAAGCCCGACGCACCTTAACGCCCATGCTTACGACCAGATCATGTTGATCGCGGATGTTGTGCGGCGGGGTGGTAAAGACGCGCAATCGATCCGGGACGGTTTGGCGGCGACGAAGAACTTCGTCGGCGTGACCGGCAGCGTCGAGTTCGACAAGCACAACCAGAATATCAAAATGGATACCGTCCACTACATGGAGACCAAGCCGGACCTTTCCTGGACCGCGTTGAAGTGGAACTGACAGCCCTGCTGACATGCTGACGGTTATCCTCCAGCAGGGGATCAACGGCATCGTTGTGGGGAGCCTCTACGTGCTGGTCGCGTTGGGGCTCACCCTCATTTATGGCGTTCTGGTCCAGATCAATTTCGCTCATGCAGACATCGTGACGATCGGCGCATTCGTCGCCTACTTCGTCACTCATTGGCTGAGCGGGAACTACCTTCTAGGAATTGCCGCCGCGCTTGTGGTTGGGAGCGCCCTTGGCTGGCTGATAAATGCCGCGGTCTTTGCGCCTTTGCGTGACCGCGGAAATGAGTTGCTGCCGCTGATCGCGACGATCGGCGTCTCGATCATGCTGCAAAATGCGATGCTGGTCTTACTCGGCCCGATCCCCTACGCGTTCAGCACGCCTTACAGCAATCAGGTCATCCACTTCGGTGGTGCGTTCCTGACTGTGCAGAATGCGCTGATCATCATCGTCTCGGTTCTGACGATCGCATTACTTTACGCATTCATGAAGTTTACCTTCCTTGGAAAGGCACTCCGCGCCGTTTCACAGGATCGCGAGACAGCAGGCCTGATGGGCATCAACCAGAACCATGTGATCATGTTGACGTTCGTTATCGCCTCGGCTCTGGCGGGCATGGGCGGCGCGATGCTCGGTCCTGTGCTCGTTCTGACGCCATTTGCCGGCACATCGGTCATCGTCAAGGCTTTCGCCATCGTCATTATCGGCGGGTTCGGTAATGTGGAAGGAACAATCATCGCCGGTTTGATCGTCGGATTGATCGAAAGCTACACCACGCAGTTTCTCGACCCGGGCTGGATCGATATCGTCGTTTTCGCGCTGCTGCTGTTGACACTTGCAGTGCGGCCAACCGGTTTGATTGCCGAGCGGCGCGAAGAAAATGTCTGATTCTGCAGCTACTCAATCCTCCAGCTCGGCGCCAGCGGCCTCTTTGCTCACGTCGCGGCGCCTTTGGCTGGTCGTCGCCGCGATCGTTATTGGCCTGCTACCCGCGATCTTCACGGATTCGTACTGGCGCACGAACCTGATCGTGTGCGCGATTAATGTGCTGCTCGCGATCGGGCTCGATTTTGTTCTGGGGTATGCGGGGCAGCTCAATCTCGGACAGTCCGCATTCTATGGCATCGGTGCTTACGCTTCGACGCTGCTGATTACAAAACTTGGGATTCCATTCTGGATCGCGTTCGCCGCCGGCGTCTTGATTGCCGGGATCGCGGGCGTGTTCCTCTCGATGTTCGCGGTTCGCCTGCGCGGCCACTATCTCGCGATCGCCTCACTTGGCTTTGCCGTCATTACGTACCAGGTTCTGCTCAACTGGATCAGCCTTACGCAAGGGCCACTCGGCATATATGGCATCGCGCCGCCGCCGCCGCTCGCCGTTCCTGGGCTGCCGCCGGTCGAGTTCAGCAATCTCGCCAATCTTTTTTATCTTACGGCAGCCTTCGCTTTTCTCGTCTATCTTTTACTCGATCAATTGGTTCGGTCTCCTATCGGAGAAACGCTGACGGCAATCCGCGAGGATGAAGTCTCCGCCGCTTCGCTGGGTGTGAACGGCCAAAAATGGAAGGTATTTGCCTTCGCGGTGAGCTCGGCGATCGGCGGCGCGGCAGGTTGCTTTTATGCAAGCTTCGTCGGCACGCTCGTTCCCGACGCATTCTTCATGACAGAATCGTTCAGCATTCTGGCAATGGTAATCGTCGGCGGCATGGGTACGCTTATCGGTCCCGTGCTCGGCGCCATTCTGCTCACGGTCTTGCCCGAACTGCTGCGCGGCATCGGCGACCTGCGGCTGATCGTTTACGGCATCTCCGTCACGCTGGTCGTCCTGTTTATGCCCGGCGGACTGGTCCAAGCGGCACGCCTGATTGCCGGACGCCTGCGCCGGCCCGCAAAGATGGAGAGCCGTTCGTGACCGGCGGCGGCGAAATTCTGCTCCACGCCGAAGGGCTGCACAAAAGTTTCGGCGGTGTGCAGGCTGTGCGCGATATCTCTCTGGCCATTCCGGCCGGAACTGTGTTCGCGGTGATCGGGCCTAACGGTGCCGGCAAATCGACGCTACTCAATTTACTGAGCGGGATCTATCAGCCGGACGCAGGCAGGCTCACGTTCGCTGGTGTTGACGTCGTCGGCATGACGTCGCACCGGCGCGTACGCCACGGCATCGCCCGCACGTTTCAAAAGATCAGGCTGTTCAAGCAACTTACCGTGCTCGAAAACGTGCTCGCCGGATTTCATATCCGGCACGAAATACCGCTTTGGCAATACGTGCTGCACGGTCCCGCCTTCCGTCGCGACCGCGAGCGGTGCCGCCACGAGGCCATGGACCTTCTTGCGTTCGTCGGTCTGAACCAGCGCGCGCACATTACCGCCGGCTCATTGTCATATGGCGAGCAACGCATGCTGGAGATTGCCCGCGCGCTTGCCGCGGCTCCTCGCCTCCTGATGATCGATGAACCTGCGGCCGGATTGAACGCTGCTGAGGTAAACGCTCTGCTCGAGCGAATCGTCGCGCTGCGCGCGCGCGGGATCACTGTGGTGATGGTCGAGCATAATATGGACCTCGTTATGCAGATCGCCGATCGTATCCTCGTCATGGATTACGGGCAGTATCTGTTCGAGGGAGCGCCGGCCGACGTGCAGGCGCATCCAGGCGTTATCGCCGCCTACCTCGGGGCCGAAGTACGATGAAAGCCCTGCTCGCCACTGAAGCGCTCGAACTTGCTTACGGCCAGGTGCCGGCCTGCCGCGAGATTACGCTCCACGTCGAGGAGGGAGAGATTGTCACGCTCATCGGCGCCAACGGTGCGGGCAAATCGACAACGCTGCGGGCGATTGCGGGCGCGCTGATGCCGCGCGCGGGCCGCATCCACTTTGACGGACGCGATATCACACGACTGGCCTCACACGAGCGCAGCAAGCTTGGTATCGCCCTCGTCCCCGAGGGCCGCCACGTTTTTCCGTTCCTCACGGTCCGCGAAAATCTCGAGCTCGGTGGTTTCAAATTCCGCAAGGATACGGGCAAAATCAAATCATTGATCGAGCGCATGTTCGCAATGTTTCCACGGCTGAAAGCACGCGCATCGCAAAATGCCGGCACGCTGAGCGGCGGTGAACAGCAGATGCTTGTTCTTGGCCGCGCCATGATGTCGGAGCCGCGCCTGTTGTGCCTCGATGAACCTTCGCTTGGGCTCGCTCCGCTCGTCGTCCAGGACATATTCCGCACCATCCGTTCCATTAACGAGAGCGGCACCAGCGTGCTGTTGGTCGAGCAGAACGCACGCTATGCGCTTGAAACAGCAACTCGCGGCTACGTCTTGCAGACCGGATCGATTATCGCGTCGGGAGCATGCAGCATGTTGAAACAGGATGAGCGCGTGCAACAGGCTTACCTCGGCCGCAGCGCTGCGGTCGCGGCGCCATGACGGTGCTCACGGGTAAACCGGCGATCGTTACCGGCGCGGGCAACGGCATTGGCCGCGCGATTGCGATGACCTTCGCAGCCGCCGGCGCGTCAGTCGCCTGTCTCGATCTCGATCCTGTCGCTGCGCAGGAAACAGCGCACGCGATCGCCAAGACCGGCGGACAAGCGCTTGCGCGGCGCTGCGATGTGAGTCTCGAGGGCGATACGCGCGCCGCTGCGCAAGCGACCGTCGAAGCATTCGGCAACGTTCGTGTGCTTGTGAACGCGGCTGCCGCGGATGACCCGAATGGCGATGTGCTAGACACATCGCCTGCCGACTGGAACCGCGTTTTGGCCGTCAACGTGACCGGCGCGTATCTGATGAGCCGGGCTGCGCTCCCCTCAATGATCGCGGCAGGCGGTGGCAGCATCATTCACATCGCTTCGCAGCTTGGCCGCGTCGCCGCCCCCGCCCGCGCCGCTTACTGCACGTCGAAAGGCGCGATCATCCAGCTCGCCAAGGCCATGGCGGTCGATCACGCCGCGCAAAACATCCGCGTGAATGCGCTCTCGCCTGGTGCCATCGAAACGCGGCGCCTGATAAAGCGCTTCGGCGACATGGAAACGGCGCGCCGCATTTCCGGCCCCAAGCATCTGCTCAACAGGCTCGGCCAAGCGGACGAAATCGCGCAAGCGGCGTTGTTCCTCGCCAGCGATGCGGCAAGCTTCATGACCGGCGCCGACATGCTGGTCGACGGCGGCTACACAACGATCTGAGTCCGCGCGCGCTATTTGCCAAGAATGGAAGATGCCATTGCGCGCGGATCGCGCTTGCGCCACGCGCCGGCATCGACCGTTCCGATGAAATCGGAAATATGCTGGTTGAAAGCCGCCGGGTCCTCAAGATTGATTGTGTGGCCGGCATTCGGCATGACGACAAGCGCCGCCGTCGGAATCGTGCGTTTCATCAAAAGCCCCGGCTCGAGGCACGGCCAATCTTCATCGCCGGTCATGATCAATGTCGGCACCGTCATCGTCCTCATCTTGTCAACAAGATCGAACAGCGAGGGACGCCGCTTTTGCACGCCCCGCATGGTGAGCGCCGATCCTTCGGTCGAGTGCTGTCGGAGTTGTTCAACGAACTCACGCCAGCCTCGCGGGTCCTTGTTCTGGAACTGCACGCGGGTCGGGCCGAGACCGTAGGCTTCCGCGGCTTTGGCCATCGTCTGCGTTTCGAATTGACGCGCGGCGGCTTCCGCCTCTTCGGCAAACTGTGCGCGCTTGTCGGGCGCCGCACCGTAGCCACAGCCGGCGACGACAATCGACCGCGCCCGATCAGGGTAGGTGAACCCGAAGTGCAGCGCCGCAAAGCCGCCCATTGAAAGGCCGACGACATGGGCCTTGTCGAGCTTCAGCGCGTCGAGAACGGCGCGGATGTCGTCGCGCGCGCGCTCCTGCGAGTAGCGTTCGCCATCTTTCGGCACATCGGAAGGCGGATAGCCGCGCGCGTTGTAGGCGATGCAGCGATAGCGCTGTCCGAAGTAGCGCATTTGCAACTCGTATGAGCGATAGTCGCCGGCAAATTCGTGCACGAAAATGATCGGAATCCCGCTTCCCGTTTCCTCGTAGTAGAGCTTGACTCCGTCGTCAGTGGTCAGATGCGGCATCGTTGTCCTCGCCCGCTGATGTCAGAAATTCATGGAACGCGCCGAAAGCCCGGCATCGATCGTCACGACCGACCCGCTGTTGTAGCCGGAATGGTCGGATGCAAGAAACGCAATCATGGCGCCAACTTCTTCCGGTGTGCAAGCGCGGCCGAACGGCAGCGGCTTGAACAGATCGCGCCAATTGTCGGCGTTTCCAGTACGGTCCAGCGCCTTCTTCTTCATCAGGCCGACCAATCGCTCGGTTTCGACCGGACCCGGATTGACCGAGATCACCCGGATGCCGTCGCGCGGGCTGATGCTCCCGAGCGACTGGCTGAATGCGGTCAATGCCGCATTACCGGCAACGCCGCAGATGTACTCAGGATCATGCGTTTGTGCGGCATTGCCGGTGACGTTGATAATGACGCCGGAGCCGCGCTTCTTCATCAAGGCGTAGAAAGCGCGGCACATGTTCACATAGCCGAGCACTTTCAAATCCCACGATTTGCGCCAGGTTTTTTCGTCGATGTCGAGCAGCGTGCCGCCCGGGATCGCGCCGGCATTGTTCACCAGAATGTCAATATTCGGAAAATCTCTCGCGAGCTGATCGACATATTTGCTGTCGGACAGGTCGGCGGCAACAGTATCGACGCGCACATTCGATCTGCGGGCGAT
>DASTSG010000057.1:0-4055 GCA_035760805.1 Pseudolabrys sp.
TACGAATACGATCCCGCCGCGCTCAAAAATGCCGATTTCTTCATCATCACCGTGCCGACGCCGATCGATGCCGCCAACCGGCCGGATCTCGGTGCCATGCTCGCTGCTTCGCGGACCGTCGGCGGGGCGCTGAAAAAGGGCGACATCGTTGTCTACGAGTCGACCGTTTATCCGGGTGCGATCGAGGAAGACTGCCTGGCGGTGTTGGAGCAGGTGTCAGGGCTGAAGTCAGGAAGCGATTTCACGGTCGGCTATTCGCCTGAGCGCATCAATCCGGGCGACAAGGCGCACCGTTTCGAGACCATCAAGAAGGTTGTCTCGGCACAGGACGAAAAAACGCTTCAGATCGTCGCCGCTGTCTACGGCTCGGTCGTGACCGCCGGCATTCACTGCGCGCCTTCCATCAAGGTGGCTGAAGCCGCCAAGGTCATCGAGAACACCCAGCGTGATCTCAACATTGCCTTCATGAACGAGCTCGCAGCGATCTGCCACCGTCTTGGCATCGACACCGGGGACGTGCTCGCCGCCGCTGCGACGAAATGGAATTTTCTGAATTTTCAGCCCGGGCTTGTCGGCGGACACTGCATCGGGGTCGACCCGTTCTATCTCACGTACCGCGCGCAGAAAGCAGGCTACCACCCGGAAGTCATTCTTGCCGGCCGACGTATCAATGACGAGATGGGCCGCTGGATTGCGCAAGAGTGCGTGCGCAATTTAATGGCTCGCGGCTGCTTCAAGCCTCTGGTGACCGTCCTCGGGATGACATTCAAAGAGGATGTGCCGGACATCCGTAATTCTCGGGTGGTGGATATCGTGCGCGAGCTTGAGCGGTTCGGGGTCCGCGTCCAGGTGCATGACCCGCTGGCATCGCCCGAAGAAATCAGCCACGAATATGGCGTGACGCTGACACCTCTGGACGCCTTGGAGCCCAGCGACGCGATTGTGTTTGCGGTCGCGCACAAGGCTTACGTGGAAGAAGGGTGGGGCTTGATGGCGCGTCTGCTCAAGGACCGGCAGGGCGCCGTGATCGACGTCAAACTGAAGCTCGATCGCAGCAAGCAACCGAAGGGCATCGACCTGTGGCGTTTGTGAGCCGCGCTTTGATGCCGGTGCTGCGGTATTCAATGGACGTGGCTTGCTTTCTTTGCCTGGTGCGGCGGCTATCGCGGGTATAGAGGCGAGTTCCGGAGAGAATCGACGCAAATTCTGTGTATCCGACTTGATCCGTCGTGCTCCAGAATGAGATAACGTCTTAAGCTAAGGGCAAAAAATTGCCGAGGTGTGCGTCGTGGCAAAGCTTTCCGATCTCAAAGTTAAACTCTTCACCGATGGTGCCGACAAGGCGCAGATCGTGGAGATGGCCAAACAGCCATGGATCGCGGGCTTTACGACCAACCCGTCACTGCTCAAGAAGGCGGGGGTGAGCGACTACGAGGCCTATGGTCGGGAAGTCGTCGCGGCAGTGCCCGACCGGCACATCTCGTTCGAGGTCTTTTCGGACGATATTGCGGAGATGGTTGCGCAGGCGCGCGTCATCGCGACCTGGGGCAAAAACGTTTATGTCAAGCTGCCTGTAACCACGACCCGCGGCGAGACGCTATTTGACGCGGTACGTTCGCTCTCGCGTGACGGCATCAAGGTCAACATGACCGCGATCTTCACCGGCGACCAGGTGGCACGCGCGGTCGAGGCGCTCGATGGCGGTGCGCCGGCCTGCGTGTCGGTGTTTGCGGGCCGGCTCGCCGATTTCGGCATCGATTATCGCCCCGTGATGCAGGATGCGGTCGCGCGCGCCCGCAAGACGGCGAATGTCGAAATCATCTGGGCCTCGACGCGCGAAGTTTTCAACGTGGTCGAAGCAGATATGATGGGCTGTCACATCATCACGGCGCCTGCCGATGTCCTGAAGAAGCTTCCGGCGCTTGGCACGAAGTCGGCCGCAGAAATCTCGCTCGATGCCGTGAAAGCCTTCCGCGCCGATGCCGTGGCGGCTGGGCTGCAACTTTTGGTCCCGGCCTCGCGCGCAGCCGAATAGCATTACGCGCCTTGAGCTTGCGTTTTGGAGCAGGCGCTTCCTGTAACGCTTTGAAGCAAAACGTGTACGCGGTGTTCCAAACCGGCGGTCGCCATGCTCGATAATGCGTGGTAGTCCGGGATAGATTCGAAGGACGGGGGATTTCGGCGAGGAATGGAGAATTCTGAAAAAGCGGGCGAAGATCGCACGTTGCGCGTCGGCGTCATCGGCGTCGGGGTCATGGGCAGCAACCATGCCCGCGTCTTTGCGGGACTGCCGGGCGCCCGCCTTATCGGCGTTGCCGATCCAGACCATAAGCAGGCGGAGTTTGTCGCCGATACGCTTGGCTGCGCCGCTGTTTCCGATGTTGAAGGGCTGCTCGCGCTCGGCGTCGATGCGGTGACAATTGCGGCGCCGACGCATCTCCATCACAGCATTGCGCTTACCTGCCTTGCGGAAGGCGTCGATGTCATGGTCGAGAAGCCGATCGCTTCGTCCGTCGAGGAGGGGCGCGACATCATCGCGGCCGCACGGCGGGCCAATCGGACGTTGATGGTCGGGCACGTCGAGCGCTTCAATCCGGCGGTCGAGGCAATCAAGGAAGCGGTGCGCAATGAGGATATTCTTTCCATTGCCATCACGCGCGTCGGCCCGTTCCCGCCGCGTATGTCGAACGTCGGGGTCGTGATCGATCTTGCCGTGCACGACATTGATCTCATCCGCTGGTTCACCGATTCAGACATTGTCGAAGTGCAGCCGCAGCTATCGAATGCGGTTGCCGAGCGTGAGGACATTGCGCTTCTGCAATTCCGCACCGCCTCGGGCGTGCTCGCGCACATCAACACGAATTGGCTTACGCCCTTCAAGGCACGCAGCGTCACGATCGCGACGCGCCGCAAGTATGTCACGGGGGATCTTCTGACGCGCCAGGTCACGGAGTGCTTCGGCTTTCAGCCGGATGGCAGCTACTCCATGCGGCATCTTTCCGTTGGTCACGCCGAGCCGCTGCGGTCCGAGTTGCTGGCCTTTCTTCATGCCGTGCGTACGGGGACGGCGCCGGCAGTTACCGGAGAACAAGGCGTCGCCAGCCTTGAGATCGCGACGCAGTGCCTTGCTGGCCGTCCGGCGGCTTCGGCCCCGGCCGCGCGTCAGGCGCCGCCGGTGTTCGCGAGCTAACCGCTGTTTCACAAGCAAGGCAGCAAATGAACCAACGACCCGCGTTTCCGTCCATTCCCTTCATCGACGTCGCTGCGCAGCGCCGCCGGCTCGGAAGCGCCATCGACGCCGCGGTAGGCCGGGTTCTGGCGCACAGCCAGTTCATTTTGGGCCCTGAGGTTACGGCGTTTGAAAAGGAGCTTGCCGCCTTTTGCGGCGCGCGCTTCGCGGTAAGTTGCGCCAGCGGCACCGACGCGCTGATGCTCGTATTGATGGCGCGCGGCATTGGCCCGGGCGACGCCGTCATTTGCCCATCCTTCACATTCTGCGCGACCGCCGAAGTTGTTGCGCTGGTCGGCGCCACCCCGGTCTTCGTCGATAGCGATGCGGACACCTTCAACCTCGATGCGAAGGCAATCGGCCCGGCGGTTGCAACCGCGAAGCGACTCGGCCTCAAGCCGAAGGCGATTATCCCGGTCGATTTGTTCGGCCTGCCGGCCGACTTCGATGCGGTGGAGAAGGCGGCCCGCGCCGAGAATCTCTTTATCCTCGACGACGCCGCACAGGGTTTCGGTGCAACCTACAAGGGCCGCAAGCTTGGTGTTTTCGGCGATGCTACCGCGACCAGCTTTTTTCCAGCGAAACCGCTTGGCTGCTACGGCGACGGCGGCGCGGTGCTGACCGACGATCCTGCGATGGCCGACCTGCTAAAAAGCCTGCGCGTGCACGGCCACGGCAGCGACAAATATGACAATATCCGTATTGGCCTCACATCGCGGCTCGACACGATACAGGCCGCTGTCCTCATCGAAAAGCTGAAGATTTTTGCCGATGAAATCGAGGCGCGCGGTCGCATTGCCGCGCGTTACGCTGAAGGCCTTGGCGA
>DASTSG010000058.1:0-2912 GCA_035760805.1 Pseudolabrys sp.
GCGGCGTGTTGATCGACAATGACGAGGCCGTCGCGTGTCTGCGACACGATATAGGTCTCGTGCACCTGCGCCCGCGCCGCGCCGAGTGGTTTGTCGATCAGCTCCGTCCGCGGCTCATACGTCTCAACGCGCATATCGGCTTGCGGCGCGCCAACATCAAACGCAGCCTGTGCCGCTTCCGCAAAGCCGAATGCCGGCGCCGTTCCAGTTGTGACTAAGCCACGCACTGGTGGCCGCGCAGGCGACCGACGCCAGTCGTAGCCGCCGCGCCGTGGCATCGCCTGCGGCCGAAACGCAGCGATGGTTGCACCGCCGCCGGTTGTCGCCGCGCGCTGACCTTCGCGCGCCAAGGCCTCCTTCAGCGCGCGCACGATCAGCCCGCGCACCAGACCATTGTCGCGGAAGCGCACTTCGGTCTTCGCGGGGTGCACGTTGACATCGACCTCGCGTGCATCGAGCGTGACGAACAACGCAAGCAGCGGATGCCTGTCGCGCGGCAGATAATCGGCATAGGCCGCGCGCACGGCGCCGACCAGCAACTTGTCGCGCACCGGTCTGCCGTTGACGAATAGATATTGTCCGAGGGAATTGGCGCGCGAGAGCGTCGGCAGGCCGGCGAATCCGGTCAGGCGCACACCTTCGCGCTCCGCCTCGATCGCCATCGCATTGGCGCGGAATTCGGCTCCGAGCACGTCGCCAAGCCGCGCGAGATCATCCGGCGCAACGGCCCAGGTCACCGGCGCGCGTTCTTCGCCAGCCAGCGTGAAAGCAACATCGGGCCGGCTCATCGCCAGCCGCCGCACGACCTCGCGCACCGCTTCGGCTTCGGTGCGATCGGTCTTCAGGAATTTCAGCCGCGCCGGCGTCGCAAAAAACAGATCGCGCACTTCAACCGTCGTGCCTTGCCCGAGCGCCGCCGGTTTCGGCTCCGCTTTTTCTCCGCCTTCCACGACAAGCGACCAGGCGTGCGGCTCGCTCTTGTGCCGCGTGGTAATGGCGAGCCGTGCGACCGCCCCGATCGAGGGCAGCGCCTCGCCGCGGAAGCCAAGCGTGTCGATGGCGAGCAGATCGTCGCCCGCGAGCTTCGAGGTAGCATGCCGGTCCACGGCGAGCGCGAGATCGGCGCGCGTCATCCCCTCCCCGTCGTCGGTCACGCGGATGAGCCGCCGTCCCCCGCCGTCGGTCAGCACGTCGATTCGCCGTGCCCCGGCATCGAGCGCGTTCTCCACCAACTCCTTCACGACACTTGCCGGCCGCTCAACCACCTCGCCGGCGGCGATGCGGTTGATGACGGCCTCGGAAAGCTGACGAACGGTCATGTTTTTGCGATTCGCGTGCGCGGCGATTTTACCCGGTCGAATGAGGCGATAGGCCGCCGAAGTCCGATTTGCCCCCGCAATTCCGGGAAAAATCCGGCTAATCGGCACCCGGCCGGACGCGGCGGAGGCTTTTAATACCGGACCGGTGCCGCTTCGCCTCCAGCCGCTTGCGCCGCTCCGCCCGGCTTGGCTTGGTGGTGCGGCGCGGCACCGGACGCACGGCTGCCTGCCGGATCAGATCGAACAGCCGCTCACGCGCCTCCTCGCGGTTGCGCTCCTGCTCGCGGTGGCGCTGCGCGACAATGACGATCACGCCTTCCTTGGTCAGCCGCTTGCCGGCGAGCCGCATCAGCCGGAGCGCCACGTCATTCGGCAGCGACGGCGAATGCCGCACGTCGAACCGAAGCTGCACCGCCGACGAAACCTTGTTGACGTTCTGCCCACCGGGCCCGGATGCGCGCACAAAGGATTCCGAGAGCTCCGATTCGTCGATGCTGATCTCGTCGGTGATGCGGATCATGGCCGTGTTCACTACAAGTGCCGACAACCGATTATCAATATATCAACAGTTTACAACCACAGTGTGCAGCGATCTAAAGTCGAACGCCAATGTCAGCGCAAGACACCATGCCACGCACCACAGGCGCAATCGAGCAGGCCAAGCGTCGCCCGAGCATACCGCTTTCGCTGCGGGCGAATCACGCTCTGCTCGTTGTCTTCACCACGCTTTGGACCGTCGCTTATTACGTCGTCTATTTCAGGAATCCGGCTTACCTCTGGCTCATCGCCATTGCGATCGCGCTCGACGCGGTGCGCTTGTCACCGACTGCATCGAGCCGGCTTTACGCAATCATCGTCGCGAACAGATATGCAATCCTCGGCGCCATCGCGGCTTTGTTCACGCTTCATTGTTGGCTCGTTGTCTCGGATACATTTCCGGAGGTCGCTTTCGGCTTGCCGTATGATCACTACCGAACGGTGCTGGAAACCGTATCGAAATTTCACGCTGCAATAATTTACTGTCTTGAGGCGGCTGGAGCGCTCGCAAGTTTTTTAATCATCGCCGATTGCGGTATTCGATACGCCGCTTTACCGCCACCTGAACGGACCAACAAAATTCTAGAAAAGATAAACTCGCGCACCGAAATCCACAGGCTAATTATATCCTTCCCTGTGTTTTATGCATTACAATTGTCGGTAGTCTTTATCAAGATTGGAGATCGCTTCCATCCATCGATTTATGATTATCGTCCGGAGCAAGATCCATATCAGCTACTGATGTTTTTTGCTTCGCCAATTTTCTTTGCACTAGTAATGAAATACTGGCTCCAGGAAGTAACCCGATATCTAATTGCACAGATTCCAGTGAGAGGACCTTAAGACGTCAAATACCTCTTCGCCAGCACCTTGCCCTCTTCCACCGCCGGCTGATCGAACGCATCGATGCCGAAAAGATGCGCGGCGATGATCGTCTCCAGCATGAAGTGCATCAGCAGTTCGCCGAGGCTTGCTTCATCGAGCCTGTCGAGATGAATCGTTCGCACCGGGCAGCCGTTTTTCGCCAACGTCTCCGCCGTCGCGCGCGCTTCGGCA
>DASTSG010000059.1:0-18095 GCA_035760805.1 Pseudolabrys sp.
GGTGCTGACGATTGATGTGGCGCCGCTCGGCGCTCCATCTCCTCGGCAGCGCGCGTTGGGCTTGCCCAATTCGCGCCAGACAAGATGTCCGAGGGGCAAGAAGATACCGGCGTCCCCGCGCCGGCCAAACAACAGGGGCGACGATGCGCGCCTTTTCGCCACCGCTATCGCGCAAAACGGGTGTTTTCATTCCTTCCGTGCGGGGGACGGTAATTTCAGTTAAGCGAACGAATGAGGAGTCGGCTGGTTTATGATCGAAATGAATCGCGGCACGCAGCGACGCGCCCTATAAAAGATCAGCGCCATACATCGGAAGGTCAGCCATGCCCGCCAACGTGTCGAAGATCAATCCCAACCCGTTCACCACGCGTCCGGAGATCGAAGGCACGTTCGGCGTCGTCACCACGACGCACTGGATTGCAACGGCAGTCGGCATGGCGACGCTGGAGAAAGGCGGCAATGCGTTCGATGCCGCGGTTGCGACGGCGTTCACGCTGCAAATCGTCGAGCCGCATCTGAACGGGCCGGGCGGCGACGTGCCGGTCATCGTCTATGACGTGCGCAAGCGCAAGGTCGAAGTCATTTGCGGGCAGGGACCCGCACCTTCCGGCGCAAGCATCGCGCATTACCGAAAACTCGGGCTCGACATCATTCCCGGCACCGGGCTGCTCGCGTGTTGTGTGCCCGGCATGTTCGAAACGTGGATGCTGCTGCTGCGCGATTACGGCACGATGAAGCTTGCCGACGTGCTGACGCCGGCAATTTCGTACGCGCGCAACGGCCATCCGCTGGTCGAACGCGCGACCGCAACCATCCAGATGGTCGAAGAGTTGTTCCGCGAGCATTGGCCGACATCGGCGGCGATCTATTTGCCCGGCGGCAAGGTCCCGCAGCCGGGCACGATGTTCGCCAACCGCACGCTTGCCGATACCTACGAGCGCATTTTGCGCGAGGCGGAGAGCGCGGGCGGCAATCGCGAAGCGCAGATCGAGCGCGCGCGCAAGACGTGGTCACAGGGGTTCGTGGCCGAGGCGATCGACAAGTTCTGCCGCACGCAAGAGGTGATGGATACGAGCGGCGAACGTCACCGCGGTGTGCTCACCGGCGAGGACATGGCCCGCTGGCATCCGAAGATCGAAGCGCCGGCAACCCTCGAATACGCAAACTATACGGTTTGCAAATGCGGCCCCTGGAGCCAGGGCCCCGCGATGCTTCAGCAGCTTGCGCTGATGAAGCAGTTCGGCCTCGGCAAAATCGACCCCACGAGCGCGGATTTCATCCACACGCTGGTCGAGTGCTCCAAGCTCGCGTATGCGGACCGCGACAAGTTCTACGGCGATCCGGATTTTGTCGAGGTGCCGCTCTCAACGTTGCTTTCGGACGCTTACAACGCCGAGCGCAAGAAGCTCGTCGGCGACAAGGCGTCGCTTGAGCAGCGGCCGGGAACGATCGGGAAGTTCGGGAAGCAGCTTCCTGTTCGCATCGCCGGCACCACGCAAAAAGCCGCGGGCGCGGGTGAGCCGACAGTCGGCAAGCTCTGGACGCATGACGACACGCATGATGCAAGCATCGAGGTCGACAATGCTGCGCTCGATGCCGCCGGCGTGATGCGCGGCGACACCGTGCATTTCGACATTATCGACAAGGACGGCAACATGGTTTCGTCCACGCCGTCCGGCGGCTGGCTGCAATCCTCGCCCGCAATTCCAGAACTGGGCTTTTGCCTCGGCACGCGGGCGCAACAGTTCTGGCTCGATGAAGACCACCCCAACGGGCTCGCGCCGGGCAAGCGCCCGCGCACGACGCTGACACCGTCGATGGCGTTGCGCGATGGCGAGCCTTACCTCGCGTGGGGTTCGCCCGGAGGCGACCAGCAGGACCAGTGGATTGCGCAATTCTTTTTGCGCCATGTGCACGCCGGCATGAATCTGCAGGAGGCGATCGACGCGCCGGCCTGGCATTCGGAACATTTCGCGGCCTCGTTCTGGCCGCGCGAAGCGCGCCCCGGGGTACTCGTGGTCGAAGGCCGCGTCGGCGAGGCGACGATCAAGGAATTGCGCCGCCGCGGTCACGAAGTCGAAGTCGGCCCCGACTGGTCGGAAGGCCGCCTGACCGCCGCTTCGCGTGTCGGCGAGCGCCGCCGCGCCGCCGCCAATCCCCGCGGCATGCAGGGTTATGCGGCAGGGCGCTGATATTTTGTACGCGCAGCAAGCGCCGGCTTTGATACGCTTGAAAGATAACGACGGCGCCGCCTCGATCCGCGGCGATAAGGGGAGGATGCGATGACGATCAGGATCCCGTCCGTAATCTTGCTTGCCGGTGCATTCGCGCTTGCATTTGCTGCGGAGGCAGGCGCCGCCGCTCCGGCCCCCACACCGGTGACGCCGGCGCTCATTGCGGCAGCAAAAAAGGAAGGCAAGGTTGTCTATTACACCGCGATCGATCTCAAGGTCGTGCAGGGGCTCGCCAAGAAATTCGAGGAGAAATATCCGGGCATCACTGTGGACGTCGAGCGCAGCGGCAGTGAGCGGCTCTTCCAGCGTGTTTCGCAGGAACGTGCGAGTCACATCTACGCGGTCGATGTGTTGGACGGTTCCGACGAGGCGATGTTCGTCACCTGGAAGAAACAGGGCGTGCTCGCGCCGTTCGTTCCCGCCGAGCTCACCAAATGGCCGGCCGATCAGCGCGACCCGGACGGCACCTATGCAAGCGTTCGCTTCACGCTGATGCCGATCGCCTACAATACCAAGCTGGTGAAACCGGAAGACGCGCCGAAAAGTTTTGCCGATCTGCTGCTGCCGAAATGGACGGGCAAAATTGTCAAGGCGCATCCGAGCTACAGCGGCGGCATCGTAACCTCTACCTTTCAGACCGTACACACGATCGGCTGGGACTATTTCGAGAAGCTCGGCAAGCAAAAGGTCCTGCAAGTTCAGTCGGCGACTGAACCGCCAAAGAAGCTTGCCCTCGGCGAACGTGCGATTGCGGCGGACGGGCTGGAGTACGTCCATATTTTGCTCAAGGAAAAAGGTGCGCCGATTGCGATCGTCTATCCGGCTGAGGGCACACCCTTCATTCCGGGCTGCGATGCGATCGCCACGCATGCGCCGCACCCGAACGCCGCGAAGCTCTTCCTCAGCTTCATGGTTTCGCAGGAGACACAGCAATATCTGTCGGATGTCGCCGGACTGCGTTCGTTTCATCCGGGCGTGAAGCTGAAGGCCGGCCGCACACCGCTGTCATCCATCAAGCTCATGAAATCCGACGCGAACGAGCAGGAAAAAGAAACCGCGGACATCAAGAAGAAGTATTCGGAGTATTTCAGGATTTGATGCCGTCATTGCTGGGCCGTCGTAGAGCCGACACCGGTCCGCCAATCCATCATTGGGGAACGATGCATGCGCGGGGTGTTGCGCCTTGCGTAGGAGAAGCCGGCGAGAATCCAGTTCATGCTCAACGGATTTACACGCACTGAAATAAAAACAACCGGTGCCCGCATCGTCACGGTCAAAGGGGGCAAGGGGCCGCCGCTGCTGTTGATGCACGGTAATCCCTTCACACATCTGTCGTGGCTTAAGGTCGCGCCGACGCTAGCGCGCGAATTTACGGTCGTGTGCACCGATCTGCGCGGTTATGGCGACAGCGAAAAGCCGCCGGGAGGCGCCGATCATTCGGGCTATTCATTTCGCGCGATGGCACAGGATCAGGTCGAGGTAATGGCGGCGCTCGGCTATGAGACGTTTTACGCCGCCGGGCACGATCGCGGCGGCCGCGTTTTGCACCGGATGTGTCTCGACTATCCTGACAAGGTATTGCGCGCCGCGATCCTCGACATCATTCCGCAGCACCATCTCCTCAACAACATGACCAGAGAGTGGGCGCGCTTTTCGTGGCATTGGCTATTCAACATCCAGCCGGAGCCTCTCCCCGAGAAGATGATGGGCGCCGATCCCGATTGGTTCATCGAGCGCAAGCTTGCCAAGACCGAACACGGATTGGGCTTTTTCGACAAGGATGCCCTTGCAGAATACAAGCGCTGCTTCCGCAACCCGGAAACGATCCACGCCATCTGCGAAGATTACCGCGCGACGTTCGGGATCGATTTGGACATGGACACCAAAGACTTTGAGGCGGGGCGCAAGATCGAATGTCCCGTTTTGCTGCTATGGGGCGCGACCGGCGGCGTCGGCCGCAATTCGCGCCCGAGCCCGGCCGAAATCTGGAAGCGATATGCAACACATATCGTTGGCGCTAAGGCGTTGCCTTGCGGACATTATCTCTCGGAGGAAGCTCCGAAAGAAACAACAAACGCACTACGTGAGTTCTTCGCCGCTTAGGCGCTTGACTTCGACCGCGCCGGGCAGAACTGTTGCAGTCTTTGTAGGGTGTGGGCGATGGCTATTGCGGAAACCGATCACCCGTTCGCCGTTGTGGCCGATAACGCCAGCAAGCTGTTTCTCGACGGCGCGGTGGTCGCTTTCCACCAACTTACGCTCGCGATCCGTAAGCAGGAAATCATTTGCATTGTGGGTCCGAGCGGATGCGGCAAGACAACCTTGCTGCGCTGCATCGCGGGGCTTACCGACATCAGCGGCGGCAGGCTGTTGGTTGGTGGCAGCGCGGTAGCCGGTCCGCCGGCCGGCGTGGCGATGGTCTTCCAGCATTTTGGTCTGCTGCCCTGGAAAACCGTCTACGACAATGCTGCCTTCGGACTTGCGATGCAGCGTGCGCCGGCAGCGCATATTAAGGAACGCGTAACACACTACTTGAGCCTGGTCGGGCTTTCGGGATTCGAAAACCACTACCCTTACCAACTTTCCGGCGGCATGCAGCAGCGCGTGGGTTTGGTGCGTGCGCTTGCCGTCAATCCGTCAATCCTGCTGATGGACGAGCCGTTCGCGGCGCTTGATGCGCAGACGCGCGAAGTCCTTCAGGAAGAACTGCTGCAATTGATGGAACGTCCGGACGAGCGCAAGGCGATGGTGTTCATTACGCACTCCATCGACGAGGCGATCCTGCTCGGCGACCGCGTTGTGGTAATGACCGCGCGGCCGGGACGCGTCAAAGAAATCATCGATATGCCGTTTGAGCGTCCGCGTAATATCGAAGCAGTGCGTGCCGATCCGCGCTTTGCGGAATTGCGCGCGCATATTTGGCGGCAGCTCCACACGACGCGCTCCCAACGCGCGCAAAGGGCGGAGGTCGCCTGACCATGACCGTGCAAACGGATACCGGCAGCGCTGCTGCGTTGGCACGCACGGAAATCGAGGAGCGCCAGCGGGCAAAAAAGGTTGCTGCCAATCGCCGCCGCCGTCAGCTTTCGCTTAACATCGCGATCCGGACGGCCTCGGTGATCGGCGCGCTTGCGCTCTGGCAATTCGTCGGCAACCGGATCGACGCGACGCTATTCACCACGCCCACCGCGATGTTTCATGCCGGCGTGAAAATGATCGCAGATGGTGAACTGTGGAGCTACATGGCGCCGAGCCTGCTTGTGCTCGCCATCGGCCTGAGCATGGCGGCTGTTATTGGCGTCGCAATCGGGTTGATCCTTGCCCGCTTCTGGGTGCTCGACATCGCGATGGGTGTCTACATCACGTTCCTTTACTCCATTCCGAGCGTGGCGCTGGTGCCCCTGATCGTGCTGTGGGCAGGCTTCGAGCTTCCCGCGAAGGTCATTATCTGCTTCATGTTTGCGTTCTTCCCGATGGCAATCAACACCTACCAGGGAGTGAAGAACGTCGACTCCAAGCTGCTTGAAGTCGGTCGTTCGTTCCGCTGCACCGAAGGGCAGTTGTGGCGTAATATCGTGTTGCCGGCTGCGCTGCCGTTCATCGTCACGGGCCTGCGGCTTGCGGTCGGACGCGGACTAATCGGTATGGTGCTTGCCGACCTCTACACCGCCATTTCCGGCGTCGGCTACCTGATCGTGCGCAGCGCCAGCACCTATCAAGTCGACAAGATGTTTGTTCCGATCGTGGCGCTAGGTCTTCTCGGCGTAACTCTCACGGCCTGCGTGCGTTTTGTCGAGGTGCGCGTAGCGCCGTGGACATTGGCAGGAGAGCAGGACTAACCGACAGGCGCAGCAAGCGGTAGATCACAACAAGCGCCTCAATCCAATCACCATACAACCTGGGAGGATGGAAGATGATGAACGTGACCTGGGGAAGCCGGACCACAGGGTTGCTGATTCTCGCTGCGGTCTTGCTGGGGGCCGATGCGGGTCAGCAAGCGGCTGACGCTGCGGCGTGCAACACCATGCGCAAGATCAATATCGGTGTTTCGGTCTCGCCGCCGAACGTCGTGCATACGACGCCTTACGTCGCGAAGGAGCTTGGCTACTTCGCCAAACATTGCGTCGACGCCACGATCATCCAATTCGAAGGCGGCCGCTCGCCGGCGTCAAAGGCGGCTGCTGCGAATGGTACCGCGCTCGTCTCGGTCAGCCCGGTCGCGATCGGCCGCGGCGTCAAGGTGCGCCAGATTTGGGGCCTCGCTCCGCGCCTTCCGCAGTCCTATACGGTCTCTGCAGATGTCAAGAGCGCCAAAGACCTGAAAGGAAAACGGTTGAGCGCCTCCGGTGGCGGCGTCGGCAGCTTCAACTGGATCATGGGCCGCGCCATGCTCGAGAGTGTCGGCCTGAAAGTGGAGGATGCGAAGTTTATCGCGGGATCGACCGCCGGGCGCCTGCCGGGATTGCTCACGGGGCAGCTTGACGGCGTGTCGCTGCATCCGGAAAGCGTCTATCTCGGCATGAAGAAAAACAAAGGCATCCACGTGCTGGTCCATCTTGCAGACCTGATGCCGAAATATTCATTCAACTCGTATGGCGCATCGATCGATTGGATCAAGCGCGATCATGACCTCATGGCCGACGCGGTCGCCGCCATGATCGAAGCGAACCGCGAGATTTATCGCGACGAGGCCAAGGTTGTGCCGATCATGATGAAAGCGACCGGCCGCCCGAAGGATGCGGTCGAATTTGCATGGAAAGACCTCACCGAACACTGCGTTTGGTCGGTGAATCAGGGTTTCGATCCGGAGCGGACCAAGTGGACGATCGACTATGACGTCCAGAACGGCGACATTGACGCCAAGAACAAGCCGACGGCCGAACAGGTCTTCGACAAAGAACTCGCGGACGAAGCTGTCAAGCGAGCCGGCGGCCCGGTCAAGATCGGCAAGTGTGCAGAATGAAAGCGTGCGTGGCACGGCCCTCAATCCGCGCCACGCCTTCCTTCCATCCGAGGGTTGAACCCATGAACATCCAGGCAACACGCGCACCGATCGGCCCGCAACCGTGGGAAGTGGTACGCACCAAGCTCGATCAAGCTCTTCCGTTCGCAAACATGTGCGGCACGCCTTATTACCGTGACGCCGTCTATGAGCAATTCTCGGCGCGGGAATATGCCCGCCGCTACGCCGCGTTGCGCGCGAAAATGAAAGAGCACAAGCTCGACTGCGTGATCGCGGCCGGCGGTCCCAGCCACTGGAGCTTTGGCGGAGGCATGGCGTGGCTGACCGGGCATTGGGAGTGGCACGCGCTCGCGTCCTATGTCCTTGTCCCGCTCGATGGCGAGCCGACGATGATCTATTCGATGGGCGGCACTCATGCCGAAGCGGTACGACGCGTCGTCGAGGTCGCGGTGAAAGACGTGCGCCACAGTCGCAACGGCCAATACGGTCAGGTCATGGTTGAGCGGCTAAAGGAGCTGAAGCTTGAGCGTGGCCGCATCGGGCTGATGGAGATCGATCCGCGTCACGGCGATTATATGCCTGTCAATCAATATAACACGCTGCGCGCCGGCCTGCCGGAGGCGGAGTTCGTCTTCACCAAAGGTTTTTTGCATGACCTTGTCGTGATTCACAGTGAGGAAGAGCTCGACTGTGTGCGCAAAGCAGGCGTGCTGTGTCAGCGTGCAATGGAAGCGATGGTCGCGCGCGCCAAGCCTGGCGTGAAGGAATACGAGCTGCGTGCCGCGGCCGGCGCTGCCATCATGGAAGGCGGCGGCGATATCGATTTCCTCATCATCGGGTCCACGCCGATGGCAAATCCTGCCATGATCTTCGGCAACCCTCGTCCCTCAGGCCGCGTGCTGCAAAAGGGAGACATCATCAACATGGAGCTCGCCGCGGGTTATCGCGGCTACACGGCACAGATCGGCTCGCCAATATGCATCGGTGAACCGACCGATATGGTACGCAGGTTTTGGGAAGAGATCACGCTGCCCGGCTACCGCAAGATCGTGGCCGAGATCGCGCCCGGGAAGCCTGCGGAGGCGATGCGCACGGCGAGCAAGTTCTTTCGTGATCACGGCGTTCAGTCACGCCCCACGCAATGTCACGGCATCGACCTTGTCACCGATAATCCACATGTTTCCGCCGAACACGTCCGTGGCGTTGAAGGGGACATGGTGCTTAAGCCGGGCATGGTGATCATGGCTGAGCCGAATCCGATCACCGCCGACGGCATGTTCGGAATTTTCCTCGGCCATACCTTTATCGTGAACGACAAAGGGCACGAAATTGTCGATCAGTTCCCATTGGAGATCGCAGTGGCGCGACCATAGGTGCCACACTGCGGCCTGATTTCCAGCAGCCGTCGGACGTCGCGCGGAGGGGGCGCACCCTCGCGTCGACAGCGGAGTTCTGCTAGGGGTCGGCTGTCCCGCCGAACCTGGGAGACAAGTACGGGCGCCCACGCGGTGGCCGCATGGTGCGGAGTTATGGATGACTGTTGCCTTGCGCGCCGTTGCGCGCTTCTTCCGAAATACGATCGGCTGGAACCGGATCGGGATGCTGCTCAGCCTCAGCATCATCGTGGTGGCTGTGGTCGTCCTGTATCGCACGCTGCGCCACACGGACGTCGACGAAGTCATTGCCGCATTGAAGGCGACGAAGCCGCACCAGATCGCGCTCGCAATGCTTTTTGTCGTGATCGGCTATGCCAGCCTGACGTTCTACGATCTGTTTGCGCTACGGAGCCTTTGTTTTACCAGGGTTCCTTATCGCATTGCGGCCCTGACCGGCTTCACCAGCTATTCAATCGGCCACAACGTCGGCGCCAGCGCGTTCAGTGGCGGCGCAGTTCGTTACCGCATCTATTCAAGTTACGGCCTGACGGCTGTTGATGTCACAAAAGTATGCTTTGTCGCCGGCCTGACGTTCTGGTTGGGCAACGCCACGGTTCTCGGTCTGGGCGTGCTCTATGTGCCTCTGGCGGCGTCAGCCATCGATCAGTTGCCGATCTGGCTCAATCGCGTGATCGCAATCGGCATCCTTGCAGCGCTCGGCTCCTATATTGCCTGGGTGTCTACCGCCCCGCGCATCCTCGGGAGAGGCGGCTGGCAGGTGCAGTTGCCCGGCGGCTTCTCGACGCTGGTCCAGATCGGTATCGGAATTCTCGATCTCAGCTGCTGCGCGCTGGCGATGTACATGCTGCTGCCGGACGAACCGGATATCGGGTTCGTCTATATGGCTGTTATTTTCGTGACCGCGACGATGCTCGGATTTGCGAGCCACGCGCCGGGCGGCCTCGGGGTCTTCGATGCGGCGATGCTGGTGGCGCTCTGGCAATACGACAAGGAGCAGCTGCTTGCAGGCCTCCTGCTGTTTCGCTTGCTCTACTACCTATTCCCGTTTGCGGTTGCGCTGGCGGTCCTCGGCGTAAGAGAGCTCAGGTTGAGCGTCCGCCCGAACGAAGAACAGCCGCCGGAAAAAATCGACGTGCTGGCGCCGATTGAGAGCGAGTTCGAGACGATGGAAAAACGGCCGGCGCCGGCGAGGGTAGCCGAGGATCAGCCGCGATAGGGCCGCTTCTCTCGCCGACGATCGCTGGCCGGCTGGAAAGCCACGCGCGAATGATGAGCGCAATAGGGAAGATCGCCGACAGTCTCGCCGCCGCAAAAGAAGAATTCCGGGCTTCCGGGATCGCCGACGGGCCAATGGCACGTCTTCTCGGTCAGCTGCAAAAGCGTTTTGCGCTGCTCGACCGGAATTTCGAGCAACTCCGGTTCCGGCTCCAGCTCATACTCGTAGGCGAGTGCGGTGTTGCCGCGGATGGAAGGACGCGACACGCGCAGCATGCCGGACGAGCGCGGTTTGCGCGGCCGCGGCGCGGAAGACGATGGACTCTTGGCGCGGCCCGAGAGACCCAGGCGGTGAACCTTGCCGATCACAGCATTGCGGGTGATGCCGCCCAACTCGGCGGCGATCTGGCTCGCGGAGAGCCCGTCGGCCCAGAGCTTCTTGAGGAGCTCGACCCGCTCGTCGGTCCAGCTCATCAGGCTTTCTCCTTGGACATTCAAGGTGTTAATGGAATCCATCCCCGTCGTCTGGCTCCGATGGAGCCGAACGCACTTGCTACTGAGGTTGAACTAAGAGGCGATACGCAGCACGAAATGTCGTACTAGCTGCCTGAAACGCTACAATATGCGGTTCATTTTGCAAGCGTTCTGCGGCGGCCGCATTGCAACTACCAACAGGTTTTCCTTTAGAATCGCTACTTGCGGCACAAATGAGTCCAAAAGCCGCGGTGATTGACAGAGCAAGGCGCTGGAATAAAATGTAAAAACGTGCCGCCGAGGGGCGGCACATTTCATTTTGGCGTGCGCGAGCGAGGCGTTCAACCGCTTCACCCAAAGGGTCGCGCAGTCAAAACCGTTCAATGGACGATCCGAACCGTGGCCTCACACCTTTTGCCGACATATGCCCGTGTCGATCTCGCCTTCGAGCGAGGCGAAGGCGTGTGGCTGATGACGGCGCAGGGTGAGCGCTATCTTGATTTTACGGCCGGCGTTGCGGTCAACGCGCTCGGCCATTGCCATCCGCATCTGGTTGCGGCGTTGACGACGCAGGCTCAGAAAGTCTGGCACGTCTCGAATCTTTATCGCATTCCGGAAGGTGAGAGGCTGGCGGACCGTCTGTGCGCGATGAGCTTCGCCGATACGGTGTTCTTCCAGAACTCAGGCGCCGAGGCGATCGAGTGCGCGATTAAGATGGCGCGCAAATATCAATCCGCGTCGGGAAAGCCGGAACGCTACCGCATCGTTACGTTCGAGGGTGCGTTCCACGGCCGCACGCTGGCGGCGATCGCGGCAACCGGGAACAAGAAATACCTCGAAGGTTTCGGACCGCCTGTTGACGGCTTCGATCAGGTTCCCTTCGGCGATCTCGATGCCACAAAGAAGGCGATCGGTCCGGCGACTGCCGCCATTTTAATCGAGCCGATCATGGGCGAGGGTGGCGTGCGGGTGGTTCCGCACACCTTTCTGCGCGCGCTGCGCCAAATATGCGACGAGCGCGGCCTGTTGCTGATCTTCGACGAGATCCAGACCGGTTTTGCTCGGACCGGCGAAATGTTTGCCTATGAGCGTTCGGGCGTCACCCCGGACATTATGGCCCTGGCGAAGGCGCTGGGTTCGGGTTTTCCCGTTGGGGCCTGCCTCGCCACGCAGGAGGCGTCCAAAGGGATGACGACGGGGACCCACGGCTCGACTTTCGGCGGCAACCCGCTGGCCATGGCGGTCGGCAACGCCGTGCTCGACGTCATGCAGGCCGACGGTTTTCTCGATCACGTCCGCCGGACCGGGCTGCTGTTCAAGCAGCGGCTGGCCGAGATCAGGGATCGCCATGCATCGGTGATTGCCGAAGTGCGCGGCGAAGGGCTTTTGATCGGTTTGCGCCTGCTGACGCCGGCGGCCGAGATGGTCGACGCATTGCGCGCGGAGAAGATGATTACGGTGGGAGCCGGCGACAACGTCGTACGACTTCTGCCGCCGTTGATCATCAACGAGCAGGAAATCGCCGAAGCAATAACCCGGATCGATCGCGCCTGTGCACAGGTCGAGCGCCCGCATGCTCAGCCGTTGAAGCAAGGAGCCGCGTCATGAGCGGTGCCAACGGCGTACGGCATTTCCTGGACCTGATCGATATTCCGAAAGACACACTCAGCGGAATCATCAGTCAGAGTCGCGAAATGAAGGCGCGGCGCAAGAGCGGCATCATTGACGATGCGCCGCTTGCCGGAAAAACGCTGGCGATGGTGTTCGACAAACCGTCGACGCGCACGCGTGTATCGTTTGACGTTGCGATGCGGCAGCTAGGCGGCGAAGCTATTTTGCTGACGGCTCAGGAAATGCAGCTCGGGCGTGGTGAAACGCTGGCCGACACCGCGCGTGTGCTTTCGCGCTACGTCGACGCCATCATGATCCGCATTCTCGATCATAATGCCGTCATCGAGCTAGCGCGCCACGCGACCGTGCCGGTCATCAACGGCCTGACGCGCCGTTCGCATCCCTGTCAGGCGATGGCCGACGTGATGACGTTCGAGGAATACCGCGGGCCGATACGCGGCCGTACGGTTGCGTGGAGCGGGGATGCCAACAATGTGCTGGCCTCCTGGATGCATGCAGCCGAGCGATTCGAATTCCGGTTGAATGTGGCGACACCATCGGAACTCAGGCCGAAGAAATGGCTGATGGATTGGGTCAAGCAATCCAGCGCCGAAATCCGATTTACCGTCGACCCTGAGCAAGCGGTCAAGGACGCCGATTGCGTCGTCACCGACACCTGGGTTTCGATGGGCGACCGCGATGGCAAGAAGCGGCACAATTTGCTCAAGCGCTACCAGGTCAATGCCGGCCTGATGGGGAAGGCCAAACCGGACGCGCTCTTCATGCATTGCCTGCCGGCGCATCGTGGCGAGGAGGTGACCGACGAGGTGATCGACGGCACGCAGTCGGTGGTGTTCGACGAGGCTGAGAACCGCCTGCATGCCCAAAAGGGCATTTTGGCGTGGTGTTTGCACGCCGACGGACGGTAGCAATCCGGGCGGATCGCGCTACATAACGCTGATGCAAGATTCAAATCCTGCCATTCCCACACGCGCGCCGTCTCCGACCTCGACCGACGATACGGTCATGCCGTTTGAAGTGGCCGCGCTCGATGTGCGCGGGCGCGTGGTCCGGCTTGGACCGGTCATCGATGAGATCCTGGAGCGGCATGCTTATCCGCCGCCTGTAGCGAAGCTGCTCGGGGAAGCGGTGGTGCTGACCGTCATGCTCGGCTCGGCATTGAAGATCGATGGCCGCTTCATCCTGCAGACGCAAAGCGACGGACCCGTCCGCATGCTGGTCGTCGATTTCTCCACCCCGGACAGAGTGCGAGCCTGTGCGCGGTTCGACGAAAACCGCGTTGCGGAGGCAATCGCGGCCGGCAAGCTGAGCGGTGGTGCAATGCTCGGTGCCGGGCATCTGGCGATGACGATCGACCAAGGTCCGTCAATGAACCGCTACCAGGGGCTTGTCGCACTGAATGGCGGCGGACTCGAGGACGCCGCTCACGAATATTTTTTGCGCTCGGAGCAGATTCCGACGCGCGTACGACTCGCAGTGGCGGAAGAGCTGCGTGCCGGCAACGGCAAAGGTGCGAGTCATCGCTGGCGTGCAGGCGGCATCATGCTGCAATTCCTGCCGGAAGCATCGGAACGTGCGCGCGTGGCCGATCTTGATCCCGGCGATGCGCCGGAAGGGATCACGCCGCATGAAGTACCGGAAGACGATGCGTGGGTGGAAGGCCGCGCGCTTGTCGATACGGTCGAGGATGTCGAACTGATTGATCCGGCGTTGTCGAGTGAGCGCCTTGTGTATCGGCTTTTCCACGAGCGCGGGGTGCGAGTGTTCCGCGGCATGGACATACGGGCAGAGTGCTCGTGTTCGCGCGAGAATGTGGCGGCCATGCTCAAGAGCTTTTCGCAGGACGACCGCGACCATATGGTGGAGAATGGAGAAATCTCGGTCACCTGCGAATTCTGCAGTGCAAACTACAGGTTTGCGCCGGCGGAGGTTGAAGCCGATCCGGGCGGGGGTCCGGACCGATCGAAGGGTATCAATTGATAGTGCGCTCGGTCTCCGGCGAGTCGAGCGAGAACGCGGGAATGTCGATGTCGAACCGCTCCCCGGCCGCGGTTACCATTCCATAGCTGCCGACCATAAAACCGGATGGGGTCGGCAGCGGCACCCCGCTGGTATACTCAAAGGACTCGCCGGGCTTGAGCACGGGTTGCTCGCCGACAACTCCCGGCCCTTTGACCTCCTGCTGGCGCCCCATCGCGTCGGTAATCCGCCAATGCCGGGTCTTGAGCTGCACCGTTTCATGCCCGCTGTTCCTGATATCGATCGTGTAGGCCCAGAAGTAATAGCCGTCTTCGGGCGAGGATCGGTCGGAAATGAAGCGCGGCTTGACGGTCACTTCGATATTTCTGGTAACTGCGCGGTACATGCTTATATCGGGATGCGTTGCCTAGGCATTGCCACAAAGTCCTGCAACCCGAGTATGGCTGAAAGGCCGCACTAAAGAAAAGCCGCTCATGCCCCCGGTTTCGACCGAACGCGATTTGCGGCTCGACCTGTTCCGCGGTCTTGCCCTCTGGCTCATCTTCCTCGACCACATTCCGTCGAATGCCGTGAGCTGGATTACCATCCGCAATTACGGCTTCAGCGACGCCACCGAAATCTTCGTCTTCATTTCCGGTTACACCGCGGCCTTTGTTTACGGCCGCGCAATGCAAGAGCACGGGTTCATCGTTTCAAGCGCGCGTGTGCTTAAGCGTGCTTGGCAGATCTACGTGGCGCATGTGTTCCTGTTTGCGATCTACCTCGCCGAGATCGCTTACGTCGTGCAGAGCTTCAATAATCCGCTCTATACCGAAGAAATGGGCGTGCTGAATTTTCTGCGGAATCCGGACGTGACGATTCTTCAGGCGCTGCTGCTCAAGTTCAAGCCGGTCAACATGGATGTGCTGCCGCTGTACATCGTGTTGCTGGCCGGATTTTCTCCGATTCTATTGCTGCTCTTGCGACGCCCGTCCTTGGGCCTTTTGGCATCGGCGGTGCTTTACGCGCTGGTCTGGAAATTCAACTGGAACATCCCCGCCTATCCGAATGGCGTCTGGGTGTTCAATCCGCTTGCGTGGCAATTGCTGTTCGTATTCGGCGCATGGTGTGCGCTTGGCGGCGCGCAAAAATTGTCACGCTGGATCAATTCGCCGGTCACGCTCGCGCTCGCTCTGGCGTATCTGGTGTTTGCGTTCTGCATCGCGATGACATGGTACTTCCCGCGATTTGTAGTCTATGTGCCGCATTTCATTAGCGATACGATCTACCCGATCGACAAGACGAATCTCGACGTCCTGCGTATTTTGCATTTCTTTTCGCTTGCGGTGGTTGCCGTCTGGTTCGTCCCGCGCAACTGGCCGGCTCTAAAATCTGCCGTTTTTTGGCCGATGATCGTCTGCGGCCAGCATTCGCTGGAGACGTTTTGCCTTGGCGTGTTCCTGTCGTTTGCCGGGCATTTTATCTTCACCGAGGTCTCCAATCGCATATTCATGCAGGTTATCGTCAGTGCCCTTGGCATCGCCATTATGGTGGGGGTCGCATGGCTGATTTCGTGGTATAGATCGATGGAACGCAAGGGCCCGGGTTCGCGGCCGCCGGTCGCGAAGCACGGGTTTGCCGGGGGCGGCGCATGAGACGGCCGTGGACGCTGTGTCTTGCATCGGTTGCATTTGTCGCCGCCGTTCTTCCGGTTTTGGCCGAAGATCCGCAAGAGTGCCGCGTCGGCGAAAGTTTGATTGACGCGGATTTCCCGCTGCCGCATGTCGCTAAAGCGCTTGCGAACAAAAAGCTTGATGTGCTCGTCGTCGGCGCCGGCTCGTCAACCTTGCCGGGGCCTAATGGCGGCCGTGACGCCTACCCGGTGCGCCTGCGGGCGGCGCTCAAAGAGAAGTTCCCCGGCCTCTCTGTAACATTGGCAACCGACATAAAGCTGCGCCGCACGGCTGCCGATATGATCGAAGGCATGCCGGCGGCGCTGGCGGCAAACAAGCCCGCGTTGGTGGTGTGGCAAACCGGCACAGTTGACGCGATGCTCGGTATCGATCCCGACGATTTCAGCGCCGCGCTGAACAAAGGCGTTGATTTGGCGCGCCTGGCAGGTGCGGACGTCATTCTGGTCAACGCGCAATACAGTCCGCGTACCGAGTCGATGATCGCTCTTTCCCGCTACCTTGAGGACATGCGTTGGGTTGCACTGCAGCAAGAAATTCCGCTGCTCGATCGCTTCGCGATTATGAAGTTGTGGACCGAGATGGGCACGTTTGATTTCCATTCGGCGACGAATAAACTGGATGTCGCCAGGCGGGTTCATGATTGTATTGGCCGGTTGTTGGCCGATCTCGTCAGCGAAACGACGAGGCCGGTGAAACCGCTTCCGGCAATAGGCGAGCGATAGCGTACGGGGTATCGACATTGAGGGTGCTTTGACCAAACCGGCGAGTCGATCGCTGGGTGTTGCCGCAGTGCTCAGTGCGCTGAGCTTGCTGTCGGTTGCGCGCGCCGAAACAGAAATGCCGCGCTGCGATGTACCGCTCGATGTCATTCGCCTGGAAAATCCTCTCCCGCGTGTCTCGCAAAAGCTTGCCGCCGGCGCGCCGCTGAAAATTGTTGCCATCGGCTCATCATCGACGGCAGGCGCGGGCGCGAGCTCACCCGCGGCAAACTATCCGAACCGGCTCGCGATCGACCTTCGCCAGAAATTTCCTCGCAGCGAAATTACGGTGCTCAACCGTGGCGTAAGCGGCGAAGAAATTCTCGACATGCTGCGGCGTTTTCCCCGCGCGGTCATCGCGGAGAAGCCGGATCTTGTGCTGTGGCAGCTCGGGACCAATTCCGTTCTGCGCCATCATCCGTTTGCCGATCATGGTGCTGCAATTCGCGACGGCCTCGATCGCATCCGCAAGATTGGCGCGGACGTTGTGCTAATCGATCCGCAGTTCACACCAAAGGTGATTGCCAAAGCCGACGCCGAGCAGATGGTCGACCTGATTGCCCTGACGGCGAAGCAGGAGAATGTCGATCTCTTCCGTCGTTTCGAGGTCATGCGACGCTGGCACGACGTCGATCACTTGCCCTTTTCAGTGATCTCCTCGCCCGATGGATTGCACATGAATGACTGGAGCTATGCCTGTCTCGCCAGGGGTCTGGGCCGCGCCATTGCCGAGGCTGCGACGCGGCCGGTGACTGCAGCGTCAACGGCATCCTCCGCGCGCTGAAGCGGAGTTTTTCCCGTCAGACGGCGTCCAGCGCCTGCAGCAGATCCTCAACGATATCGTCGGGATGTTCCAGTCCGGCGGAGAAGCGGATCAGTCCGTCGCCAATTCCAAGCTCGGCGCGCTGCTCGGGGGTCAGCCGCTGGTGGGTTGTCGTGGTGGGATGCGTGACCAGGCTCTTGGCATCGCCGAGATTGTTGGTGATGCGCACGAGCTTGAGCGCGTTCTGAAACCTGAAAGCGCCGGCCTTGCCGCCTTTGACCTCGAACGAGCAAAGCGTCGATCCCGCCCGCATCTGCTTGTGCACGATCTCTGCCTGGGGGTGATCCGGGCGGCCGGGATAGATCAGCCGTTCGATTTTCTTGTGGTCATACAGCGCGACGGCGACGGCTGCCGCGGTGTCGGTCTGCCGCTGCACGCGGACCGCCAGCGTCTCCAGTCCTTTCAGCAGCACCCAGGCGTTGAACGGTGACATCGAAGGACCGGTCTGCCGGATGATTTGATGGACGTGGTCCATGATAAATTTCTCGGAGGCGAGAATGACGCCGCCGAGGCAGCGGCCCTGGCCGTCGATGTGCTTCGTCGCCGAATAGACGACGATGTCGGCGCCGAGATCGAAGGGACGCTGCAGGATCGGCGTCGCGAAGACATTGTCGACCATCAGGAGCGCGCCGACCGAATGCGCGATTTCGGCGACCGCCTTGATGTCGATCACTTCGAGCGTCGGATTGGAGGGCGACTCGAGGAAGACGATCTTGGTGTTCGGCCGGATCGCCTTCTTCCACGCGTCGAGGTCGCGCCCGTCGACCAGCGTCGAGGAGATGCCGTAGCGCGGCAGCAGCGTCTCGACGATGTAGCGGCACGAGCCGAAAAGCGCCTGCGAGGAAAGCACGTGGTCGCCCGCGTTGAGATAGCAGAGCATTGCCGAGGTGACCGCCGCCATGCCGCTCGCCGTCGCCCGGGCATCCTCGGCGCCTTCGAGAAGCGC